>NZ_BAAASR010000002.1:20765-111824 GCF_039532985.1 Streptomyces gobitricini | reverse complement strand
CGGGGGCCCTGTGCGTAGGGTGGGACCCCACGAGACCGGCGAGACCCGCGAAGGGATGCTTTCTGTCATGGCGATCGAGACGATCGAGACGACCGCGCCTGTCCAGGTCGGCACCAAGGCCCCGGACTTCGCGCTGAAGGACAACCACGGCCGTACCGTGGCGCTCGCGGACTTCCGCGGCCGTAAGAACGTCGTGCTCCTCTTCTACCCCTTCGCCTTCACCGGAGTGTGCACGGGCGAGCTGTGCGCGCTCCGCGACGAGCTGCCGAAGTTCGTCAACGACGACACCCAGCTCCTCGCCGTCTCCAACGACTCGATCCACACGCTCCGGGTCTTCGCCGATCAGGAGGGGCTGGAGTACCCGCTGCTGTCGGACTTCTGGCCGCACGGCGAGGTCTCGCGCGCGTACGGCGTCTTCGACGAGGAGAAGGGCTGCGCGGTCCGCGGCACCTTCATCATCGACAAGGACGGCGTCGTCCGCTGGACCGTCGTCAACGGCCTGCCGGACGCCCGTGACCTCAACGAGTACGTCGCGGCGCTCGACACCCTCTGAATCTTCGGCTCAAGTGCCCGCTCATGACGGGAACCGGTCACTAGGATCCATTCGTTGATCCGATGCCAACGCACCACGGGGGCGCTGCCCCTGGAAACCAATGGAGGGACTCGTGGGAGTCAGCCTCAGCAAGGGCGGCAACGTCTCGCTGACCAAGGAGGCCCCGGGCCTGACGGCAGTCACCGTCGGTCTGGGCTGGGACGTCCGCACCACCACCGGAACGGACTTCGACCTCGACGCCAGCGCCATTCTGGTCAACGCCGAGGGCAAGGTCCGCAACGACCAGGACTTCGTGTTCTTCAACAACCTGAAGAGCGCGGACGGCTCGGTCGAGCACACCGGTGACAACCTCACCGGTGAGGGCGAGGGCGACGACGAGCAGGTCAAGGTCGACCTGGCCAACGTCCCCGCCGACGTCGCCAAGATTGTCTTCCCGGTGTCGATCTACGACGCCGAGACCCGCCAGCAGTCCTTCGGCCAGGTCCGCAACGCGTTCATCCGCGTCGTGAACCAGGCCGGCGGCGCCGAGATCGCCCGCTACGACCTGAGCGAGGACGCCTCGACGGAGACCGCCATGGTCTTCGGCGAGCTGTACCGCAACGGCGCGGAGTGGAAGTTCCGCGCCGTGGGCCAGGGCTACGCCTCGGGTCTGCGCGGCATCGCGCAGGACTTCGGCGTCAACGTCTGACCCGCACCCCCGGCAACGGACGGCGCCGCACCGGCCCGCCCGCCCGGCCCGCCCCGGCGACGGAGCGGCGCCAAAGGCGGGCCGGCGCCACGGCCCCGTGCCACGGTCCCGTGCCACGGCCCGGTGCCACGGGGCGGCGCGCGTGCGCCCCGTACCCGTCGTCACGGCGCCGCCCGGACCTGCCCGGTACGGGCCCGCCGCGGGCGCACCGCCCGCGGCGCCGCCGGTACCGTCCGGCCACGGGCCACCGGCCCCGCTCTCGCGGCGGGGGCGGAAGGCCGTCCACGCGGCGGCCGCCGTCCCGGCCCGCGGGGTGGCCGCCCGGTGCGGGTGCCGTCCGTAGCGCTTGAGGGTGCACGGGCTCGACCGCCGTGCAGTCTCGTCCGGCGCCGCACGCTTCCGTGCGGCGCCGGACGTGCCTCACCCATCTGCTCCGGGCGCACCGCGACCGCGCTCCGGGCCGGGGGGCCGGGGGCCGGGGGCCTTCGTCCCCGGAACAACGCAGCAGCACTTCTCAGGGGAGGAACCACCGTCATGGGCGTCACGCTCGCCAAGGGAGGCAACGTCTCCCTCTCCAAGGCCGCACCCAACCTCACCCAGGTGCTGGTAGGACTCGGCTGGGACGCGCGCTCCACCACCGGAGCGCCCTTCGACCTCGACGCCAGCGCACTTCTCTGCCGGGAGGGCAGGGTGCTCGGCGACGAATGGTTCGTGTTCTACAACAACCTCACCAGCCCCGACGGCTCCGTCGAGCACACCGGTGACAACCTCACCGGCGAGGGCGACGGCGACGACGAGTCGCTGATCGTCGACCTCCCCAGGGTGCCGGCCGACGTGGACAAGATCATTTTTCCGGTGTCCATCCATGAGGCCGACAACCGGGGCCAGACCTTCGGCCAGGTCAGCAACGCCTTCATCCGCGTGGTCAACCAGGCCGACGGACAGGAGCTCGCGCGGTACGACCTCAGCGAGGACGCCTCCACCGAAACCGCGATGATCTTCGGCGAGCTCTACCGGTACGGCGGGGAGTGGAAGTTCCGGGCGGTAGGACAGGGGTACGCATCGGGGTTGCGGGGCATCGCTCTAGACTTCGGGGTCAATGTTTCCTGAAGCACGTCTCCGGGCTGGTCAAAGCCCGGCGCGCACGGCGCGGGGGAGACCCGTATCCGTACTTAACACGATTGGGTAGCCAGTGGTTCTGAAAACCTTCGGCTGGTCGTTCGCCGTCACGGCGCTCGGCCTAGCTTTCGCCGCCTGGCAGTGGGGCTGGGAGGCGTTCGGGATCGTACTGATCCTGTCGATCCTCGAGATCTCGCTGTCGTTCGACAACGCGGTGGTCAACGCCGGAATCCTCAAGAAGATGAACGCCTTCTGGCAGAAGATCTTCCTGACGATCGGCATTCTGATCGCGGTCTTCGGTATGCGGCTGGTCTTCCCCGTCGTGATCGTCGCCATCAGCGCCCAGGTCGGCCCCATCGAGGCCGTCCAGCTCGCCATGGACAACCCCGGGCGGTACGAGGATCTCGTCACCGACGCGCACGCCGCCATCGCCGCCTTCGGTGGCATGTTCCTGCTGATGATCTTCCTCGACTTCCTGTTCGAGGAGCGCGAGCACCAGTGGCTCACGTGGCTGGAGCGCCCGACCTCCAAGCTCGGCAAGGTCGACATGCTCTCGGTCTGCGTCGCGCTGATCGTCCTCATGATCACCGCCATGACCTTCGCCACCCAGGCACACACCAGCACCGGGCACGCCGACAAGGCGGCCACCGTGCTGCTGTCCGGCGTGGCGGGCCTGATCACCTACCTGATCGTCGGCGGCCTCTCCGGCTACTTCGAGAACAAGCTGGAGGAAGAGGAGGAGCGCGAGCACGAGGAGGAGGAGAAGGCGAAGAAGGAGGGCAAGCCGGTCTCCGCGGTCGGCCTCGCCGGCAAGGCGGCCTTCTTCCTCTTCCTGTACCTCGAGGTCCTGGACGCCTCCTTCTCCTTCGACGGAGTCATCGGCGCCTTCGCCATCACCAACCACATCTTCTGGATGGCGCTGGGCCTGGGCATCGGCGCGATGTACGTCCGGTCGCTCACCGTCTACCTGGTCCGCCAGGGCACGCTGGACGACTACGTCTACCTGGAGCACGGCGCGCACTACGCGATCGGCGCGCTGGCCGTCATCCTGCTCGTCACCATCCAGCACGAGATCAGCGAGATCGTCACCGGCCTCGTCGGGGTCTTCCTGATCGCCGCGTCCTTCCTGTCCTCCCTGCGCCGCAACAAGACGCTGGCGGCGGCGGGCGAGGAGGAGAAGACACACATCGCCGTGTGACATTCGCCGGACCCCGCCGGAGTGTGGCGGGCCCGGCATTGAGGAACGCTTCCGTTGCGGGGCGGCCGGGTGCTCCCGGCCGCCCCGCCGCGTATCCGAGCGGATCCCATGGGGGACCGGACGACTGGGGGTGGGAGCATGGCCTTCTGGGACAACCTGCGGCAGAACAACGCGGCGCAGTTCGACTCGGGCAGCGCCTCGACGAACGCCATCGATCTGACCAAGCGCCGCCCGTCGGTCTCGCTCAGCAAGCAGGGCGCGGCGACCGGGAACCTGCGCGTCAACCTCTCGTGGCGGATGCGCACCTCCGACATCGAGAGCCGGTCCAAGAGGAGCGGACGGCTGCTGAGGCATCCCCTCAAGCTCTTCAAACCCGACGTGGTCCAGGCCCACACGCAGGGCGTGGTCAACGTGGACCTGGACATCGGCTGCCTGTACGAACTGAAGGACGGCACCAAAGGTGTGGTCCAGCCGCTCGGCGGCTTCTTCGGGGACCTCAACTCACCGCCGTACGTGAAGCTCAGCGGCGACGACCGGTTCGGCGCACCGTCCGGCGAGACGATCTTCGTCAACCTCGACCACCGGGACGCGATCAAGCGCCTGCTGTTCTTCGTCTACATCTACGACCAGACTCCCGCGTTCGACCGTACGCACGCCACGATGACGCTGTACCCGAGCAACGGCCCGCGCATCGAGATCGAGCTCGACGAGCGCGCCCCGCAGGCCCGTTCCTGCGCGGTGTTCATGCTGGAGAACGTCAAGGACGAGCTGGTGGTACGGCGCGAGGTCCGCTTCGTGTACGGCTTCCAGGCCGAGCTGGACCGGCTGTACGGCTGGGGCATGCAATGGGGGCGAGGCTTCAAGGCCGGCAAGGTCTGAGGCGGTCAGGCACGGACGAACTGCGGCCCCATCGGCGGCAACCGGAAGTTCGGGTCCGGCGCGGGCGCGGCGGCCGCGGCGGGCTGTGGGTAGCCGTACGCCGGCTGCCCCTGGCCGGGCTGCCCCGCGCCCGGCTGCCCCTGGCCCGGCCGGGCCGGGTCGTGGGGCGGATAGCCGTACGCGGGCTGGGGTGAACCGGACTGCGGGTAGCCGTACGCGGGCGCGCCTGCCGGGGGCGGGGGCGGGGGAGAGGCGGGCACCGGGGGCGCCACCGGCGCGGGGGGCGCCGCGGCACCCGCCGGGGGCGCGGGGACCGCGGTGGTGGGCGCGGTCGCCGACGCGTCCGCCGCGGCGGCCCGGCCATCCGGCGCCGCGCCTTCCTCCGCCTCCCGGGCCTCTCCCGCCCCGTCCGCCTCCTCGGCCTCGTCCACCGAGATCCCGAACGCCGTGGCCAGACCGATCAGCCCGGTCGGGTAGCCCTGCCCCACCGCGCGGAACTTCCAGCCCTCCCCGCGGCGGTACAGTTCGCCGCAGATGATGGCCGTCTCCTCGCCCGTCTCCGGCTTCACCTCGAAGACCGCCAGCGGCTCCGTGGCGCCGGAGCCGGCGTCGTACAGCAGGATCCGCAGATCGCGTACAGAGTCGAAGGTGTCCCCGTCCGACGACGCCGCCAGCACCACCTGGTCCACCGAGGCGTCCAGCGCCGCCAGGTCCGCCTCGACCGTGTCGGTCAGGCCCTCCGGCACACGCTTCTTCGACAGCCGCCGCACCAGCCCCGAGGGGTGGCGCGGCTGGTTGTAGAAGACGAAGTCCTCGTCCGAACGCACCCGCCCGTCCGTCCCGAGCAGCAGGGCGGAGGCGTCCACGTCCGGCACCCCGGGGCCGGGGGTCCAGCACAGTACGGCCCGTACGGCCGCGGCGTCGAGCGGGACGTTCGAGCCCTTCAGCATGGCGTGCGTCATGCCCGACATCCTGCCTGGCGGCCCGCGCGGCGGACAACGCGGGGGCCGCGCGGCGGGGGCGAGAAGCGGACGAGTTACCTGAAGTTCATGACCTCGGGGAACCTGGGCCACCGGTCCCTACGTACTATTACCGGCCACATGTCATCAGGGCCGTCACGGTAGTACGGGGGAGACTCATGCGTCATTTCGGGCACATCCCGGCCACTGCCCGGGCCGCGCTCTTCCACCGCGAACCGTGCGAGTTCGGCGCCGACTCCCCGGTACACGTCCTCGCGGCCGCTCTCGGAGCCACGCTCTACAGCCCCGCGACCCGGCCACGGCTCGCCGACGACGTGATGAAGCAGGTGCGGCGCGGCGTCGTGTCGATGGTCCTGTGCCTGGAGGACTCCATCGACGACCGTGACGTCGCCGGGGCGGAGGAGAACCTCGTCCGCCAGTTCGCCGACCTGGAACAGCGGGACGGCGAGCCGCCGCTGCTCTTCATCCGGGTACGGGAAGCGGGACAGATCTCCGACCTGGTGCGGCGCCTCGGACCGTCCGTACGGCTGCTGTCCGGATTCGTTCTGCCCAAGTTCACCGAGGAGCGCGGCGGGGCGTTCATGGAGGCCCTGACCGTGGCCGAGAACATGTGCGGGCGGCGGCTGTTCGCCATGCCCGTACTGGAGTCGCCCGAGCTGCTCCACCTGGAGACCAGGCGCGAGACGCTCGCCGGTATCGGGCGGACCGTCGACAAGTACCGGGACCGGGTCCTCGCGCTGCGCCTCGGCGTCACCGACTTCTGCTCCGCGTACGGACTGCGCCGCTCGCCCGACATGACGGCGTACGACGTCCAGATCGTCGCCGGCGTCATCGCGGACGTCGTCAACGTCCTGGGCCGGTCCGACGGCACCGGCTTCACCATCACCGGCCCGGTCTGGGAGTACTTCCGCCTCCAGGAACGTATCTTCAAGCCGCAGCTGCGCCGCAGCCCCTTCACGGAGCAACGTGCCGACGAGCTGCGCACCGCCCTGATCGAGCACGACCTGGACGGGCTGCTGCGGGAGATCGAGCTGGACCGGGCCAACGGTCTGCTCGGCAAGACCTGCATCCACCCGTCCCACGTGCTGCCCGTGCACGCGCTGTCCGTCGTCAGTCACGAGGAGTACAGCGACGCCCAGGACATCCTGCGGCCCGACCGGGACGGCGGCGGGGTGCTGCGCAGCGCCTACACGAACAAGATGAATGAAGTGAAACCCCACCGCGCATGGGCCGAGCGGACCCTCCAGCGGGCGGAGGTCTTCGGCGTCGCGAAGGAGGACGTCGGCTTCGTGGAGCTGCTGGCCGCGGGACTGGTCAAGTGAAGGGGAACGGAAACGTGACGGTCTGGTCGGGTACGTGGGTGTCGGAGCGGCTCGGGGTCGAGCTGACCGGCGACCGGCGGTTGCGCGAGCTGCTGGGCCTGGCGCTGCGGCGCAACCCGAAGCGGGCGCACCTGCTCGTCTCCAACGTGCTCGGCAAGCACGTCCCGCAGAGCCCGGGTGTGGTGTGGCGGTCGGGCCACGACCTGGGCGTACGGGTCCGTGAGCTGCTCGGCCCCGCCGACGCCGCGCGGGCCGTGGTGCTCGGGTACGCGGAGACGGCGACCGGACTGGGGCACTCGGTCGCCGACGGCCTGGCGGTGGCGCCGTACCTGCACTCCACGCGCCGCCCGGTACCCGGGGTCACCCGGGCGGGCGGTTTCGAGGAGTCCCACTCCCACGCCACCTCCCACCTCCTGCTCCCCGAGGACCCGGCGCTCCTCGCCGGGCCCGGACCGCTGGTGCTGGTCGACGACGAGTTCTCCACCGGCAACACGGTGCTCAACACGGTGCGTGCCCTCCACGCGCGCTACCCGCGCGAGCGGTACGTGATAGTCGCGCTCGTCGACATGCGCTCGGCCGCCGACCAGGACCGCCTGGAGACCTTCGCCTCGGAGATCGGGGCCCGCGTGGACCTGGTCACCCTGGCCGCCGGCACGGTACGGCTGCCCGAGGGCGTCCTGGAACGCGGCCAGGCCCTGGTGGGCGAGCACGAAGCGGCGGGTGCGGGCGTGAGTGCGGGGCCGGGCTCGGGTGCGGCTGCGGGCGCTGGGGCAGGCGCGGGTGCGGGGCCGGGCCGGGGAGCCGGGAGGCGTGCGGGCGCTGGTGCCGCGGGCGCCGGTGGCGTGGCGTCGGCCGCGTCCGTGCGGCGCGTCGAGCTCGGGTGGCCGGACGGCGTACCCGACGGGGGCCGGCACGGCTTCACGCCCGCCCACCGCGCCCGCCTGGAAGCCGCGCTGCCCGCCATGGCCGCCCGCCTCGCCGACGCGCTGGGTCCAGCCCGGGGCACCACGGGGCAGGACGCCCCCCGCCGCGTGCTCGTGCTGGGCTGCGAGGAGCTGATGTACGCGCCGCTCGCGCTGGGCGTCGCACTCGAGGAGCGCGGCGGCGCCGAGGTGCGGTTCTCGACCACCACCCGCTCGCCCGTCCTCGCCGTCGACGACCCCGGCTACGCGATCCGCACCCGGCTCGTCTTCCGCGCGCACGACGACCCCGCCGACGGGCCCGGCGACCGGTACGCCTACAACGTCGCGGGTGCCGGCTTCGACGCCGTCGTCGCCGTCGTCGACTCGGCCGCCGACACCCCCGCGCTCCACGCCCCGGACGGGCTGCTCGCGCAGCTCGCCGCGCACGTACCGCAGGTGCTGCTGGCCGTCGTACCGTCCTACGTCCCCGCCGAAGCCCCCGCCGAAAGGGCCACCATGCTGCCCGAGCCTCTCCGAGGCCCCGCCTTCTCGTCCTACGCCCCCGAGGAGGTCGGCTGGCTCCTCCAGGACCTCTCGGACGTCCAGCTGGAGGCCCCGACCGAGGAGCGCGAGGAGGCGATCCAGAGCGGCGGCGCCCACTACGCGGAGTCCCTGCCCGTCGAGTACCAGCCCAGCGACCAGTACCAGGCCCTCTTCCACGCCGCGCTCGGCACCTCCGCCGCCCGGATCGCCCGCGCCGTCGGCACCGTCACCGAGACGGTCCTCGCCGAGCGGTCCCCTCGCCCCGTGCTCGTGTCGCTGGCCCGCGCCGGCACCCCCGTCGGCGTACTCATGCGCCGCTGGGCGCTCCACCGGCACGGCCTCGACCTCCCGCACTACGCCGTGTCCATCGTGCGCGGCCGGGGCATCGACGCCAACGCGCTGCGCTGGCTCCAGCAGCACCACGACCCCGCCGACGTCGTCTTCGTCGACGGCTGGACCGGCAAGGGCGCCATCACCCGCGAACTGGCGGCGGCCCTGGAGGACTTCCCCGGCTTCGACCCGGAGATCGCCGTCCTCGCCGATCCCGGATCCTGCGTCCGCACCTACGGCACCCGCGAGGACTTCCTCATCCCCTCCGCCTGCCTCAACTCCACCGTCTCCGGCCTCATATCGCGCACGGTGCTCCGCGCCGACCTCGTCGGCCCGGACGACTTCCACGGCGCCAAGTTCTACCGTGAACTCGCCGGCACCGACGTCTCCCGCACCTTCCTCGACACCGTCGCCGCCCACTTCGACGATGTCACCACCGCCGTCGACGCCGACGCCAAGGAACTCCTCGCCACCGACCGCACCCCCACCTGGGACGGCTGGTCCGCCGTCGAGCGGATCAGCGACGAGTACGGCATCCACGACGTCAACCTGGTCAAGCCCGGCGTCGGCGAGACCACCCGCGTCCTGCTGCGCCGCGTCCCCTGGAAGATCCTCGCCCAGCGAGGCGCGGGCGCCGACCTCGACCACGTGCGGCTGCTGGCCGAACAGCGCGGCGTACCGGTCGAGGAGGTCGACGACCTGCACTACACCTGCGTCGGGCTGATCCACCCCAAGTACACCAAGGGCGCGACAGGCGCCGACGGCAGGGCGGTGACCGGCCGATGACCGTGACCAGCCTCGTCGCCAGCGACCTCGACCGCACGCTCATCTACTCCGCCGCCGCCCTCGGCCTGACCATGCCGGACGCCGAAGCACCGCGCCTGCTGTGCGTCGAGACGTACCAGCACCAGCCCCTGTCGTACGTGACGGAGACCGCCGCCGCCCTGCTGACCGAACTGCCGCAGCACGCCGTCTTCGTACCCACCACCACCCGCACCCGCGAGCAGTACCACCGCATCCGGCTCCCCGGACCCCCTCCCCGGTACGCGATCTGCGCCAACGGCGGACACCTGCTGGTCGACGGCGCCTCCGACCCCGACTGGCGGCGTACCGTCGCCACCCGCCTCGCCGACGAGTGCGCCACCCTCGCCGAGGTCCGTGACCACCTGCTGACCGTCGCCGACCCGGCCTGGCTCCTGAAGGAACGCGTCGCCGAGGACCTCTTCGCCTACCTGGTCGTCGAACGCGCCCTGCTGCCCGACGAGTGGATGAAGGAACTGGCCGCGTGGGCCGCGCCGCGCGGCTGGGCCGTCTCCCTCCAGGGACGCAAGGTGTACGCCGTCCCCCAGCCCCTCACCAAGAGCGCCGCGGTCCGCGAAGTCGCCCGCCGCGCCGGGACCGACCGCGTGCTGGCCGCCGGTGACTCACTGCTTGACGCCGATCTGCTGCTCGCCGCGGACCGGGGCTGGCGGCCCGGCCACGGGGAGCTCGCCGAAACCGGGTGGAGCGCCGGCCACGTCGACGTACTGGAGGAACGGGGCGTGGCGGCGGGCGAGGAGATCCTCCGCCGGTTCAGCTCCGCCGTGCGCCCGTCCCCGGCCTGAGGACCCGGACCCCGACGAACGCCACCACCGAGCCGACGGCCACCACCAGCACCACCTTCGAGTACAGCGACACGTAGTGGGTCACCTGCTCCCAGTTGTCACCCAGCGCGTAACCGGCGAGGACGAACGCGGTGTTCCAGATGGCGCTGCCGAGCGTCGTCAGCCAGAGGAACACCGGCAGCGGCATGCGCTCGACACCGGCCGGGACGGATATGAGGCTCCGGAAGACAGGGATCATCCGCCCGAAGAACACCGCCTTGGTGCCGTGCCGTCCGAACCACGCCTCCGTCCGCTCGATGTCGCTGACCTTGACCAGCGGCAGCCTGCTCGCGATGGCGATCGTCCGCTCCCGGCCGAGCAGCGCCCCGACTCCGTACAGCGCGAGTGCGCCGATGACCGAGCCGGCCGTCGTCCACAGCAGCGCGGCGACGAGATCGATCCGGCCGGTCGCGGAGGCGAACCCCGCCATCGGCAGGATCACCTCGCTGGGCAGCGGCGGGAAGAGGTTCTCCAAGGCGATCGCGAGTCCCGCGCCTGGCGCACCGAGGGTGTCCATGAGGCTGTTGATCCAGCGTTCCATGACTCCACGTTAGAAAAACGGAGCTGAAGGCACACTGAAGGCCTCCGCAGACATTTCCTGTGGTTCTCCGCAGTGTGCCGGGCGGGTTCGCCGGCGTACGGCGCTCGGCGCTTGAAGGCAGCCGCACAGGATCGCCTGAGGGCGACCGGCCCGGCCCGCGCCGCTCCCCGGGCCGACCCCGAGCCTCGTGAAGGGAACTGGAGCGGCGCGCCGCCCAGTTGGCCACGGACCACGGAGACCGTGGCCCCGTCCACGACGTACGGCGCCGTGGCGGGCCCCCGGCCGCGCGACGGGGGTCCCGCAGCGGCTCGTTCCCCCCTCGGCATACCCATCGACCGCGCCCCGCGCCCTGTGGACGCGCGTGGACGATCGGGCGTTCCGGCGGGGCTTACGGCGGTGGCGGGGGCCGATCCGCGGGTCGGCGGGGCCGGGCCGGGCCGTGAGCCGGGTGGCGGCACGAACGGCGCGTCGCTGTGCGGCTGAGCGTCATGCGAGGCACCGTGCGGCGGCACACACCGACGCGATCTCCGGCACGCCGGCGCTCAGCGGCGCCGGACCAACGGGCTGCGCCCCCTCGCTCCCTCGGCAGCGGTCCCGAGCGGGAATCAGCCGCAGCAGCCGCCGCCGCAGCACCCGCCGCCCCCGCCCTGGGACGGCGCGGGCGCGCCACCCTTGGCCGTACCGCCCACGGCGACGGCGGACAGCAGCTTGACGGTGTCGTCGTGACCGGCAGGGCAGGCCGCGGGCGCGGACGACTCGGCCATGGGACGGTTCAGTTCGAACGTGTCTCCGCAGGTGCGGCAGCGGTACTCGTAGCGAGGCATGGCCCCAGGTTAACCGCGCCGTCAGCCTCCGCCGCCCCGGTCTTCCCTGATCATCTCCACCACACGCGCCACCGACGCCCGCACCGCCTCCGTCTCGGTCAGGAAGTGCCAGTAGTCCGGATGCCGGCCTTCCAGCCCCTCGATCGCCCGGTCCAGCCGGGCCACCGAGTCGTCCAGAGGCCGGGCATGGCGCGGCTCGGGAGTGTGCCGCCCGGCCATGGCGAGCCGCTGGGCGTCCCGGATCGCGAAGCGGGTGCGCTGAATCTCCGCCTCCGGGTCCTTGGAGACGGCGTTCAACCGGTTGAGCCGGTCACCGGCGGCCGATACGGCCTCATCGGCGCCGTTCAGCAGGGCCCGCACGGTCGAGAGCATCGCCGTCGCGTCGGCCCACCGCTGCTCCGCGCGGGCCTGGGCCGCCTCCCGCAGCTTCCCCTCCGCCTGGTGGACACTCTCGGCGGCCTGCTCGGGCACATGCTGGAGGTCCTGCCAGCAGGCGGCACTGAACCGGCGGCGCAGCTCGCTCAGGACCGGCTCGACAGCTGCGGCACGGTTCCAGAGCGCCTGCGCACGCGTCCGGAGGGAGACCAGCCGCTTGTCCGTCTCGGCCGCCCGCTCCGGCAGCCGTTCCGCCTCCGCCCGCACCGCCTCGGCGTCCCGCAGGACCCGGTCGGCCCGCTGCAACGTCTCGGCGACGCCGTGCTGTCCGGCACCCTGATTGAGCTTGGTCAGCTCCGGCCCGAGGGCGGCGAGTCGCGCCGCGAGATCATCCGCGCGCAGCCCGGAACCGCGTGCCGCGTCGAGAGCGTTGCTCGCGGAGAGGAGCGCCGCCCGCGCCCGCTCGACGGCGGGCGCCAGCCTCGCGAGCTGGGTCTCCGCCTTGTCCAGCAGCGGCCCGAGCCCCTGCTCGAACTGCTCCAGCTCGCCCTTCACCCGCAGCAGGTCGTCCTTGGCGCGGTTCAGCTCGCCGCGCGCTCGCGAGGCGATCGAGGCCTCCAGATCGTCACGGTCGAGGTCGTAAGCGTCGACCGCCGTGATGTACGCGTGGCTCACCTCGTCGATCCGCCTGCCCAGCGCGGCGAAGTCGTCCACGGCCCGGCGCGCCCCCGGCGACGCGTCCACCGCCGTGATCGTCTCGATCGAGATCCGCAGGTCCCGCTGGGCCGTGTCCAACTCGTAGAACGCCGCCGCTGCCGCGTCCTTCGCTGCCTGCGCGTCAGCCCGCTGGCTCTCCCCGCGTCCGCCGAACCAGCGCCGCGTGCCACCGCCGGCGAAAGCCCCGGGCACCGCGACGAGCACCAATGGCACCGGCAACAACATCAGCGCGAGCACATCTCTCACGTACCGCCGCGCGTGTGTCGCCGTCACATCCGCTCCCGTGCCGTGTGTCCGCCCCTGACCGGTTCATTGTCCCATCAGTAAGGACGAACACACGGGCCCGTTAGTTCGCGCCTCGGACCGTGACTTGCCCATTGTCACTGTGTGCCTTCACCACGTGTCCGCTGCGTTCGCCTGCCGGGACCTCCACCTTCACCTCGCCGTTCTCGCTCCCCGCCCGCACCGCGTACCGGGTGGTCCCGCGCGGCAGTTCGACGGCGATGTCACCGTTGTCGGTCACGGCCTCCACCCGGTCCGGCACCGCCCTGAGCGCGAGACGTATCTCCCCGTTCGCCGAGCGCGCCACCACGCTCTTCGACGTGGCGCCCTCCACCCGCACGTCCCCGTTGTCACTCCGCACATCCACCGGACCCGCCGCGTCCCGCACGGTCACCGTGCCGTTGTCCGACGTGACTTTGAGCGCCGTCCGGAACCCCTCGGCGGTCACGTCCCCGTTACCGTCGCGCACCGTCACCGCCACCCCCCGAGGCACCCGCACCTCATGCCGCGCCGCACAGTCGCTCACCAGCGCGTCGCACTCCACCCGCAGCGTCAGCGTGCCGTGCTCCAGCTTCCACACCGGAGCGGGTCCGTTTCCCATCACCACCCACCCCTCGACCTGACGGCTGACCTCCACGTCCTTCACATCCGCCGGCACGAGCACCAGCTCCGAGTCGTCCGCGTCCACGACCAGCGTCTCGCCCCGGAACCCGAACGCCTTCCGCTCCACCTGCGCCTCGTCCGCCCGGGCACCCCCGCACCCCGAGACGCCGAACACCCCCAGCACCATCCCGCCGATCACGACGGCCACCCACATCCGGCGTGCACCCACGACGACTCCCCCTCCGGTCCTCCGTATCTCACCGCTCACGCTACGTGTCCGCCTCGTCCCGCCACGATCCGGCCACCCACCCTCCCTCAGGTAGGGCTAACCCCCGCCCACGGCCCCTGGGCCCCGGGTTTGCAGGATGCACGGGTCCGGCATGTACGCTGTTCACTCACTCCACGGGTGCGTAGCTCAGGGGTAGAGCGCTGCTCTTACAAAGCAGATGTCGGCGGTTCGAAACCGTCCGCGCCCACCAGTAGGCAGCACGACAAAGGCCCAGGCCACCGGTACTGAACCGGGAGCCTGGGCCTTGTTCGTTCCTCCGCCGTCACGGAGGGGAGCGGGCGGCGTGCCACTCACGTGCCAGATGGTCCGTTCCGATCTCGAACCTTCCGGATCTGGCGGTCCACGTGATCAGCGATCTCATGGTCGCGACCGTTGACCAGATGCTGATAGATCAGCGCCGCCCGTACCGACGAGTGCCCCATCCGGTGCATCAGCTCCCGCGTGGTCGCGCCACCAGTGGCCGCCAGGGTGTTGCCCGTGTGCCGCAGGTCGTGGAAGTGGACGTCGCCGAGACCGGCCTGGGGGAGGGCACGAAGCCAGATGCGGCGGAAGTTGTTGCGGCGCAGCATGCCGCCGCGAGGCCCGACGAAGACGAGTCCGTTGCGGCCGGCCCCGGAGTACTCGGAGAGGTGGGCTTGCAGCTCCTCGACCAGCGAGGCCGGGAACGCGACCGTACGGATGCCCGCTGCGCTCTTCGGCGTCTTGATCAGCAAGCCGTCCGTACGCGTCTCGGCGGCAGCCCGGCGGACGGAGACGACGCGGCGCTCCAGGTCCACGTCATGCCGCTGGAGTGCGGCCAGCTCCCCGAACCGCAGCGACGTGAAGGCGGCGAGCAGGATCAACGCTCGGTAGCGCTCGGGGACGACGTCGGCGAGCCGGAACACCTCGGCGACCGTGAGGAAGGGACGCTCAGCCGTTTTCGTGGCACCGGCACCCTTGATCCGGCACGGGTTGCGCTGGATCAGCCCGTCATCAACCGCCGTATTCATGATCGCCCGAAGGATCTGGTACGCCTTCACCACGGTCGGTTCGCCCACGCCGCTGTCGAGAAGGCCGACACGCCAACGCCGGATCTGCGGTGTGCTGATGTCACCCACGTTGACGTCGCGGAACGTCGGCAGGATGTGCAGGCGCAGAGCACTGCCGTTGCGCTCGCGTGTGGTTGCCGCGTAGTCGCGCTCCTTGAACCAGGCGTCGGCGTACGTCCCGAATGGGATCTTGTCGTCCGGATTCTGCCAGCGGCCCTCGATGATCTCGGCTTCCTTGCGGACCAGCCACCGGTCAGCATCCGTCTGCCTCGCGAAGGTCTGCGGTGCCGCACGGAGCAGCCCGTCGGGGCCTCGATAGCGCGCCTGAAAGCGCCCCGACGGCAGCTTGCGCACCGAGCCGAAACGGCGTTTCTTGCCCTTGCCGTTGGCCATCAGGCCACCGCCCGAAGCGCAGACTGAGCCAGCGGAACCGGGAGCACGGTATTCGCCGCGATGAACGACTCCAAGGCGCTCTCCGGAATGCGCACATGGCGGCCGACCTTGACGAACACGATGCGCCGCTCGGCTATCAGGCGACGCGGGAAACGCTCCGTCGTCCCCAGGTACTCGGCGACTTCAGCAACGCTCAGCAGCCGATCCTTCATGCACTTTCTCCTTCCAGGGCGAGTTGGTCGTGGAGGGCTTCGCGGGCGGTTTCGCGGTTGAGCTGGAGGTCTCGGGCGATGGAGGCCGCGAGGATGGATTCGCCGGGGGTGTGGCCGTGTCCGGCGTACTGCCAGTCGGCGAGGACGAGGACGGTGTCGTCCTGGTCGTGCTCGGGGTCGGGCAGGCCGAGGGCTTCGCGTTGCTGGGCGGCGCGGTAGTCGGCGCGGATCTGGCGGAGTGCGCCGAGGGTGGTGGAGTAGCGGCGGGACTTGGTGGAGAAGTGGCCGCGGAAGCCGAGCATGTGAGCCCAGGCCCACAGGCGCCGTTCCGGATAGATGGGGTCGAGTTCCTTGCAGGCCCGGATGAGGCGCTGTGCGTGTTCGGGGACCTGGTGGCGGTCGAGTTCGGCGAGTTCGCCGATGCGGCGGTCCAGGGTGCCGGTCGTTTCGGCGGCTTTGGTGGCGTACTTGGCGACGTAGGAGGCGACGGCTTGTTCGGTGATGTCGGTGCCGGCCTCGAAGGCGCGGATGGGCCGGATGTCGAGCTGGGTGCCCCAGCGAAGGGTGCGGGCGGGTTGGTCGGCGGCGGCCGGGACGGTGATGGTCGTGTACGGGTGGGCGATGGCTGCGCGGATGGCGTCGGTGAGCAGCTGCACGGTGGCCCAGGCGGGCGGCGAGTCCTCGGGGCCGTCCGGGCCGTCGAGGCGGATGACGGCGTGGAAGTGGACGGCGCCGCGCTTCTGGAACTCGGCGACCTTGCCGTAGGAGAGGCGGGCAGCCTCCTTCAGCTCCCGTTGGGTGAGTCCGGCGCGGGCGGCGATCTCACGGCGGAGCCGGTTGGTGAAGCGCTGCCAGAGGTGTCCCGCGTTGTTGTTGAACAACACGGAGCACGCGTAGTCGTAGGTGTCCGGGTCCAGCGCGGTGCCGAGGGTGTCGTCGTCAGGTGCGTGGGCGGTGCCGCAGCGGCAGCGGCCGGAGTCCGGGCGGTTGTGGACCGGACCGAAGGACGGTGCGGTGAGGGTGGTGAAGACGCGGGGGTGTTCGCGGACGGTGGTGGGGACGTCCTTGTCCCGGTCACCTGCGAGTCCGGCGCGGATCAGGTGGTAGGTGTCGGCGGCGTACATCCAGGCGCAGGCCGGGCAGCGGGAGGCGCGGCGGTTGCCGCAGGCCAGGCGGAGGCGCCCGCCGGGCTCATCCTCGGTGGAGTAGCGGTGCAGGACCTCGCCGGTGGTTTTGTCCTTGGTGACGGTCCAGCCGGTGAGGTGGATCGGGTTGGCGCAGCCTCCGGTGCGGCGGATCTGGTCTTGCCAGCGGTCGAAGCCCGGTGACCCGGCCACCCGCAGCAGATCGCCGAGGGTGACCGGGTCCAGGCCCGCGAAGGTCGCGGTGTTGGTCATGCGCGGCCCCCGGCGAGGGCAGCGGCGCGGGCGGGTCGGGTGCCGGCGCCGTGGCAGGCCGGGCAGTGGACGGTGATGACGCGCAGGTGTCCGTGCCGGTCGCGGCCGCCGAGAGTCACGGCGGCGGAAGCGAAGCCGTCGCAGACCGGGCAGATACGCGGTGCGGGGTGGGCGTGGTCGGTCATGATGAGGGTTCCTTCCGGATCAGTGGTTCGGACAGGGGCACGGCTCCCGGGGCGGACGACACTTGGCGGTAGAGGCCGCCCCGGGGGCCGGTCAGCGGCGCTTGGCCTCAGCGGTGATCAGCGAGCGGGCGACGAGAGCGCAGACCGCGACGGACGCGGCGGTGATGGCGACCGCAAGGAGCATCGAGACCAGGACGGCGCCGACGACCAGGACCACGGCGGTCCCGCCGCCGATGACGGCGAGCAGGGCGCCGGGGGTGAGCTGGACCGTGGGCCGGGTCGGCGCCGGAGCGACCGGAGCAGGGGCGGGGCCCGGGGTGTGCTGGATGACGGTGGTCGGCTCGATGACGGCGGGCGGGGTGACTATGCCGGTCGGCAGTGGATTGGTCGGGACCTTGGGACGGAACATGGCGGTTCTCCTTCTCGGGCGGTTACTTGACGGCGGTGTCGACGACGGGGGCGAGCAGGCTGTCGGCGAGGAGGTAGCCGCCGAGGAGCAGGACAACGACGAGCCACCAGGGCGGGCGGATGAGCTTGATGCCGAGCCAGCCGATGACGATCAGGGCGAGCCAGAGCGGGACGTCCATGACGGGTCTCCTTAGCGGGCCTTGCAGCGGTGGGTGCGGGCGGCAAGCTGGGCGGCCGATGAGGTGGAGTAGTCGGCGGACCAGCCGCAGCGGTCGGCGGTGCACACGGCGGCGTGCTTGGTGCGGCCGTGGCGGTCGCGATGGGTGCCGATCTGTACGGGGCCGATCCGCATCACGGAGTGGAAGTGGTCGCGGGCGGGCATGGCGTCGTCTCCTTGTCTGGTCAGGCGAGCTGGGCGGCGATCGCATCGGCCATCGGGGCCGGGACACCGAGGCGGGCGCGCAGGGTGTTGGTGTCGATCGGGGTGCCGGTGCGGGCCTGGTGGTCGTCGGCGACCTTGCGGGCGTGGTCGACCAGCGCGGCTGGGACCGGCATGGCCGGAGCGGGCGTGGGGTCAGCCGCGGGCAGTGCCGGGGCAGGCTCCGAGGGCTCGACGGACGCGGGTTCGGAAGTCGGGGCGGAGTCGGCCGGCGCCGTCTCTACAAGTTCGGGCTCGGGCTCAGCCGTTGGATCGGGCGGTGTCTGGGTGGGGGAGTGGGCGAGGAGGGTGCCGCCGAGGAAGGCGAGGGCGGGCCATCCGGCGACCCCGAAGCGCAGCCAGGCCGGGGGGTTGGCCAGGTCGAGGAATCCGGCGGTGGCGACGTTGGCGCCAAGGGATGCGAACAGGGCGATCAGGAACCAGCACCAGGCCAGCCGGGACGGCCCGTCGCTGCGGAGCCGTCGCCAGGCAGCGACCAGGAGCAGGTCGACGCTGATCGGGTAGGCCCAGGCTTTCCATCCGTCCTGTCCGGCAGCCGCCGCAAGGTCGTGCAGGTGGGCGAAGGACAGGGCACCGGCAATCACGGCCTGGACGAGCACGGCATCGAGTCGGATCGAGCGGGTCATGGTCGTCACCCGCAGCCGGGGTAGTCGGGGCCGTCGTTGGGGTCGTAGCCGGGCGGGAGCGGGGGGAGCACGCCGGGCGGGAGGGATGCGGCTAGTGCCGGGCCGACCAGGGCGACAAAGTGGTGGTCGGCACAGGTCTGGTGGGCGTACAGGGTGAGGGAGCCGAGCAGGTTGACCGTGCGGTCGAAGTCCTCGTACGGGTCCATGGGTGTCGCCTCCTGTTTCAGGCATGGAGGGGGTAGGGACCTGGCGCGATGCGGTCGCGCCGACCGGTCAAGCGGGCATGGTCAGACCGTGGCGGGGGCGGGCTCGACGGCCGGGGCCGGAACCTTGGTCAGGTTCGGCAGCACGGGGCGGAAGGGCGCCAGGGCGGGCAGGTCCGGCGTGCGGTCGGCGTGCCGGTTGCAGACGTTCACGGCTTGGCGCAGCGTGGTGTGCGGAGTGCGGATGCGGGCCCAGCCGCCGGAGGAGTCACCGGCGACGGCGATGCCGGGGGTGTCGGTGGGGATCTGGATCGCGGCGAGCACGGCGTCCGGGGCGATGTCGCCGAAGGCCATGTTGGCTGAGGATTCGTCGTTGACGCGGTGGGCGGTGCGGCCGGTGAGCTGGGCGCGGAGCATGGTGATGCCCTTGCCGAGCTCGGAGCCGAAGCGCTGGCCGCAAATCTCCAGGTAGATGCCGGCAGCGCGGCCGAGCTGGGCAAGCCGTGCCAGGGCGGTGATGATCCGGTCCCGGCGCTTCTCTTCCTCCTTGGTCGCGAACAGGGCCAGTTCGGCGACCTCATCGACCAGGACGACGATCGGTACTGGGCGCAGGTCGTCGGGCAGGTCGAAGATGTCGGCGGCGATCTCCGCGTCCGGTACGTCGGCGGTGATGCGCTGCTCGGTGCGGATCAGTTGGTAGACGCCCTCCATGTGCTGGACGAGCGCGTCGAGGAGGTCGGCGGCGGTGTCGGGGTTGTCGGCCAGCGCGGAGAAGCGGCGGGCCAGCGGGAACAGCTCGACGCCTTGCTTGCAGTCGATGCCGACCAGGGCGACATCCTGCCCGGCGAGTTCGGTGACCAGGTTGCGCTGGTAGACGGACTTGCCGGACTTGGTGGCCCCGAGGGTGAGGGCGTGAGGGACGGTGCGGTAGTCGCGGTAGTGCACGGCCCCGTCCTCGCGCAGAGCAACCGGCACCCGCATCGGCTCACGTTCGACCTTGGCGGGCATCTGCACCCGCTTCAGCACGTCGTAGCCGGTCATGCGCAGTTCCACCACGCCGGAGCGCAGCTCGCGCGAGGTGACGCCGTACATGGCGAACGAGTGCCGGAGCCGGTCACAGGCGGCCGAGACGTCGAAGGCGTCCTGCCCGGGGCGGAGCTTGAGCCGCACTACCAGGCCGGTCCGGGTCGGCCGGAGGCGCAGGATGCGGGGCGGTCGCGATTCTGGGACCGGCCGGTTGGCCATCCGGGTCAGGGCCAGGCGCCAGCGGGAGGGTGGAACGGTCAGTCCGCACGCGTCCATGACCGAGGCGTACCGGATCAGGACGCGCAGGGAGGCGAGGGTGACCCCGAAGGTCAGCCAGTACCAGGCGGTACGCCGCCACCGCAGGAGACCTGCGACGGCGACGACCAGCAGCAGTAAGACCCAGCTCCACGACATGATCAGGCAGCCTTCGAGGACGAGGCACCAGCGGCCAGCGAGGTGACCGCGACGGCGCGGAAGGCGATTCCGTGACGCTTCTGGCCGTTGAACTCGTTTTCCCACGGCCGGGCGATCAGGCCGGTCAGCGCGACCGGGGTGCCCATCATCAGCTCACCGGAGATGCCGGTCTCCGGGACGGTCACTGACAGGATCTCGACCTCATCGTTGGCAGCGAACATCACGTCCACGGTCATCAGCGTGGCTCCGGTCTGAGCGTCGGTGGCGACCTCACCGGAACGGCGGTCCTTGATCTTCGGCTGCGGGGGCTTGGCCACCATCACGGAGGCGGCGGAGGTGTCGACGGGGATCTGACGCATGAGTGCGCTCCTTGATCGAACGACTTGACGTACTTAGTACGTCGCCTGCTATGAGACTGCACCTAACGCACTTAGTACGTCAAGTGCTTCTCGACTCTTGTCGGTGCGATGTGCTGGACTTAGTGCGACAACCACTGAGAGGGGCCATGGCCGACTTCACCGGGCGTGCGAAGTACCTGGAGATCGCCGACGATTTCAAGCGGCGAATCCGTGACGGGGAGCTACCCCCGGGCGAGAAGTTGCCTTCTGAGACGGAGCTGATGACCGCGCACGAGGTCTCCCGCACCGTCGCCCGCCAAGCGATCGCCCGGCTCCGTGAGGACGGTTACGCCATCTCTCACCAGGGGAAGGGCAGCTTCGTCACCCTTCCTGGGGAACCCCGGCCGACGAGGCGCAGCCCGGAGTTCGAGCAGATCACCGAGTACCTGGCGGAGGTCCGCCAGGACGTGCGCCGGCTTGCTGAGCGGATGGACCAGCTTGAGGAACTGGTTCGGAAGCAGTCGCAAGCCGGTTGACCATCGCATCAGCACGACTCGCTAGGTCTGCCACCTTCTGAGCAAGTTCCCTTACCTCGCTGATCAGTTCCATCACTTCAGCGGGGGTCAGCGCCATCGTGTCCCCTCCGTCGCACGTTCGACCTGGCAACCCATCGGGTTGTCAGCAACGCTAGGACCGGGCCACCGCGCTACCCCGGAAAATCTCTCCGGGGTCGTAGCTGGAGACGGGGGGACGCTCTTCCCATGCGAGGAATGACGACGAACCTGACGATCGGCGAACGAGTCGCCTGGTACCGCCGCAGGCGGGGGATGTCTCAAGAGGTCCTGGCCGGACTTGTCGGCCGCACGGTGGACTGGCTGAGCAAGGCCGAGAACAACCGGCTGGAGCTGGACAGGCTCTCGGTGATCAAGTCGCTCGCCGATGCCCTGGACGTGAGCCTCGGTGACCTGATTGCCGAGCCCACTCTCTTGGAGTGGACAGCCGACAGCGGTACCCGGACAGTGCCGGCGCTTCGCTCAGCGCTGATGAACTACCGCCAGCTCACCCCACTGTTGGGGGTCACCACGGAGGGCGAGCCGACCCCGCTCGACGAGCTACGAAGCAGCGTGGCGGAAGTCTGGGACGCGTACCAGGACTCACGGTATGGATTCGCCACCAGGCGCCTGCCGCTCCTTCTTGCCGACGCGCTCATCGCTGCGCAGGCATACGAAGGACGGGAGCGCGAGCAGGCGCATGAACTGACGGCCATGACCTACCAAGGTGCCGCCATGGTTCTGACCAAGCTCGGCGAGACGGACCTTGCCTGGATCGCTGCGGACCGGGGCCTGGCGGCGGCACAACAGTCGGGAAACAGCGTCGTGACCGGCTCACTGTTCCGCTCTGTGGCCCACTGTCTGCTGTCGAACGGTCGGTTCGATGCTGCCGTGCAGCTTGTCGGTGATGCGGGCGAGTACCTCCGCCCCGGCCTGGACGACGCCACGCCCGAGTTTCTCTCGATCTACGGGACGCTCTTCCTCGCGGGATCAATGGCAGCGGCTCGCGCAGAGGACCGGGGCACCACGCGGGACTTCCTGGGGCAGGCCGACCGGGCAGCGCGCCAACTCGGACACGACGCCAACCACGTATGGACTGCCTTCGGCCCAACGAACGTCGCCATCCACCGAGTAGCCACCGCCGCCGAGCTGGGCGACATGCAGGTAGCAGTGGATCTCGGCCCGCAGATCGATACGAGCGGACTACCGACCGAGCGCCGGACCCGACACAACCTAGAAGTGGCCCGAGCGCTCAGCGCCCACAATCGGATGGACGACGCCATGGCCAAGATCCTCGAAGCCGAGACTTGGGCGCCGGAGCAGGTTCGTAGCCACTACCTTGCGCGCGAGCTGGTACTGACCTGGGTCCGGAACCAGCGCGGCCGGCCTAGCCGTACTCTCACGGCCCTGGCCGACCGGCTCCATGTGGTCTGACCTGGGTACGCTCGGCTGCATGGCAGCGAACGCACATGAAGCAAAGATGGCGCATCCGCGTATGGCTGCGGGTGCGCTGTTCTTTGATGCCATGGGGCGCGTCCTCATGGTTGAGCCGACTTACAAGAGCTACTGGGAGATCCCCGGCGGATACGTCGAGACCGGCGAGTCCCCCCTGCGCGCTGCCTCCCGAGAGGTTCATGAGGAACTCGGGATCACATCCGTGCTGGGCCGCTTGCTCGCCGTCGACTGGGCACCCAGTGAGGCGGAAGGCGACAAGGTGCTGTACCTCTTCGACGGTGGCAACCTCAGCTCAGCGGACCTGTCCAAGATCACCTTGCAGCAGGACGAGCTGAAGGCGTTCGCGTTCGTTTCGCTGGACGAGGTCGCCGAGCGCACCATCCCCAGATTGGCCCGGCGCATCCTGGCGGCAGCGAAGGCCCGCCACGAGGCGGCACCGGTCTACCTGGAGCACGGGCAGCGGCCCGGCACCGAAGCCGCATGACGTGCAGATTTACTGCGTGCGCGACACGCAGCCTCATGCCGTGAGCCACGCCTCTCGGTGACGGGCGACGTTGTAGATCTGCTCAGCCTGGATGGGAGTAGCACCGCCGGGAGGGGCGCCAGGGCAGAAACCTCCCGTTCACGGTAGACCCGCACTGTGAGCTGGGTGGCCGCAACTTTCACGTCGGTAGCTCCGACGAAGACGAGAACCGGATGCACGGGCACGGGAAAGTCGCAGTAGCGCTCCAGCACCCTTCGTACGCGCTCAGCCTCCGCCCGACTTTTGCGGGGGTACGGTTTGGGCTTGCCGCGGTTAATTCTGGCGACGTCGTCGCCCACCCACACCGCCTTGTTCGGGTGGTGCTTGGTGTTGACGCTGAACACCCCGCCCCGCCCGATCAATAAGTGATCAATGTCTACTTCTCGGGGGAGGGGGATGGAGTGCAGGACTCTCCACCCTTGACGCTCCAGGCGGCTCAACTCGGCTCCTACACGCCGTTCACCGGTGAGCCCTGTGCGCCATGAATCGCCATCAGTCGGCCGCCGAAGCACCCAGGCAACGAACCGCTCCAGCGGACCAGGCCCCACCTCATCAAGCTTTGCGCGCACGGCCTTGCCAGGGAGGTTCGAGGCTAGGTCGTCGTGGGGCGTCAAAGGAGGCAGTGACGCGGTTGCCCGGACCGGCGCTGGCGTGGCCGGCAGAGTCGGCGTGATCTGCTTTAAGTGCTGGGTCAGGACCGCCAGCGCGGCATCTCGGTAGTCATCGCGCAAGATCGTGATCTTGCCTGTTCTGCAGTCAGCCCAGGCGACGGCTGTGCCATCCGGCAAGTTCGCGTACAAACGATCATGCCCGTAGCGGTTCCAGCGCACGACCTTGAGCTTTGCCATGACCACCCCTTGACCAGCCTGAATGACGGTTCCGTCATCGCAGCAGCAAGGGCGGTACGACCACAAGACCGCAAGCGCGGTAAGACTTTCTCTACTTCATCAAGGCCCGCGCACGGCGCGGGCGCGCGCCGCCTCGACGGCGCGGCCCGGCCACTGTCTTCGCCCGGCCTGGCCGCGCCAGGCGGCGCGCCGCGTGCTGCGGGCGAAGGGCGGAAACCCGCTGTGGCTGGGGCGGTCGGCTCCACGGCTTTAGGCAGCCACCATGGGGCGAGCCTCTAAGATCATGGCCCCAACGTCGTGCTTTAGCGGGCAGGTCCACAGACTGCCCGACGCGCCGGAAGCTTACGGGGCCATGATCTCTCGCCCCATGGCAGCTCCCGCCCAAAGCCATTCCACCGACCTCCTCGCGCAGGTGAGGCGATTCGATGGTCAGACGGGAAGTTGAGCAGTTACGCTAAGTGCACGACGCGACGTCAGGCTGGGAGGGGACGGTGTCAACGTCTGTGAAGCGCAGTCTTGTTGCTGGAACATCAGTGGTGATTGCCGCGGCCATAGGCATCATCACGAACATAGCCACGAATCACGCTGGCTTAGCTTGGTGGGTATCGCTAGGCGCGCTGCTGGTCATAGGCGTGGGAGCTCAGGTTTGGCTTACAAGCACTGAAGGACAAGCCGCGAGTGTCCGGGCGGCCGGCGCCGGGAGCGTGGCAGTCGGCGGGTCTACTCAGAGCACCGTAAGCACCCGCGCCCGCAACTCTGCGCAGCAGAGTCCGTCAGAAATCCCTTCCGAAGGAGTTCTCGCCGCAGGTTCAGGGAGTATCGCAATAGGTGGAGAGGCGGCGGGTGGTCTTTCCACGGACGTAGATACTGCGGACTGAGTAAGGTTATGCGACGGAAGAGCACCACAGCAGCCGGGGCCGCGTCAGTAGCCGTAGGTGGTGACGTTCATGCCCCCATCATAACGAACCCGCAGATAAATATCGTCCTTGCAGAAACCGAAAGTGTAAATACCGCTGACTGGGCCACTGTTCATGAAGTCGATGCCCTCACTCTCGGGGTTCATCGATCCCGGACCATCGCCAGCGGGCCCCCGCTGCCACCATACGTACTACGCGATGTAGACCACGAAGTGGCACAACAGATGAAACACATTGCCGTCCACGGCGGCATGGTTCTGTTGACTGGTGATTCCACGTCCGGCAAGAGCAGGACGGCGTTTCACGGGATCCAACAATGCATGCCTGACCACGCGATCTATGCACCATTGCAGGGGACGCGTCTATCGAACCTACCGCAAACAATCCGAGGCAGCAGTCACGGGCCGTTCCTTGTTTGGCTGGATGACCTCGAAGGATTCCTAGGGCGCGACGGGCTGACTCCTTCCCTGCTGGACGCACTCAGAAGGCTCCGAGTAGCAATAGTCGCAACTATGCAAGATCAGCTATTCGAGACGTACGCGAACATTCAAGCTTACGAACCGAATGCTTTGCACGATCAATCTCGAGAGATAGGCCATCGCCTGCTTCGAGCGGTAGATCCAATTCGAATAAGTCGCCTCTGGAGCGCCAGGGAGATCGCCAGGGCCTCCGCTGCTTCCGATGAGCGGCTAGCCGACGCTGTCAAACATAGCTCTATATATGGCGTATCGGAATACTTGGCGGCCGGTCCAGCATTGCTGCAATCCTGGCTCAGGGCACAGCGAGTAAACGGAAACCCCAGAGGTGCCGCACTAGTTGCAGCTTGCGTCGACCTCGCTCGCGCAGGTTTCCGCGGCGCGGTGGACGTCGAGATCCTACAAGAGCTGCACACGAGGTATCTGCCCGATGCTTCACTAAGGCCGGAAACATGGAATGAAGCGGTAGCATGGGCCACGAAAGTGCAGTACGGCGTTTCAGGGCTCCTTGTTCCGGGCGAGTATGAGGCGACCTGGCGCGCTTTTGATTACCTTCCTGACTCCATTTCTCGCAACAAGAAGGATTACGGCGAGATTCCAGACTTCATCTGGGAAGAATCCCTGAAATTGTGCCCGGATGAGGATGATCTATGGCGCATGGGGATGAGCGCTTACATGGCGGGAAAAAATCAGTTTGCTATTGCAGCATGGGAGCCTCTTGCTGAAAGAGGGAATGGAAGTGCCGCGTCAAACCTTGCAGTAATATTCAACGAGATAGGAGATCACGAAACCGCTCAATATTGGCGCCACATAGAAGCCCAGGATGATTTTCATTCCGCCACCATTCCGGTTGATACATCGGCACCTCTTTACGATCCCGATTCTGGCGAGGTGACAGTCGGAGAATCGCGGGATGGAGAGCGGCTGCGAATCGCTGTACACAAACCTGGAGTAGGCGTGCGCCATGGCGTTATCGCGGGAGGTAAGGGGGTTGGCAAAAGCAACAGCATGACTCTGATTCTCCTCGGGGCATTTTCGAGCGGAAAGTATTTGCTGTGGCTCATGGACTGGTCTCCAGAGCAAAAGCACTACGATCCGCTAAAGAAAGCAGGGGTCATTGATTGGTTTACCGGAAATAATACAGAGCGGTCCCTGGGAATGCTCTCTGCTGCCGTTCGAATACTAGAGTTCCGTAAGGGGAAGGGTGGATACGTTGACCCTACACCCGAAAAACCAGCCATCGTCATCGGCGTTGAAGAGGCCCACCACCTGTTCAATCAGAGCGCTGAGGCGGCATCGCTGTGTCTGCAAATTTTGCGCGAGGGGGCAGACGCGGGAGTAAGCATATTCTTAACAATTCCGAACATAGCCTTGGAGAGTTTTGGAGGAAACGCGGAACTGAGAGCGGAAGTGGCTGCCAATGATAAGCATTGGAAGTTCTTCATGGGGGCAGCGGGGCTGCCAATGTTGCGCGACGTAACACAGATAAAAAGGAGTCCGACAAGTGGCGACCCGTTCGTCTAATAGGGTCTTCGCTTAGATACCCTAAGTCATCCCGGTATCAAGGCCACACGAGGAAGTGTCGATGCTCCCGAAGGGTAATTTAGTGCGCGCCTCGATTGCAGGATGCTGAGTAGTGCCGGCTATTCGGCCCCTGGGTGTTGATGGTACTGCAAAGCAAAAGTCATGCGGCGGAGAGGCGCAGCGCTGGCTTGGAGCTCGTTCAGCGCTTCTGGGCGGATAGTCTCGACGCGAGAGATATCGGCGTCCACATAGCGGGCCTTAGCGACATTCCACAGAGCGCGCATTTCTACCAGGACAAGGTTGGTAAGCCAAAGGGACTGCTGAGCGGGCAGCCAGCGGGTAGTCTTACACCATTTGCCTCTGTCGGTCGATAGCTCAAGAAATGTGATGCTGGGCCCGCTTGCGTTAAGAGAAGACCCTGCCGGGCTAGAGATGGTCAGAGATGCGGGACCGGAGACGACCGCGAGGCCATGCTTTGACGAGTTGTAAAGGTGTGCGTCCTCCAACGTTCGCTGTGCCACGATGCGCAGAAGACGAGCGATAGCGTCAGCGCTAGTCTGCCACTCTTCGGTAGGTTGATCAGGCATAGATCCAAGGAATACTTGGCCGATTTGTTTTCTTGGAATTTCGTGATCCCTGAGCCTCGCCACGTGACGTTTGAACTTAGAGAAACTCGTTAGGCGAGCGACCTCAAGCCACGGGCATTGGGGGCGCCCCATGTGGGCGAAGTAAAGCCGCAACAGGGCCTCGGATGCATGGTGAAACAGCACTTCAGCCTCAGTGATGACGAATGTTTGATGAAGCCGTTCATCTTCGTCATCAGGATCCGTCGGTTGTGACTTGGCGGTGATTCCCTCGTAATTGATACCCTCTTCTAGCAACTGATCCAATCGGTCTGCCTTGCTAGCCGCCAAAAGCAATAGATAGTAGCGGTTTCTGAAATATGTGACGGGGTCAGAGGAGTAAAATTGTCTATTCAGGTCTGGATACTGCTCGACGGCCAGGCCCTCATCCGGGTTAGTCATCACCTGTGCTCCTCAAAGGCTACGTACGTCAATGCCGCCCTAGGCATCAGATCCGTAACTGAAGTCCGGTGGCGCGCACCCTGTAACACTGACGGATGCTGAACTACCATTCTGCCGTCCTGGTAGGCGGAAGTTCTCGTCCCCACGCACTTGCCGAGTTCATACGTACGGGCCCTCTTCCTGGGAGGAGCCGAGGGCGAGACTGGTACTTGGTCGTGGACCACTGACACACGGGCCGGGCGTCGATCGCGCATGACACCAAACGATGGTTAGCAACGCTGGCACGCGTGCCAGATCCGTGCCAGATTGAGCGGTCAGCCACGGTCAACCGAGGTACCGTACGGCGCCAACTACGGTTAATGGCCGCAGCGCTCAGTACAGGTGATGACCGGCAGGACGCGTCCTGCGAGGCGCGCCAGGCTTACAAAGCAGATGTCGGCGGTTCGAAACCGTCCGCGCCCACTGTGAGAACTTGCAGGTGAGAGCCCTGCTCGGCCCCTCAACTAAGATCGGTTGAGGGGCCGTTCCCGTCTCAGGGGCCTTATCGCCGCCGCTGCGGATGTCGTAGTCACTCGTTCAGGAGACCGGGCTGTCTGCCTGGCACGTGGACCGACCACGAGACAGCGAGCGTGGACGGATGCCGCGCTCCACCGAACCCGACCGGGTTCGCGAACGACGGCGGGGTATCGGTGACCAGATGGTCGGCTGCGTGTCTGTACGCGAACCTGGTGAGCCCCCGCCCCCCGAGACGCCACATGGGGACGACTGGCCCGCCCGGACGACAAGGTGCCGGACACTTCCAGGGCCACGGGCAGGGCAGGGGCTCCAGCTCCGGTTAACCGCCGACGGGCTGGGGCCGGCCGGAGCGTCTGCCCGCCCACTGCTGCGTCGTCGGCGTACCGCAGCAACGGGCGGAGTCATCGGGTGTATGGGGAGCGGCGGACGTGCGGCGCCTGCGCCGGCCCGCACCAGGGGTGCCGCCAGGCGTCCGGCCGGGCGCCGCTGTCGCAGATGGGTGCCTCAACGCGCTCCGCCTCGCTCATGATCGGCTCGTCGCAGTGCAGACAGAACCGCGTGCCGCTCATCGCTGTTGCCACGGCGACTCCGTGTGGCAGGTGCACGCGCACGTGACCGTGAACACGGGCCGCGTCGCGTGCGTGGGCTCCTTCGGGCCGAAGTTGGCGAGGAGCTCACGCGGCACTACTACCGCGCCTTCCTCGGCAGTCAGGTTGTCCAGTTGGGCGAGCTCGGCCGGGTCGGTGACGCGGACGGGAAGGAATGCTGCTGCCCGCGCGGCGGAGTTGGCGTGGCAGACCGGTGCGATCGTGTCCGGTGCCGGGGTGGGCCGGCGCGGGGGTGCCTCGTCGGCCAAGCCCCTGGCGGAGGGGGTGTGTTGGGTGTGATCGGATGGGATCATGACGAGGACCCTGTATCTGTTCTGCTCAGCCGCGCCGCCCGTGTTCGACGTCGCCAGTGTGATCGAGGACGCTCAGCGCAGGGGCTGGGACATGTGCCTCGGTCTGACGCCGACCGCCGCCCGGTGGCTGGAGCATGGTCTCGACGGTCTGGCGGCGCTGACGGGGCATCCGGTGCGGTTCGAGTACGACCTGCCCGGGCAGCCGGACCCGTGGCCCGCGGCGGACGTCGTCCTGTTCGCTCCGGCGACCTTCACCGCCATGAACGAATGGGCACTGGGGCTGACGGCGAAGTTCGTCGTGAGCGTGGCGACCCAGGGCGTCGGCAAAGGCGTACCCGCAGTGGTCATGCCGTGCGTGAACGAGGCCCATGGGCAGCATCCGGCCTTCGGTACGTCGGTGGCGACGCTCCGCGCGACCGGGGCGCAGGTGCTGCTCGGCGAGGGGACCCACCTGGCGGACCCGCCGGGCGGGGAGCTGCCGGGCGGCTTCCCGTGGGGCGTGGCGCTCAACGCGGTGGACGCGGTGGAGCGCGCCGGGCAGGCGCCCGCCGGGTCCTGACACCGGGACCGCCCCTGCGGCTCGCCCCGCGCTGATACGGCAGTACGGCCCCGGTCGCCCGGCGCTGTACTGCCGCGGCACGCCGCGCACGCGCCGCTCCGACACGCGCGGCGGTGTCGGAGCGGCGGGTGTCGCCCGCGTCGGAGGACCGGTCAGGTGTTGGGCCGCTTGCCGTGGTTGGCGCCCTTCTTCTTGCGGGCGCGGCGCTTGTTTCCTCGCTTCGACATGGTGTGTACCTCCATCGCCAGTTTAGGTGCGGTCCATGCGTCGCGCAGCGGACACCGGACCGCGCGTGCGACGGAGCGCACGTTCGTGGGACCGCCGTGCGCCCTGCCCGTGGGGTTCCCCTGAGCGGGACTCTGCCCTGGGGGAACACCGGCGGAGACCAGGGAGGCGACATGGCTCGTACACAGTCCGCATGCGGCGCGCGCACCAAGCACGGTGGGTGCTGCCGGCGACTCGCCATGGTGGGGGCCTCACGGTGCAACCTGCACCGCGGGGACTGGGCGACCTACACGATCGACAGGGAGCGGGAGCGGGAGAGGGCGCGGGAGAGGGCGCGCAAGCGACCGAAGCGGTGACCGCGGGGGACGGGCGGGCGCACACTGGGGGCATGTGCCGCAGCATCAAGACCCTTCGCCCGCCCGTGCTCCCGACCGAGGCCACCGAGGAGGACATCCACGCCGCAGCTCTGCAGTACGTACGCAAGGTGTCCGGCTTCCGCGCGCCCGCCGCGCACAACCGGGAGGTCTTCGAGCGGGCCGTGGAGGAGATCGCCGAAGCGACCCGGCGGCTGCTCGACGGGCTCGAGGTGCGGGGCGGCGCCGCACGCGCGGGGCGGCACTAGGAGGCCGTCGGTGTCCGGGCGCGGGTCACGGACCGCGCGGCCGCGGAGCGGGGCGCTCGACGCGTCGTGCCGGGGCTGGGCTGCGGCCGCACTGCGGGCTGACGCCGGGCGGGTGCCGCGTCGGCGCGGGTACCGGCGGCGAAGCCGGCGACCGTGGAGGAAACGGCGCCGGGCGGGGCCGGACGGGGCTGGGGCGGGACCGGACCCGTACCCGGTGACGGTTTCAGTGAGGGGGCGGGCCGACCGAGGGGCGGTCCGAAGTCGGCGACGGGTTCCGTGACGGGGTGGAGGGACTCGGAGGCGGTTCCCGTGGAGGCCGGTCGTGGAGCCGGTGGGGGCGGCGGGGACGGTGACGGTTGGAGGGACGGGCGGCCCGGGGCCGGTCACCGAGTCCGTCACGGAGCCGGGGCCGGCACCTGGTGCGGCGGTGGCGTCGGCCGGGGCGGGACGGCCGTCCGTGGCGGCGCCGTGGCGACTGCCGGGGGCGGTACGGCGGCGGCCCGTGCGGGGGCCGGGACCTCGCCGCGTGAGGGGGCCGGGGAGCGGCGTATGAGGTAGGCCGCGAGGGCGCCCGCGAGGAACAGGGCGACGACGGAGACGGCCACGCCGGTCCAGGTGGCGCCCAGCCACCGGCCGCCGAAGTAGCCCAGGGCAACGCTGTACGAGGCCCACGCCACGCCCGCCAGGGCGGACCAGGGGAGGAACTGGCCGGCCCTGCGGCGGGCCGCGCCCGCGCCCAGCGAGACCACCGAGCGCCCGGCCGGGGCGAACCGCGCGATGACGACGAGGACGCCTCCGCCGCGTGCCAGGGCCGCGCCGAGACGTTCCTGCGCGGTGGTCAGCCGGCGCGAGCGGGCGACCAGCCGGTGCAGGCGGGACCGCCCGCGCCAGGCGAGGCGGTACGCGACGAGGTCACCCAGCAAGGAGGCGGTGGCCGCGCAGAGTGTCAGCGCGAGCAGGGACCCGCTCCCCGTGGCCGCGACCGTCGCGGCGGTGATGACCAGGACGCCGCTCGGCAGCACCGGCAGGAACACGTCCAGCAGGACGGAGACCGCGACGGCCGCGTAGATCCACGGGCCGGCGGCCACGCTTTCGAGCACCTTCACTCCCCGGTCCCGTGAAGCCGGTCCCCCGGAGTGGGCGGCGGTTGGACAGGCCGAAAGCGTACGCCGAAGGGCGGGCCGCGCGGTCACCCGGGCGGGGCCGGGGGCGACTGTGTGAGGCGGGCGTGAGGCCTGCGTGAGGCCGGTGGCCCGGCCCGGGCCCGGAGACGGGACGTGCCCGGGCTCGAACGGGGTGCGGAGGAACGCGCGGTGGGCTACGCGGTGACCGGTTCGCGCTTGCGGCCGTCCGCCCGCGAGGAGGAGAAGAGACTGTCCAGCGACAGCGCGCCCGGGCCTGTGAAGACCAGCAGGAGCAGCGACCAGCAGTACATGGCCGCCAGCTCCCCGCCGTTCTGCAGCGGGAACAGGTTCATCGGCTGGTGGACCTTGAAGTACGCGTACGCCATCGCGCCCGAGGAGATGAACGCGGCGGCACGGGTGCCCAGGCCCACGAGCACCAGGGCGCCGCCGACGAGCTCGATGACGGCCGCGTACCAGCCGGGCCAGCTGCCGGTCGGGACGGTGCCGCCCGTCCCGCCCGCGCCGCCGAGGACGCCGAAGAGCGAGGCGGCGCCATGGCACAGGAACAGCAGGCCGACGACTATGCGGAACAGGCCGATCACATAGGGGCGTGCCTGATCGAGGCGTGCGGTGATGGGGGACATGGGAGGCCCTTCGGTTGGGACGGAACCGACGAGCCCCCAGGTTAGGGAGTCCTAATCAATACTTGCAAGTTCAACATTCGGTCGTTCCGCTTCCGTGCCGGAGCACGCGCGGAGCGCCGCTCGAGCCACCGCGTCCGTGTCCGCGAGGGTCACCGAGTCGACGCCGGGCCGGGCGCCCGCCGCCGTCACCCAGTGCACCCCCTCCGTCGGCACACCGAGGGCGAAAACCGCCTGGTGGGCGCGTCCGTGACGGTGTATGAGCCGGTACGGGGACGGCGTGACGTCCAGGCCGCCGGTGTCGTAACCGTCCACCACGTGCGTGCGGCACTGACCGGACTCCAGCATTCCGGCGAGGAGCGCGTCACCAGTGCGCCTCAAGTCCGGCTCCGGCAGCCGGGCCTCGATCAGCGTGGTCGCCGTCGCGGCGGAACCCGGCACATCGGGTGATTCCGCGACGAACCGGCCGTTGTCCGGGCGGATGCTCGTACGGGGGCCGATCACGTCCAGCACCCCCGCCTCGATCAGGGCGGTCATCTCCTCGATGCGGCGGCGCGGCGGGCCGATCGACAGGAAGGCGTTCAGCGGTGTGTACCAGCGGTCCAGGTGGTCCCTGCGCGAGGCGCCCGGCAGGCCCGCGTGGTCGACGATCAGCCGCAGCTCGTTACGGATGTCGCGCAGCACGTCCAGCGCGGCCTTCACCGGACCGGCCACGTTGCCGAGCGCCGCGTCGGCCGCGTCCCGGCGCAGGTGCGCCAGCAGCCAGCCGCGGAAGTCCGCCGGTGACCGGAAGGTCTCGCCCGCGTACGGGCGCGAGATCCGCTCCCAGGACCACCGGTCGCGCGGCGGCACGGCGTACGCGTCGAGGGCGGCGTCCGGGGCGGCCAGGAAACGGGCGCGGAAGCCCCGTGGGCGCTTCAGCAGCACCTCGTAGTACGTCGTCTCGACCTCCTGGGCCACCAGGGGCCATATCTCGTCCAGGAAGTCCGGCGGGTCACCCGCCTCCGCCCGCTTGCGGAACCTCTCGATCACGTCCGGCGTCAGCACCAGCGGCTCGTGCCGCGCGGACGCGCCCTTCTCGTTGTCCCCGCGCGCCTGGTACGGGACTCCGCGCCGCGAACCGGCGTACAGCCTGGGCTCCCGGCCCGAGGGGCGGTAGACGTACCGGCCCTTGCCGTCACGCGTGAACTCCCCGCCGCGGCCCTCGGTCAGCAACGCCATGTGGTCGAAGAAGTTCAGCCCCAGGCCCCGCAGCAGCACCGGCTCGCCGGGGGCGATCGGCGTCAGGTCGAGGTCCGCCGGGTTGGCGGGCGGGAAGTGGAGCAGTCCGTGGCGTGCCGCGTAGGCCCCCAGGTGGCCCGATGACGGATCACGGACGGCCGGGAGGTGGCCCTGGGCCAGGACGACCGCGCCCAGTCCGCCGAGGACCGTGCCGTCGTCCAGGACCAGCGTGTGCGGACCGGTGCCCTCCAGGCGTACGGCCCGCGCCCCGTGCACCCGCACGGTCACCTCGGGCGGTGCCTCGGCCACCGCCCGGGCGAACGCCCACTCCAGGTAGGCGCCGTAACAGGCGCGGGTGGGGTAGTCGTCGGGGCCGAGCCGGTAGGAGCGGGAGGCGGCCCACTCGTACAGGCTCGGCCCCCGGCGTATCGGGCCCTCGCAGCTCACGCTCTCGTCGGTGAAGACCGTCACCTGGCACGCCACCGTGTTCATCAGCAGCTCGGCCGGCTGGTCGGTGCGCCAGACGCGGCCGGCGCCCGGCGGGGCCGGGTCGACGACATGGACGGTCAGCGGCGTTCCCGCGGCGAGCTCCGGGACGGAGGCGCAGAGCCGTTCGAGTACGGACGTGCCGCGCGGGCCCGCCCCGACGAGGGCTATGGCGTGGGGAACTTCGGACGACAAGACTCGGACTCCCGGAGCAGGGGGCGGTGTGGCGTTGCCCGCGGGCGGCAGGCGCAAGTCATCATGCCGTTGCCGCGCCCCTCACCGAACCCCTGTCCGGAGGATCACCATCCGCTATGGGCGGGATTGTGGGAAGCCTGAACCGGACGTTCACCGGACATTCACAGCCCGGGCGTGAGGCCCGCCCACCCCGCCCGTCGGCGGTGGAGCCCCACCGAAGGCCCTACCGGGGGCCCCGAAGGCCGCACCGGGGGCCCCGATCCGGCCCCTGAACCGGCCCTGATCCGGTCAGGCCCTGATCCGACCCCGGATCCGGCCCCCTGAACCGGCCAGGCCCTGATCCGGTCAGGCCCTGATCCGGCCCCTGAACCGGGCCCGGCCCCGAACCGGCCCACCATCCGGCCCCGATCCGGCCATGCCCCGATCCGATCAGGCCTCGATCCGGCCAGGCCCGATCCGGCCCTCCATCCCGGTCCCGATCCGGCCGGGCCGACCGGCCTCGGCCCCGGCCTCCGATCAGGCCGCCGTCCGTCACCGGCCCTTCGCCAGGCTCCGCTCGTGCACCGTCCGCAGCGCGGCGTCGCCGGGGTCGCGGCTCCCGGCCGCGGCCTGCTCCAGGCGCAACGCCGCCGTCCGCCCGCGCAGCGTCAGCGTCATCAGGTGGTTCCCGAACCACGGCCCGCCCGTGCGGCGCCAGTCCACGACGGGCGGCCCCGTCCGGCCGTGCCGCCGCAGGGCGTGCCCGATCCACCGCCCCGCGCGGCTCCAGCTCAGCCGGAACGCGACGCGCAGCGCCGCCGGGATCCGGTTGTGGACGGGCGAGCAGGTCAGCTGGACGATCCGGGCGGACGCCGGGGCCGCGCTCTTCGGCCACTCGGGCTCGGCGACGTACGCGTGGTGCACATCACCCGACAGGACGCACACCGTCGCCGGGGCGTCCGGCCCGCTGCCGGCCTCGGCGAGCAGGCGGGTCAACCGCTCGAAGGAGTCCGGGAAGGCGGCCCAGTGTTCCAGATCGGCCGCCCGGCGTACCCGCTCCGACAGCCGCGCCCACCGGTTGCCCCGCTCACCGCGGCAGAGCGCGGCGTTCCAGGTCTCCGCGTCGTGCATCATCGGCGCCAGCAGCCAAGGCAGTGACGCGCCCACGAGCAGGTGGTCGCAGTCCTTCCGGTCGGCCAGCAGCTGGTCGGCGAGCCAGCGCGCCTCGTCCTCGTCGTGCATCGCCCGTTTCTGCTCCTCCAGCACGCGCCCCGCCCTGCTGTCGACCATCACCAGCCGCGTACGGCCGAAGTCGCGCCGGTAGCTCCACCGCACCCTCGCCGGGTCGGCGTCCGCGTCGGCGGCGAACCGGCGCAGCACCTCCGTCCCGTCCGGGGCGTCGCGGACCGCCGCGTACAGGGGGTCGGCGTCCAGTTCGTCGGGGGAGAGGTTGCCCAGGTGCTGGTGGACCCAGTACGACATCAGCCCGCTGAGGATCCGTTCGCGCCACCAGCCTTCCCGGCGCATGTCGGCCACCCAGGAGGCGCTGGTGTTCCAGTCGTCGATCACGTCGTGGTCGTCGAAGATCATGCAGCTGGGGACGGTGGACAGCAGCCAGCGCACGCCCGGATCGAGCCAGGACTCGTAGTAGAGGTGGGTGTACTCCTCGTAGTCCGCGACCTGCGCCCCCGGTGCCTCGCGGAGGTCCCGGCGCGTAGCCAGCCAGCGGCGGGTGTCCTTCGACGTCTCGTCCGCGTACACCTGGTCGCCCAGGAGGAGCAGCACGTCGGGACGTTCGGCGCCGGGGTCTTCCGCCAGGCGGGTGGCCAGGGTGTCGAGGGCGTCCGGGCCGACCGGGTCGTGTCCGCCCGCGGGAGGCGCCGCCCAGCGGCAGGACCCGAACGAGACGCGCACCTCGTCGGCGCCCGGCCGGGGCGTGCTGATGGTGCTGGCCGGGTAGCGGCGGCGGCCGGGAGCGGTCGGGGGCCACACCGGGTGGCCGTCGAGCAGGACCTCGTACGGGGTGGTGGAGCCGGGGGTCAGGCCGGTGACGGGGACCAGCGCGTAGTGGTGTCCGGCGACCTGGAAGGTCCGGGTGCGCCCTCCGGCGCCGTCCTCGCACCGCACCTCGGCCGTGCAGGGCCGGTCGGCCTCGACCCAGACGGTCGCCCGGTCGCCCCGGTCCCAGTCGACATGCCGCAGGAGTGGTCCCAACCGCAGTCCGGCTGTCATGCCCGGCCTCCTCCTTCGACTCCGTGGACGCCGCCTCCGCCGACCCGCCCGTTACTTCCGTACGGTACGGGGCGGCGGAGGGGGAAGGAACCTGGCGGGCGGCTCAGCAGCCGTTGAGCACGGACTGCAGGGCGCCCTTCTCGGCGGAGTCCACGCTCAGGTTCCAGTGGTGCTTCACGTGCACCCACATCCGGGCGTACGTGCAGCGGTACGCGGTGCGTGACGGCATCCACTCGGCGGGGTCGAGGTCGCCCTTGGCCTGGTTCACGTTGTCGGTGACCGCGATGAGCTGCGGGCGGGAGAGGTCGTTGGCGAAGGCCTGGCGCTGCGAGGTGCTCCAGCCGCTGGCGCCGGAGCGCCAGGCCTCGGAGAGGGCGACGACGTGGTCGATGTCGACGTCCGACGCCGCGTACCAGGTGGCGCCGTCGTACGGGGAGTACCAACTCCCGCTGACCGCCGCGCAGCCGGAGTCCTGGACGACGTTGACGCCGTCGCGCTTGAGGACCACTTCGCGGGTGTTGCAACTGCCCGACTGGGTGATCCAGTGCGGGAACAGGTCACGGCTGTAGCCGCTGGAGGAACCTTCCGCCCTCACCGGGAGCTGGCCCAGGTACGTGCGGGCGGTGGCGGCGCTGACGGGGGTGGGCGGGGCGGCCTGGGCGGCGGGGGCGGTGGCCAGGACGCCGGTGGCGGTGAGGGCGGCGGATGCGGCGAGGACGGCTATTCGACGCGCGTAGACACCGGACATGGGTAACTCCCTTGTGATGTGGGGGCGGTGGCCGCTGCCCGGTCGGGCTGCTCGGCCATCGTGGCGGCGCCAGGTTGCCCCGGGGGATGCGCCGGGTTACAGAGTGACGACATGTGCACGTCACATCAAGGGTTGTGCCCGGTTTCTGACGTCCCGGCACCTGCCTTGCCCGGCTTTAGGGTTGACGTGTGCTGCTGCCCGTCAATGTCACGTTCGCGGCTGTTCTCGCCGTCCTGCTCGCCGTCGCCGCCACCGTCGCGGCGCTCGCCCACCTCCGGCCCCCGCGCGAGATCGTCACCGCCGGAGTGCGGGCGGCCGCGCAACTCGCCGCCGTGTCACTGGTCATCGGGTGGGTCGTCCGCTCCGTGCCGCTGCTGCTCGCCTTCCTGCTGCTCATGTATGCCGTCGCCGTCCGCACCGCCGGGCGCCGTGTCACGGCCAACGGCACCTGGTGGTGGGCGGCCGTGCCCATCGCCGCCGGGGTCGTCCCCGTCGTCGGCGCGCTGCTGCTGACCGGGCTCGTCCCGCCGAAGGGCATCGCGCTGGTCCCCGTGACCGGCATCCTCATCGGCGGGGCGCTCACCGCGACGGTGCTCGGCGGGCGGCGCGCCCTGGACGAGCTCGGCACCCGGCACGGCGAGGTGGAGGCGGGGCTCGCGCTCGGGCTGCCGGAGCGCGACGCACGGCTGGAGGTGGCCAGGGAGGCGGCGGCGGACGCCCTGCTGCCGGGCCTCGACCAGACCAGGACGGTGGGGCTGGTCACGCTGCCGGGCGCGTTCGTCGGGATGCTGCTGGGCGGGGCGTCGCCGCTGGAGGCCGGGGCGGTGCAGCTGTTCGTGCTGGTGGGGCTGATGGCCGTGCAGGGCGTGGCGGTCGCGGCGGTGCTGGAGCTGGTCGCGCGGGGCAGGCTGCACCGGCGCGAGGGGCGGCCACGCCGATCACGTACCCTGGACGGAGCAGAAGGGGAGTAGCTCTTCGCCGGAACGTCGACATACTGCTGGGCCTCGCGCCCGGCCGGCGCCCGGAGGCACGCCGTACGGCGCGCCAGCGAGACCTTCGGCAACAGCAGTGCCATGCCCCCATCCATGGTGCCGCCGTGCCGGAGCGAGCGACCCCCGAACGCCTCCTCTCGGTACGGCGGGACCCGACCGATCGAGGAATCCAATCCCGTGCTCAGCCTCACGATCATGGCGATCACCTTCGGCGTCGTCTTCCTCGCCGAGCTTCCCGACAAGACCGCTCTCGCCGGCCTCATGCTGGGCACCCGGTACCGCGCGTCCTACGTCTTCGCCGGTGTCGCCGCCGCCTTCGCCGTCCACGTCGCGCTCGCGGTGGCCGCGGGCAGCGTCCTGACCCTCCTTCCGCAGCGGCTGCTCCAGGCGCTGGTCGGCGTGCTGTTCCTGGCGGGCGCGGCCCTCCTGCTGCTGAAGAAGGGCGACGAGGACGAGGAGAACATCAAGGCCCCGGCCGACCAGTCCTTCTGGAAGGTCTCCGGGGCGGGTTTCATGCTGATCCTGGTCGCGGAGTTCGGCGACCTGACACAGATCATGACCGCGAACCTCGCCGCCCGCTACGACAACCCGCTCTCCGTGGGCCTCGGCGCCGTGCTCGCACTGTGGGCGGTCGCCGGTATCGGCATCCTGGGCGGCCGGACGCTCATGAAGTACGTGCCGCTGCGGCTGATCACCAGGATCGCCGCCTGCCTGATGCTGGCGCTGGCGGGCTTCAGCCTCTACGAGGCGCTGGCGGCGTGACGCCTAGGCGGTGATGTGGAGGTGGATCGCGCCACCGGCGCCGTCCGCCTCCACGCGCACGTGCGTCAGGTCCGGTACGTGTACGTCGGGGTCGAACGCGCCCGCGCGCGGTCCGACGCCCACCACCCGCATGCCCGCGGCGCGCCCGGCCCGGACACCGGCCTCGGAGTCCTCGAACACCACGCACTCCGCCGGGTCGAAGCCCAGCTCGGCCGCGCCCTTCAGGAACCCTTCCGGGTCGGGCTTGCTGGCGCCCACCCGCTCGGCGGTCACGCGCACCTCCGGCACGCGCAGCCCGGCCGCCCCCATGCGGGCCCGGGTGAGCGGTTCGTCGGCCGAGGTGACCAGGGCGTGGGGCAGTGCGGCGATGGCGGCCAGGAAGGCGGGTGCCCCGTCGATCGGTACGACGCCGTCCAGGTCGGCGGTCTCCTCGGCGAGCATCACGCGGTTGTCGGCGTGGTTCTCCTCCATGGGGCGGTCCGGGAGGAGGACGGCCATGGTGGCGTACCCCTGGCGGCCATGGACCACCTTGAGGGCCTCCGCCGGGTCGAGCCCGTGCCGTATCGCCCAGCGGCGCCAGCAGCGCTCCACCACGGCGTCGGAGTTCACGAGCGTGCCGTCCATGTCGAGCAGGAGGGCCCGGGCGGTCAGGACGGTGGGGGCGGCCGGCATCGGCGAATCTCCACGGGGAGAGGGAGGTGGGGGTACGAAGTGGCCCGCCCGCCGGTCAGGGTATACGGGCGGGACCACTTTGTTCCTCCACGATACAAAATGGATCCCTCAAGCGCCAGTCCCTCCCCGGGGCGGGCGGCGGCCTTGCGCCGGGGGCGGACGGGCGGTGCCGCTGAGGCGGCGGAAGGGCGGTGACCGGTGGGGTGGTCGACGGGGGAGTGCGCGGCCGGTGGGGGCGGCGGGATGCGGGTGCGCGCGCGGGACGCGGACGCAGGGCGGTGGTCGGGCGCGGTGCGGTGCGGTGCGGGGGTTCGCGCGGCCGGGGCCGGGGCCGGGGGTTCGGGGCGGGTGGGGCCGGGAGCGGCCCCGTGCCCCGTGTCTTGGTCCGGCGTCGCCGGGTGACCGCCCGACCCCGCCGGGCCCGAGGGCCCGGAGGCCGTGTGGTCAGCGGCCCGACGTCTCGGACTCCAGCCACTGGCGGGTCTCCGGCCCGTACACGCCCCAGCCGTCGCGCCAGAGGTCGCGGGCCTCCTGGTACTGGCCCACGCCCCACTCCACGTCCTGGTTGTAGCGCCCGTGCATCGGCCCGTCGTACAGGCCGGCCTGCCGCAGCCTGTGCTGGAGCTCCGTGACCTCCGGGCCCCGGTCGCCGCGCCGCAGCGTGGCCTGCTCCTCGGGGGACGGCTCCGGGCTCGGCACCCGGCTCACGCCGGGCGAGGGCGACGGCCCCACCGACGGGCCCTTCGAGGGGGCCGAGGGCGTCGACGCCGTCACCGTCGCCGTACCCGGCACGGCGACGGCCAGGGACGCGGAAACGGTCACCGAGGCGGACGGAGCGGCCGACGGCGAGGTCGAGGCGGACACGGAGGCCGACGCCGGGACCGACGGGGTCCCCGACTGGGACGGCGACGCCGGCCCGGACGCCCGCTGAGGGCCTTCCGGCTCCCCGCTCGGCCAGCCCGGCGTGCTCGGCGCCAGGTCGGGCAGCACCCGGTCCACCTCGCCGTCCCCGCCGAACATCCCGCCCGCGAAGCCCGCCACGCCCACGACGGCGACGACCGCCGCCATGGCGCCCACGACGGCGTACGGCCGGCGCGCACGGCTCCGGGACCGCGCCGCCGCCCGGAGCTGCGCCCGGGTGCCGGCCCGTGCGCCGTGCGGCGGCCCCACCGTCTCCAGCGGCACCAGCTCCGGCTCCAGCGGTACGTAGAGCGGCATCGTGGACGGCGGTGGCGGCGCGGCGTGCGGCGGCGGCATCGTGGACGGCGGTGGCGGCGCGGCGTGCGGCGGCGGGGTGGACGGCGGCGCGGTGTGCGTCGGCACGGCGGAGACGGCCGGCTCCGGCCCCCAGCCGGCCTCCGCGTCGTGCAGGTTCACGTACGGACGTATCCCCAGCGTCTCCTCCGTGGAGGCGCATCCGCAGTCGCCGTCGCACTCAGGACAGACCTGTCCCGTCAATGTGGGCCCCTCCCCTTGAACTGCGAGCGATTATGCAGCCCCCCGGGCCCCCCGGAGGACCACACTCCGTTCCCTCCTGCCCGCTCGGCGGGCCGTATCAGGACGAAGCGCCCAGGATGGGATGTGGAAACGAGGGGTACGCGTCCGACCCGCCGCCCGCCCGCGCGATGACGGCGCGCGAGATGACGAGGGAGAAACCATGGCGCAGGAAGCGACCACCCCGGCCACCGGCCCCGCCCCCGGACAGGGACAGAACCGGCGTACCGTCCTGGTCGCCATCGGCGCCCTGCTGCTCGGCATGCTCCTGGCGGCACTCGACCAGACCATCGTTTCCACCGCCCTGCCGACGATCGTCAGCGAACTGGGCGGCATGGACCACCTGTCCTGGGTCGTCACCGCCTACATGCTCGCCTCGACCGCCGGCACGCCCCTGTGGGGGAAGCTCGGCGACCAGTACGGCCGCAAGAAGCTCTTCCAGACCGCCATCGTCATCTTCCTCATCGGCTCCGCGCTGTGCGGCATCGCGCAGAACATGCCGCAACTCATCGCCTTCCGCGCCGTCCAGGGCCTCGGCGGCGGCGGCCTGATGGTGCTGTCCATGGCGATCGTCGGCGACCTCGTCTCCCCGCGCGAGCGCGGCAAGTACCAGGGCCTGTTCGGCGCCGTCTTCGGCGCCACCAGCATCCTCGGGCCGCTCCTGGGCGGGCTGTTCACCGAGCACCTCTCCTGGCGCTGGGTGTTCTACATCAACCTGCCCATCGGCGTCGTCGCGCTCTTCGTCATCGCCGCGGTGCTCCACATCCCCGTGCGCGCCACCCGCCACACCATCGACTACCTGGGCACCTTCCTCATCGCCGCCGTCGCCACCTGCCTCGTCCTCGTGGCGTCCCTCGGCGGCACCACCTGGGCCTGGGGCTCGGCGCAGATCATCGGCCTCGCCGCCCTCGGCGCCGTGCTGCTCGTCTGGTTCGTGTACGCCGAACGGCGGGCCGCCGAGCCCGTACTGCCGCTGAAGCTGTTCCGGGTCCGCACCTTCACCCTCGTGTCGGTCATCAGCTTCGTCATCGGCTTCGCGATGTTCGGCGCGATGACCTACCTGCCGACGTTCCTCCAGGTCGTCAGGGGAGTCACCCCGACCATGTCCGGGGTGCACATGCTGCCGATGGTGCTCGGCATGCTGATCACCTCCACCGGCTCCGGCCAGATCGTCAGCCGCACCGGCCGCTGGAAGGTGTTCCCCGTCGTCGGCACCGCCGTCACCGCCGTCGGTCTGCTCCTCCTGCACCGGATGAAGGTGTCCAGCTCCGACTGGGAGATGAGCCTGTACTTCTTCGTCTTCGGCGCGGGACTCGGCCTCGTCATGCAGGTCCTGGTGCTGGTGGTGCAGAACGCCGTCCCGTACGAGGACCTCGGCGTCGCCACGTCCGGCGCCACCTTCTTCCGCTCCATCGGCGCGTCCTTCGGCGTGGCCGTCTTCGGCACCGTCTTCACCAACCGGCTCACCGGCAAACTGGGCGAGGCCCTCGCCGGCCGGGAGCCGCCGCCGGGAGCCGGGGCCGAGCAACTCGCCGCCGACCCCCGCGCCATCGCCGCTCTGCCGCCCGGACTGCGGCCTGCCGTACTGGAGGCGTACGCGACCTCCATCACGGACGTCTTCCTGTACGCCGCGCCGGTCGTCGCCCTCGCCTTCCTCATCGCCCTGCTCCTGAAGGAGGACCGGCTGCGCGGCGCGGTCACCGCCCCCGACCCCAGCCAGACCGTCGCCTCCAACCCCGTCGAACGCTCCTCGTACGACGAGTGCGCCCGCGCGCTGTCGGTGCTCGGGTCCCGCGAGGGGCGCAAGGAGGTCTACGAGAGGATCACCGCCCGCGCCGGGCTCGACCTGCTCCCCGCCGCCAGCTGGCTGCTGCTGCGGGTCCGCCGCCACGGCACGGTGGAGCCCGGGCGGCTCGCCGACACCACGCCCGTACCGCTGAGGTTCATCACCCAGGCGGCCCGGCAGCTGGAGGAACGGCGTCTGGTGCGCCGCGAGGGCGTCCAGCTGATGCTGACCGATCAGGGCGTGGAGGTGGCCGTGCGACTCGCGCACGCCCGGGAGGAGTCGCTCGCGGAACTGCTCGGCGACTGGTGGGGGCCGGAACGTCCGACCGACCTGGTGCAGTTGGTCGAGGAGCTGACGGCCGAGCTGTGCGGCTCCCAGCAGGAACGGCCGCGTTCCGTGGAGGTGCGCCGGAACCACTCGCTCTAGCGGGCGGTCCCGTCGGTGGCCCGGTCGTCGGTCCGCAGCTCCTTGCCGTACCAGATCTCCATGTACGGGCCCTCGCAGTACGCCGGGATCTCGCGGTACCCACTGCGGACGTACAGGGCGCGCGCCTCCACCAGGTCCAGGCGGGTGTTGAGCACCATGTGCCGGGCGCCCAGCCCGACGGCGGCCGTCTCCAGGGCGTCCATCAGGAGGGCGGCGCCGCCGGTGCCGCGGAAGGCGTGCCGGACGAAGACCCGGGTGAGTTCGGCCCGTTCGCCGTCGAGCATCAGCACCCCGCCGCAGGCGGCTGGCTTCCCGCCCTTGTGTCCGACCACGAACTCGCCGGTGGGCGGGGAGAGCCGCTCCAGCCGGTCGTTGAGGATTCCCTCGTCGATCTCCTCCGCCCTGATGGGCCGCCGGTAGTAGCGGCTCGCCACGTCGTAGTAGTAGTCGACCCGGAGGGCGGTGGCGTCGGGTGTGTCGTAACGCTCGGGGAGGACGGTCCATTCGGTGCTCATGGGGCGTCTCTATCCGAAGGGCCCGTCGTTTGGCCAACGTGTTTGCGGCAACACGGGCGTCGAACAGACACGAAGAGAGCCCGACCCCTGGATCGAGGGAAGACAGTCATGTCCACTGTCCTGATCGTCGTCGCCCTGGTCGTCGTCTTCGCCGCCGTGGTCGCCGCGGTCCTGTATGCCGGACCCGGCAGGGGAGCCGGCCGGCGCGGGCGCGGATTGAAGCGGCGTTTCGGCCCCGAGTACGAGCGGACCGTCGCCCGGCACGACGGCGACACCAAGGCCGCGGAACGAGAACTCGCCGAACGCGTCCGGCTCCACGGCGACCTGCGGCCGCGTCCGCTGTCCCCTGAGGCCCGCGAACAGTACGTGGCCCTCTGGGCCGGCCTTCAGGAGCAGTTCGTCGACGCGCCGCGCCAGGCCGTCTCCGAGGCGGACCGGCTGCTGGGCAAGCTGGCCGAGGACCGCGGTTTCCCGGCGGCCTCCGCCTACGAGGAGCAGGTCGCCGCTCTGTCCGTGCACCACGCCGACCACGTCGACGGCTACCGCCGAGTGCACCGCACCGCCCACATGGACGGCCGCGACCAGACCGCTGGCACCGAGGAACTGCGTGCCGCGATGGTCGACGCGCGGCGGCTCTTCGAGGAGCTCGTCACCGAGCACGCCGAGGACCACGCCCGCCACGCCCCGCGCCGCCGGGCCGACCGCGGCAACCGGCTCCACGCGCCGTGGCCGAAGGGAAGTGGTGCCTGATGGCCCCGCAGACGCCGGCCCCGCAGCACGACAACGGTGACCCGAACGCCGACCCGTACGGGGCGAAGACCGGCACCACACCCGGTGCCGGTCCGGGCGCCACGCCCGGTACGTCGTACCGGGTCGCCCCGCTGAACGAAGCCGCCGCGAGGCCGGGGGCATCCGCGCCGGCCACCGGCCCGGGCACCGGCCACGGGCTCGGCGCCCCGACCGGGGCGCCCGCCCCCGGCGACCGGGGTACGGCCCCCGGCGCGCCCCCCGGCACCGGCGCCGCGACCGGAGACGGGGCTCCCGGCAGGCCGGGCACCGCGCGGGAACCCGGCGCACAGGCCGGAACAGCCGCCACGCACGAACCGCACGCACCCGGCGTGCCCGGCGCATCCGGCGTGCCGGGCACGCCGGTCACCGCTCACACCGCCGGAGACCGCACCGGGAACGGTGGGTCCGCCGGGCCCGGGACCGGGGCCACCGGGTCCGAGTCCGGGTCCGGTGCTCGCGGGGCCGCGACCGGGACGGGCGACGTGGCCGGGGTCTCCGCGCCGCTGGTGCCGGACGGGGCCCGTGAGGACCTCGCCCGGCGCATGCAGCAGGCGCTCACCGGGTTCGTCGACAGCCCGCACCAGTCCGTGAAGGAGGCCGCGGCGGTGCTGGACGCGGCCGCCGACGAGCTCACTGCCGCCCTGGCCGACCACCGCCGCGCCCTGCGCGCCGACTGGGACGAGGAAGGGCGCGCGGACGGCGAGGAGCCGGACACGGAGCGGCTGCGTGTCACGCTGCAGGCGTACCGTGCCATGGCCGAGCGCCTGTTGCGGGTGTGACGGCGGCCGGTCAGGCCGCCACTCGGGCCAGCAGCATCCCGTCGTAACCCTTGCCGCCGACCGTCTGGAGCGCCGTCGCGTCCAGTCGCGGGTCCCGCGCGACGAGGTCGTACAGCTCACGCGTGGCGATCACCGCCGGGTCCGTCGAGGACTCGTCGGTGATCGCGCCGCCGCGCACCACGTTGTCGACGACGATCAGGCTGCCCGGCCGGGTGAGCCGCAGCGCCCACTCCACGTACCGGGGGTTGTTCGGCTTGTCGGCGTCGATGAAGACCAGGTCGAACGGGCCGGCGTCTTCCTCGGCCAGCTTCGGCAGCGTGTCCAGGGCCGCGCCCGTCCGCACCTCGGCCACCTCGGCCAGTCCCGCGCGGGCGAGGTTCGCGCGGGCGACGCCCGCGCGGTCCGGGTCGTACTCCAGCGAGATCAGCCTGCCGTCCTGCGGGAGCGCGCGGGCCAGCCACATGGTGCTGTAACCGGCGAGCGTGCCGATCTCCAGGACCGTACGGGCGCCCTGCACACGGGCCAGCAGATGCAGGAACTTGCCCTGGGGCGGCGACACGCCGATCGCCGGCAGCCCCGCCGCGTCACTGTCGGCGAGCGCTGCGGTCAGCGCTTCGTCGGCGGGCGCCAGCATGTCGGTGAGGTAGTCGTCCACGGCGGTCCAGCGTTCTTGGCTCATGCGACCGAACGTACGCGACACCCTCGCCCGCCGAACCGCACGTCCAGGACGTGTTCACCGGCGCCGAGCGAGGGCGGCGATGCGGCCGGGCACCGGCGCGCGGTGCCGGCACATCCGGGTCTCAGGATGCGGGTGGCCCGTGGGGCGACAGCGACCTGGACCCCGACGGCGCCCAGGGCGTCCACGGCGCCCAGGGCGTCCACGGTGCCCAGGGCGTCCACGGCGCCCACGGAGGCGCGAGGGTCCGCGAAGGCCCCGGTGAGCGGGGCTCACCGGGGCCTTCGTCGTCATGCGGGGACGGCTCAGTACCAGCCGTTGGACTGCCAGAAGTTCCACGCGCCGCACGGGCTGCCGTAGCGGTCGTTCATGTAGTCCAGGCCCCACTCGATCTGCGTGGCGGGGTTGGTCTTCCAGTCCGATCCGGCCGACGACATCTTCGAGGCCGGCAGGGCCTGCACCAGGCCGTAGGCGCCGGACGAGGCGTTCGTGGCGGTCGGGTTCCAGCCGGACTCGTGCTCCACGATCTTGCTGAAGCACTGGTACTGGCCCGCCGGGACCATCTTCTTCGCGATGTCCTGCGCGGAGGCGGCCGAGGCCGGAGCGGTGGTGCCCAGCACGGCGCCGGTGGCACCGAGCAGCACGGCGGCGCCGGCGGCGACGGACTTGGGACGGGCGGAGAAACGGCTGACGAACGAGCGGAACACGTAAGCGACCTAACGTCGGGGACATGGGGAGCCGCACGGGCAGGCCGGAACCACGCCAGGGGCGGGGGAACGGGGCTGCCAGGGGCGCTGCGATGCGAGCTGCGCCCGGCGACATCACCAGAGAAGCAGGGCGGTTCGGCCGCGGCAAGGACCCCCGTTACTACGCGGGGCCGGAGACGGGCTCATCGTCGCTCCCTGCCCCGGCGGCGATCAGTGCACGTCGGCACGGGGGACACCGGGCCCCCCGGCTGTCCGTTTCAGCCCACTATCTTCCGTCGTATGTGACCTACGTCCTGTGGGGCGCCTCACCCTCACGGGCTGCTTTCAGGCCTTCTCGGTGCCTTCGAATGTGACCTGGGCCTCGAAGGCCGCCCTATGGGTTGCCCGGCGCAAGGCCCTCAGCACTGTCGATCCAATGGTCATCACCAGGACCACGGTGAGGACGGCCCGCCCCAGGTCCCAGCCGAGCGAGGTCGCCGCGCAGTACGCCAGGAACCTGACCAGGTTCTCGTACACCGGGTCACCGGGGTGGAAGGAGATCCCGCTGCCCATGCCCTGCAGGGTGACCCACCCCTGGAGGTTCATCACGGTCCCGTACGCGAACGCCGCCACCGCCCCGTACAGCGACAGCATCAGCAGCTCGCCCCGGCCCCGCAGCGCCACCGGCCCCGGCAACAGGCCCGCGCCCATGGTGAACCAGCCCATCGACAGCATCTGGAACGGCATCCACGGGCCCACCCCACCGGTCAGCAGCGCCGACGCGAACATCGTCACCGCGCCCAGCACGAAACCGAACCCGGGGCCGAGGACCCGGCCGCTCAGCACCATCAGGAAGAACATCGGCTCCAGGCCCGCCGTGCCCGCGCCCAGCGGGCGCAGCGCCGCCCCGACCGCGGCCAGCACGCCCAGCATCGCCACCGCCTTGGCGTCCATGCCGCAGTCGGCGATCGTCGCCACCACCACGGCCACCAGCAGCGGCAGCACCACGGCCAGCAGCCACGGCGCGTCCTGGGAGCGGCCGGCCAGGACGGACGTACCGTCCGCCAGGAGCGGCCAGCCGAAGGCGACCACCCCTATGGCGCTGATCAGTACGAGCGCGGCCACCGAGCGGGGCCCCAGACGCACCGGACGGACGGCGCTCACAGGGCCGCCTCCACCTGCGGGACGGTCAGCCACGGCTGCGGCGCCAGGATCTTCGCCACCTGCGGGGCGAAGGCGGGGGAGGAGACGACCACCTCATGGGTCGGCCCGTCCGCGACGACCTCCCCGTCGGCGAGGACGACCACCCGGTGCGCCAGCTCGGCCGCCAGCTCCACGTCGTGCGTCGCCATGACGATGGCGTGCCCGTCGGCGGCCAGACCCCTGAGGACACCGACCAGCCGGCCCTTCGCGGCGTAGTCCAGCCCCCGGGTCGGCTCGTCGAGGAGCAGCAGCGGAGGCCGTGCGGTCAGCACCACCGACAGGGCCAGGGCGAGCCGCTGCCCCTCCGACAGGTCCCGGGGATGGGTGTCGTCCCCCACACCGGGCAGCAACTCCGACACCAGCGCCCGGCAGGCCCCGGGCGCGGCGCCCGCGTCGGCGTCGGCCACCGCGCACTCGGCCGCCACGGTGTCGGCGTACAGCAGGTCGCGCGGTTCCTGCGGGACCAGCCCGACGTGCCGGATCAGCTCACGCGGCGCCGTACGGTGCGGCGCCCGGCCGCCCACGAGGACGCTGCCCGACGCCGGTCCGACCAGCCCGACCAGCGCCCCGAGCAGGGTGGACTTGCCGGCCCCGTTGCGCCCCATGAGCGCCACGGTCTCCCCGGCGCACACCCCGACGCCCACGTCCCGCAGCGCCTCGACCTTGCCGCGCCGCACGGAGAGGCCGCGGGTCTCGGCCACCGTCGGCCCGGCACCCCGCTCGGGCGGCGCGGCCGCACCGCGCACGAGGCGGCTCAGCACCGCCCGCACACCTGACGGGGCCACCCGGGCGCCCCCCACGGCGGCCGGCCCACCGCCCGCGGGCGCGGCGGGAGCGGGAGCGGCGGCGGGAGCGGGAGCGGCGGCGGGCGGAACGGCGGCGGGAGCGGGAGCGAGCCCCGCCAGCCGGTCCCGCAGCCCGCCCGCACGGCGCCGGGCGTCACGGACCGACAGCGGCAGCGGGTCCCAGCCCGCCAGCCGCCCCAGGGCGACCACCGGCGGGTGCACGGGGGACACCGCCATGACATCGGCGGGAGGACCGACGACGACCGGGGCGCCGGGCGCCGGCAGGAGAGCGACCCGGTCGGCGTACTGCACCACCCGCTCCAGGCGGTGCTCCGCCAGCAGGACCGTGGTGCCCAGGTCGTGGACGAGCCGCTGGAGGACCGCGAGGACCTCCTCCGCCGCCGCCGGATCGAGCGCCGACGTCGGCTCGTCGAGCACCAGCACCTTCGGGTGCGGGGTCAGCACGGAGCCGATCGCCACCCGCTGCCGCTGGCCGCCCGAGAGCGTGGCGATCGGACGGTCCCGCAGGGCGGCGAGGCCCAGCAGGTCCAGCGTCTCCTCCACCCGGCGCCGCATCACCGCGGGCGCGAGCCCCAGCGACTCCATGCCGTACGCCAGCTCGTCCTCCACCGTGTCCGTGACGAAGTGCGCGAGCGGGTCCTGGCCCACGGTGCCGACCACGTCCGCCAGCTCACGCGGCCTGTGGGTGCGGGTGTCGCGGCCGTCGACGGTGACCCGGCCGCGCAGGACGCCGCCCGTGAAGTGCGGCACCAGGCCCGACACCGCGTTCAGCAGGGTCGACTTGCCCACCCCGGACGGACCCACCAGCAGCACCAGTTCACCCTCCGGAACGGTGAGGTCGACGCCGTCCAGCGTGGGCGCCCCGGCGCCGGCGTACGTCACCGTCACGTTCTCGAACCGGATCACACGGACTCCTTCGGCAGTGGGGCCACGAACGCGGGCAGCAGGCCCACAAGAACGGAGAGCGCCGGCCACAGCGGCAGCTCGGGCGCGGCGAGCGGGACGACACCCGGGTGGAGCGCCGCCGCGTCGGCGGCGACCATCAGCACGGCGACCACCACGCCCGAAGCCGCCACCAGCCAGGACCTCGCGTCCCACCGGTCGGGCCGGTAGCGGGTGCGCACCGAACGGCGACCGCCCAGCCGCAGCCCCGCCAGCGCCATGGCCACCCCCACCGCGACGAGCGGCACCGCGTACGAGCCCCCCGCGGCGGTCAGCAGGCCGTAGGCGCCGACGCACACGCCCAGCAGCCCGCCCAGCGTCAGGACGGTGGTGGTGTGCCGTACCGCGCGCGGCACCGGCGCCGTCCGCCCGTACCCCCGCGCGTCCATCGACGCGGCGACCGCCACCGACCGCTCCAGCGCGCCCTCCAGCACCGGCAGCCCCACCTGGAGCACCGCCTTCACCCCGCCCGTCGGCCGTCCCCGCAGCCGCCGGGCGGTCCGCAACCGCGCCACGTCGGCGACCATGTTCGGCGCGAACGTCATCGCGACGACCACCGCGACCCCGACCTCGTACAGCGCGCCGGGCAGCGACTTCAGCAGCCGCGCCGGGTTGGCGAGCGCGTTGGCGGCGCCCACGCAGATCAGCAGCGTGGCCAGCTTCGCCCCGTCGTACAGCGCGAACACCAGTTGCTCGGCCGTCACCCGGCCCCCGATCCGCACGCCCCGCGCCCAGTCGGGCAGCGGCACTTCGGGGAGCGTGACCAGCACGCGCGTACCGGGAATGGGGGAACCGAGGAACACCGAGAAGACCAGCCGGATCACCAGGACCGCCAGGCCCAGCTTCACGAACGCCCCGTACGAGCGGGCCCACGGCGCGTCGGTGCGGCGGGCCGCCACCACGTACCCGGCGACACCGACCAGCAGGCACAGCAGCAGGGGGTTGGTCGTACGGGACGCGGCGGCGGCCAGGCCCAGGGCCCACAGCCACCAGGCGCCCGCGTGCACGGCGTTGGAGCGGTTCGCCTCGGGAGCGCGCGGGTTCAGCGGGTTCATCGGCGACGGCGGCGGGCCTGCCACACGGCGGCGGCGCCCAGGACCGTGACGGCGGCCACTCCGGCGACCACCCCGACGGACGGCCCCGGTTCGGGGTCCGTGACGGGGCGGGACCCGGACGAAGGTGCCGGGGACGGTGCCGGGGACGTGGCCGGGCCCGGTCCGCCGGGAGCCGACGACACCCGCTCCCCGCAGCCCGTCCTCGGGTAGCCGGCGATCGCGCACAGCAGCGCCTGGCTGTCGTACCGCAGCGGCTTCGCCACCGCCGCGAGGGCCTCCGCGCCGGTCGCGTCGGTCCGTACCCGCGCGCACGCCGTCCGCGGCGCGGGCGGCGGGCCGGTGCCCTCGGCCGCGTCCGCGACCGTACCGAAGTCGATGACGACGGCGACCCGCTTGGTGCCGTCCTCCGCGGGTGTCGCCCCGCAGATCGCGGCGAAATCGGGTGCCCGGCGAGGCTGTTGGGCGTCCTGCGAATCGGCGCTCACGGCGAACCGGTAACCGTTGACGTCACCGTCGGCGGGCCGGGCGGTGGCCGGCCCCAGCGTGGCGTACGTCCACCCGCCGCCCCCGCTCTCCCAGAACGACCAGTAGCGGTAGCCGGCCGCCCCGGCCGTCCCGGGGAGGCCGAGCAGCACGGCGCAGACCGTGAGGAGCAGGACCGGGAACCGTGCGCGCGTCACGGCTGCCGGTTCCGCTTGCGGCCGCTGAGCAGGAAGCCGATGCCCGCGCCGGCCACCAGGAGGATGGCGACGGCCGGCCAGACGTCGAAGCCCGGGTCCTCCTCCTCGGTCCTGTCCTCCGGCCTCTCCTCCAGGGGCAGCGACTTCGGCGCCGGTCCGGTCGCGTTGAGCCGCTGTACGAGGTCGACGCCGCCGAAGTCGCGGGCGTCCGCGCCCACCGCGTGGGCGGCGAGGACGAGCTGGGCGTAGGCGGCGGGGCCGCTCTCCTCGGCCCAGGCCGCGGAGTTCCGCTTCAGCCACTCCAGGGCGCGGGTCGCCGTGTCGATGTGCCCGGCCGCGCCGAGGGCGATGACGGCGTCGGCCGTGTTGCCGAAGTCCGGCCGGGGCGCGGTGGTGGCGGCGCCCGGCATCGGCGGCAGATCGAGGTGGCCGGTGCCCGCCAGGGTGCCGACCAGATGGGCGGCGCCGTTGCGGGCGGCACGCTCCACACTCGGTTTGTCCCCTGCCGCGCAGGTCGGCTTCTGCTCCGGCCTCGCCCCCCGCGTCTGGAGGTCCTTGCCGAGCCCGGCGAGCACGGCGGCGGCGGTGGCGTCGTCGTTCGCGACGAGCGCGCCGGTCTTCGCGTCGGGCTGGTAGGCGAAGGCGCCCGCGCCCGCCTTGGCGTCGCAGGGGATCGCGAGGCCGAGCAGCGTGTCGTAGGGCGTCTTGCCGCCGCTGGACCGGATGTCGCCGGGCCGGTGGCCGGTCGCGGCGAGGGCGCTGACGACGATCGACGTGGAGTTGGCGTCGCTGGGCGCGCCGGGGTTGTAGCCCCAGCCGCCGTCCTCGTTCTGCACGCCCTTCAGCCAGGCGGCGCCCGCGCCCATGGCCTTGCTGACCGGGTCGGTGCCGGGCTCGGCGGCCTCCGGCTTGTCGACGCCGGACAGGGCCTGGACGGCGACGGCGGTGGCGTTGGTGTCCAGCGGTGTCTTCGGGTCGCAGGTCCTGGCCGGATCGGGGCGGTAGGAGGCGAAGCCGCCGCTGTCGCACTGCTGGTCCAGCAGCCAGTCCACCGCCTTGCGGTTCGGTTCGACGCCCGCCACCTGCTGGGCCATGAAGGCGAGCGACTGCCGCCACACACCGTCGTAGGCCGGGTCCTTGGTGCCGTACAGACCGGCCGGGACGACGGGGGAGGGGGCCGGTGACGGCGCCGCGTGGGCGGCCGGGGAACCGCCGGACAGCAGGACGGCGGCCGCGGCGAGCGCGGCGGCGCCGTGGCGTACGCGAACGGTGGTCATGGCTTGGGGCGGCCTCTCCTGCGGGGGCCGGGCACCGGCACGCGAAAAGGCACCAGGCTCCGGCCCCGTATTCCTCGACGGTGCCGGCCACCGGGCGCTGGGTCCCGATGACGCGAGCCGAACACGTGCTCGTGCGGGGCATTCCGGCTCACCGCCGGACGGCGGTCTCACGGCTGCGTGGTCAGCGCCGGATTCGCACCGGCTTCCCCCCGTACGGGCATGATGACGACGCGCTCACTCTACCGGCGGGTCAGGACGGCTCACACGCGACGTACGTCACGGGGCCGCTGCCCGGGTATGGCCCCGGCGCGCCCCGGTGAGCGGCTCGCCGGACGCGATCTCCCGGTCGGGCAGGGCGGGCCGCGCGGGGGGTGCGGCGGACCCGCCGGGCGGCGCGGACCGACCGGAGCGGGCGATGCGCGGAGCGGGGCGAGGGGCCGGGACGGACGCCGACGAGGGGCCCTGGCGGCGGTGGAGGGGCCCCGGGGAGGCGGCCGCCCCGCCCGGCGAAGCGCCGAATGAGCGGCGAAGGGACGGCACGCGGAGCCCGTCGTCGCGCGGGCCGGCCCTTCCTCTGCGAAGCTCGATCCTGATCACGGGGGCATGGGGCCCGCGTGCACAGCGGATTGGGGTATTCGTGCGCAAGGCGATTGCGGTGTCCCCTGCTCGAGCGAAGTCGGGAGGTTGGGGGAGGGCGGCCGCGGCCGCCGGTGTGGTGCTGCTGGTCGCGGGCTGCGGCGGCGGTTCCGACAAGGAGACGGGGACCCCCGCGCCCCCGTCCGGCGCCACGGCCCCGGTGGGGGCGGGTGCGGAGGCCGAGGCCGGTGGCGGCCCGGACGCCGCCGCGGTGACCGAGGAGATCTCGGCCGCGGCCACGGCTGCGGGCTTCACCGAGGAGCCCTCCGACGAGGACGTGCCCCCGGCCCTCAAGCCCTGCATGGTCTCCTGGCAGGTCGACGACGAGAAGGTCACCGACTCCGAGAAGTCCTACGACGACACGGTCGCGGCGCTCGCCAGGAGCGGCTGGAAGGAGTCGCAGAAGTTCGACCACAAGGGCTCGGTCATCACGTCGCTGGACAAGGGCGGCTGGACGGTGAAGGCGAGCCACCACGGTCAGGGCGGCTTTCTGACGGTCTCGTTCGTCGCCACCGACAACGGACCGGAATGCGAGAAGCTCTTCAAGGAAGACCTGGAGAAGAACAAGAACGCGCGGTAACCGTCCGCCGCGCCGACCGGTCAGACCGAGCCGGACGCCCCGGCCCCGGCCGCGTCTCCGTACCCCGCCCCGTCTCCGTGCCCGGCCTCGCTTCCGGCCCCGGCAGCGGCGCCGGGCGTGTCCGGGGACGTCAGGTCGATCAGGCGGCACACCGTCTCGATGTCGGTCCGCACCTGGGCGATCGACGCCCGTCCGGACAGCCAGGTGATCAGTGCCGAGTGCCAGGTGTGCTCGATCACCCGCACGGCGGAGAGCTGCTGCGGCGTCGGGCGCTCCAGCCCCGTCGCCTCCAGGATGATCGCCGTCGTCTGCCGCGAGACGGTGTCCACCTCCGGGCTCACGCCGCGGTCCGCGAACGTCAGTGCCCGCACCATCGCGTCCGCGAGGTGCGGCTCGCGCTGGAGGGCGCGGAAGGCGCGCATCAGGGTCTCGGCGACCCGCTCCGAGGCGGCCTCACCGGCCGGGGGCCGCTTGCGCAGCGTCGTGTGCAGGTGGTCCAGCTGGTCCTGCATGGTGGCGACCAGCAGATGGATCTTGGACGGGAAGTACCGGTACAGCGTGCCCAGGGCGACCCCCGCCGCCTCGGCGACCTCGCGCATCTGGACCGCGTCGAAGCCGCCCCGGCCGGCCAGCTGCGCGCTGGCGTGGAGGATTCGGCGGCGGCGCGCCTCCTGGCGCTCGGTGAGCGGTGGCGACGCCGGTCTGACTTCCGCTGTCATGGGTCCCGTTCCGTTGTTCCGTTCCATGGCGTGCCGGTGTGCGGGCGTGCTGGTGTGCGGGCCGCCCGGTCGGCGTGCGGACGGGCCGGTACCGCCGGGCGCCCGCCGTGTCGTGAATCACCCGGAGCGGCCCTCACAGCGGCGCTACCTGCCGGTAGATTCGAAGCTCCTTGAACCACCAAGTCTGAAACTTGTTCTAGATTAGCGCGACCGGTTACGCTCCGGCGAAACGCAAGGCAGAAGGGGGCCGCGAGTGACCGCTGAGGCCATAGAGGCAGGCCCCCGCGGCGGTGGCACCGAGGGCGGTGACGCCCCGCTGCGCATCGCGCTCCTCACGTACAAGGGCAACCCGTTCTGCGGCGGGCAGGGCGTCTACGTACGCCACCTCTCCCGCGAACTGGCCCGCCTCGGGCACAGCGTCGAGGTGATCGGCTCCCAGCCCTACCCCGTACTCGACGAGGGCGTGCCGCTCACCGAGCTGGCCAGCCTCGACCTGTACCGGCAGCCCGACCCCTTCCGCACGCCCCGGCGCGACGAGTACCGCGACTGGGTCGACGCCCTCGAGGTCGCGACCATGTGGACCGGCGGCTTCCCGGAGCCGCTCACCTTCTCGCTGCGTGCCCGCCGCCACCTGGCCGCCCGCCGCGGCGACTTCGACGTCGTCCACGACAACCAGACCCTCGGCTACGGGCTCCTCGGCGACATCGGCGCCCCCCTCGTCACCACCATCCACCACCCCATCACGGTGGACCGGCGGCTGGAGCTGGACGCCGCCACCGACTGGAAGCGCCGCGCCTCCGTCCGCCGCTGGTACGCCTTCACGCGCATGCAGAAGCGGGTCGCCCGCCGCCTGCCGTCCGTGCTCACCGTCTCCGGCACCTCCCGTGACGAGATCGTCGAGCACCTCGGCGTACGGCGGGACCGCGTCCGCGTCGTCCACATCGGCGCCGACACCGACCTGTGGTCGCCCGACCCGGCCGTCCCCGAGGTGCCCGGCCGGATCGTCACCACCTCCAGCGCCGACGTCCCGCTCAAGGGCCTCGTCCACCTCGTCGAGGCCCTCGCCAAGCTCCGCACCGAGAACCCGGACGCCCACCTCGTCGTCGTCGGCAAGCGCGCCGGGGACGGGCCGGTCGCCCAGGCCATCGAGCGGTACGGGCTCGACGGCGCCGTCCGGTTCGTCAAGGGCGTCACCGACGCCGAACTCGTCGACCTCTACCGGGGCGCCCAGGTGGCGTGCGTCCCCTCGCTGTACGAGGGGTTCTCCCTGCCCGCCGCCGAGGCGATGGCCACCGGCACCGCGCTGGTCGCCACCACCGGCGGCGCCATCCCCGAGGTCGCCGGCCCCGACGGCGAGACCTGCCTGGCCGTCCCGCCCGGTGACGCGGGCGCCCTCGCGGCCGGCCTCGGCCGACTGCTCGGCGACGCCGGACTGCGCGCCCGGCTCGGCGCGGCGGGCCGCGCACGGGTACTGGACAGGTTCACCTGGGCCCGCGCCGCCCAGGGCACGGCGGAGCTGTACCGCGAGGCGATCGCGGCACGCGGAGCCCGCCGATGACCTGGCAGTCCCCCCGTACAACACCCTCCCCCCACCTCCGTGAAAGCAGGCCGTCCCCGTGCTGACCGTCGACTTCACCCGCTTCCCGCTCGCCCCCGGCGACCGCGTCCTCGACCTGGGCTGCGGTGCCGGGCGGCACGCCTTCGAGTGCTACCGGCGCGGGGCCCGGGTCGTCGCCCTCGACCGGAACGCCGAGGAGATCCGCGAGGTCGCCAAGTGGTTCGCCGCCATGAAGGAGGCCGGTGAGGCGCCCGCCGGGGCGACCGCCACCGCCATGGAGGGCGACGCCCTCAACCTGCCCTTCCCCGACGAGTCGTTCGACGTCGTGATCATCTCCGAGGTGATGGAGCACATCCCGGACGACAAGGGCGTCCTCGCCGAGATGGTCCGCGTCCTCAAGCCGGGCGGCCGCATCGCCGTCACCGTCCCCCGCTACGGCCCCGAGAAGGTCTGCTGGACCCTCTCCGACGCGTACCACGAGGTCGAGGGCGGCCACATCCGCATCTACAAGGCCGACGAACTGCTCGCCAGGATCCGTGAGGCCGGACTCAAGCCGTACGGCACCCACCACGCGCACGCGCTGCACTCGCCGTACTGGTGGCTGAAGTGCGCCTTCGGCGTCGACAACGACAAGGCGCTGCCCGTGCGGGCGTACCACAAGCTGCTGGTCTGGGACATCATGAAGAAGCCCCTCGCCACCCGCCTCGCCGAGCAGGCCCTCAACCCGGTCATGGGCAAGAGCTTCGTGGCGTACGCGACCAAGCCCCACCTCCCCAAGGCCGAGGCGTGACGAGTCCCGAGCGCACCGAACACCTGGTCCTGCCCGGAGTCCTCACCGCCGAGCAGGCCGCCGAGACCGTCGCCGGCATCCTCGCCGCCCAGCGCGAGGACGGCGCCATCCCCTGGTTCCGCGGCCACCACCTCGACCCGTGGGACCACACCGAGGCCGCCATGGCCCTGGACACGGCCGGCGAGCACGACGCCGCCGCCCGCGCCTACGAGTGGCTCGCCCGCCACCAGAACGGGGACGGCTCCTGGTACGCCGCCTACCACGACGGCGACCACCGCCAGGTCACCGACCACGGCCGGGAGAGCAACTTCTGCGCCTACGTGGCGGTGGGCGTCTGGCACCACTACCTCGCCACCGGCGACGACACCTTCCTCGACCGGATGTGGCCCGTCGTCTACGCGGCCGTCGAGTTCGTACTCCGCCTCCAGCAGCCCGGCGGCCAGATCGGCTGGAAGCGCGAGCCCGACGGCACCCCCGTCACCGACGCGCTGCTCACCGGCTCCTCCTCCATCCACCAGGCGCTGCGCTGCGCCCTGGCGATCGCCGAGGAACGCGAGGAGCCCCAGCCGGACTGGGAACTGGCCGCCGGCGCGCTCGCCCACGCCATCCGCCACCACCCGGAGCGGTTCCTCGACAAGAACCGCTACTCGATGGACTGGTACTACCCGGTCCTCGGCGGCGCGGTCACCGGCGCGGCGGCCAAGGAGCGGATCGAGAGCGCCTGGGACGACTTCGTGGTCCCCGGCCTCGGCGTGCGCTGCGTCCTGCCCAACCCCTGGGTCACCGGCGGCGAGAGCTGCGAGCTGGCGCTCACCCTCTGGGCGATGGGCGAGTCCGACCGCGCACTGGAGATCCTCCAGTCCATCGCCCACCTCCGCGCCCCGGGAGGCATGTACTGGACGGGTTACGTCTTCGAGGGCAACCGCGCGGTCTGGCCCGAGGAACTCACCACCTGGACGGCCGGCTCCCTGCTCCTGGCGGTGGCCGCGCTCGGCGGGGACGAGGCGACCACGGCCGTCTTCTGCGGCGACAGGCTGCCGCGGGGCCTGGCACCGGACTGCTGTCGGTGACCTGAACCGGTCGGTGCCCGGATTCACCAACCTTGGTGGGGGGTACCCGAGTTGACCGACTGGGAAATGTCCGGGGGATTCGTGCGCAACCATCCGGCTGTCCCGGTCGTCCCATCCGACAGAGAACCCAGCGTCAGGGGAACACAATGAAACGACGCACCATCGCTCTCGCGACACTCCTGCTCACGGGCGCCGGCCTCGGAATGCTGACGGTGCCGGCCGGCGCGGCCTCCGGGTCCGCCCCGCGGGCCGCCACCGCCTGCCCCACCGGCTGGGGCAGCGCACAGAAGACCGACGCCAGCGCGGCGACCGCCTCCCTGGTGGACATCAGGACCGGACGGCACGACTGCTTCGACCGCATGGTCCTCGACATCCCGGACGCCGGCAGCGGCAAGATCGGCTACCAGGTCCGGTACGTGGACCGGGTGTACCAGGACGGGTCCGGACACCACGTCCCGGTCGCCGGCGGGGCCGCACTGGAGGTGCGCGTCGCCGCGCCCAGTTACGACCCGCAGGGCGGGGCGACGTACCGGGGCAAGGTGGCCCAGCCGCTGCCCGGTGTGGACCTCACGGGCTACCGGACCTTCAAGGACACGCGGTTCGTCGGCAGTTTCGAGGGCGACACCCAGATCGGCCTCGGCGTCCGCGCCCGGCTGCCCTTCCGGGTCCTCCAGCTGCCCGACCGCCTCGTGGTGGACGTGGCCCACACGTGGGGCACCGCCGCCCGCTGACCCGGTGTCCCGGTGCGCGGACACCCCCGGACCCCCGGGGCCGGACGGCCTGCCGGGGATCCGGGGGCGGCTGTTTTCCCGTACCCGCGCGTCTTTCCCGTACCCGCGCGTCTCAGTACCGGCTCAGTACCGGCGAAGGCGGGCGGCGAGGGCGTGACCGAGGAAGAGGTACACGAGGGCGGCGAGACCGTAGCCCGCCACCACGCGCAGCCAGGCCGCGTCGAAGGTGAACAGGTCGTGGGACCAGCCGGCGAGCCAGCGGGCCGCGTCCTGGACGAACCGCACCAAGTCGTTGGCCCGGTTGGCGTCGAAGAGGTACATCAGGATCCACAGGCCGATGATGGCGGCCATGACATCGGCGATGACCGCGATCACGGTCGCCGCCTGCGCGCTGCCGTTCCGGTTGCGGGGAGACATGCGCTACGGATTGCCGCTGCGCCGCGCCCGAAACCCGTACCGCGCCGCCCCGGTGGCACGCGCCGCGCGTGACCGGGGCCTGGCGTGACCGCGGGCGGAGGCCGGGCGTGACCGCGACCGGGGGTTGGGCGGCCGGGAGTTGGGCCCGCCCCGTACCCGGAGCAGCCGGAGGACCGGAGCGGCCGGAGGACCGGAGCGGCCGGAGCGCCGGGGCGGACAGGGCGGTGACGGTACGCCGACGGCCCCCCGCCCGGAAGAGCGAGGGGCCGTACGCGTACGGGTCCGGAGACGCTAGCCGCGCTGGATGCCCGTCGTGTCCTGGAGCACGCCTCGGCGGCCGTCCTGCGTCTGCGCCACCAGGCCCTGGCCGCGCTGCTCGACGGCCAGGTACCAGGTACCGGGCGCCAGCTCCGCGATCGGCGTCGGGGAGCCGTCCTCCGCGTACAGCGGGCGGGCCACCGGCACGGCGAACCAGAACGGCGAGAAGTCCGGGGCGGGCGCGGCCTGCTGGGCCTGCCCGCCCTGGGACGGCTGGCCCGGACCCTGCGCGTGCGGGACCGGCTGGCCGGCCTGCGAGGGCTGCGGCTGGCCCGGCTGCCCGGCCTGGCCGCCCGGGTAGCCGTAACCACCCTCGGGCTGCCCGCCGTACGGCGGCTGCTGCGCGCCGGGGTAGCCGTAGCCGCCCTGCGGGTGTCCACCGTACGGCTGCGGCTGCTGCGGACGCGGCGCGCCCAGCAGCGGGGCCTTGAGGGCCGGGACGAGCGGAGCGGCGACGGCGGCCGCGGCGAGCGCGATCGTCGCCAGCAGGCCCAGGATCATGCCCGCGCCGGCGTCGGCGTCCATGTCGATGATGGTCCAGAAAGCGGTCCACAGCGCGAAGACGCAGAAGGCCACACCGAACTGGCCCAGGTCGATTCCCGCGACCTTGCGGCCGGGCATCCCGCGCCCGACCACGATCAGCGCCGCCCCGATGACACCGGAGAGGAACATGCTCATCAGGAGGCCCAGACCGTCCCAGGCGTTGCGCTTCTCGAAGCCTGAGCAGTCGACCCCTGTGGGGCAGTCGAAACTGGTGAGGCTGAGGAACGAGGCGATGAACAGCACCACCGCTGCTCCGATCACCACGCCATCGCCTCGAGTGAGGGAGCGGATGTTCACGTGTAAGAGTCCTTCGTCGGTTCGTCTCGTCGGGGTGGCGCGGTGCACGGGGGTGGCCGGCCCCATCGTACGGATGCGGTACGGGTCCGGGTCCAGGGTGAGCCAGGACCCCCGGCAGGCTACCGCCCGCCGGCCCTAGCCCCGCAGGTAGGTACGGACGCCCGCCGCGATTCCCTGAGCCGCTCTCTGCCGCCATGCCGCGTCCGTCAGCGATGCGACGTCCTTCGGGTCACGCATATTGCCGCATTCGACGAAGACTTTGGGCACGGTCGACAGATTCAGCCCTCCGAGGTCCTTGCGCACGTCCAAACCCGTGCCTCCGCCGAGGTAGTTGGCCGGGGCGCTGCCGGTCGCCCGTGCGAACTCCCGCGCGACGCTCTCCCCGAGAGCGCGCGACGGCCCGACGATCTTCGAGGTGTCGGCCGCGCCGCCCTTGACCACGGCGGGCAGGATCACATGGAAGCCCCGGTTGCCGACCGCCGAGCCGTCCGCGTGGACGGAGACCACGGCGTCCGCCCCGGCCGTGTTCCCGATGCGGGCCCGCTCGTCGATGCAGGGGCCGTACGGGCGGTCGGCGTCCTGGGTGAGGACCACGGTCGCGCCCTGCTCCTGGAGAAGGGTGCGAAGACGGCGTGAGACATCCAGGGTGAACGCGGCCTCCGTGTAACCGGAGTTGGTGGACGTCCCGGTGGTGTCGCATTCCTTGCGGTTCGTACCGATGTCCACGAGCCGGTTGATCTCCCGGGGGTGCTTGAAGTTGCCCGGGTTGTGACCCGGATCGATCACGACGGTCCGTCCGGCGAGCGGCGCCGCGACGGACGACGCCGCGACGGACGGTCCCGGGGCGGCGGGGGAGGGCGCGGACGCGGAAGGGCCGGGGGCGGGCCGCGCCGTCGGTGGCGCGCTCTCCGCCGCACCGCTCATCGCCCCCCAGGCCAGCCAGCCGGCCAGCGCGGCCGACGCCGACACGGCGAGAGCGAGGGTGAGGGCGAGCTTCGAACGGCGGGGCGGGCGCGGGGCCGGCGGACTGTCGTCGTGGTGCACACCCGTGATGCTAGGACCTGCCGGGCCGTCAGGTCAGAAACCCGGGCCCGTGCGCCGCAGCACGCGCAGGGAGTCCGTCACCGACACCTCGGTGAACGCGCCCGACTCCAGGGCCCGCAGGTAGACGCGGTACGGGGCCTGGCCGCCGTCCGCCGGGTCGGGGAACACGTCGTGCACGACCAGCAGTCCGCCCTCGGCCACGCGCGGCGCCCAGCCCTCGTAGTCGGCCGTCGCGTGCTCGTCGGTGTGGCCGCCGTCGATGAACACCAGGCCCACCTCGCCCGCCCACACCCGCGCGACCTGCGGCGAACGGCCGACGACCGCGATCACGTACTCCTCCAGCCCCGCCCTGTGCAGGGTGCGGCGGAACGTCGGCAGCGTGTCCATCAGCCCGACCTCCGGGTCCACCACCGCCGGGTCGTGGTACTCCCAGCCCGGCTGCTGCTCCTCGCTGCCGCGGTGGTGGTCGACGGTCACGGCCACGGTGCCCGCGGCACGCGCCGCGTCGGCGAGCAGGATCGTGGAGCGCCCGCAGTACGTACCGACCTCCAGCAGCGGCAGTCCCAGCCGCCCGGCCTCGGCGGCCGCCGCGTGGAGCGCCAGACCCTCACCTACCGGCATGAACCCCTTGGCGGCCTCGAAGGCGGCGAGCGTCTCCGGCTCGGGCGCGGCGGGCGCGGCGGGCACAGCCATGGGTGGTTCCTCCTGCTCGGACGTCCGTACTGGACGGTCACATCGTAGGCGGCCGGTCCGCCCGCGCCGTGGCCGGGACTTCCGGCGTAGGCCCATATACGCATGTACGGAGCACACCGCGACTGCGACCATGACATCCATGCCGCAGCCCCGTACCGACGCCGACCGCGACCGCACGGCCACCGACTCCTCCCGCCCCGCCCCCCGTACCTGGCTGGTCCTCCTCGCCGCCTGCGCCGGCCAGTTCCTGGTGGTCCTCGACGTCTCCGTGGTGAACGTGGCCCTGCCGTCGATGCGCGCGGACCTCGGCCTGTCGGCGGTCGGGCTCCAGTGGGTGCTCAACGCGTACTCGATCGCCTTCGCCGGGTTCATGCTGCTCGGCGGGCGGGCGGCGGACCTGTTCGGGCGCAAGCGCATGTTCCTGGTCGGGCTGGGGCTGTTCACCGCCGCCTCCATGGCCGGCGGGCTCGCCGGGGAGGGATGGCAGCTGCTCGCCGCCCGCGCCGTACAGGGGCTCGGCGCGGCGGTCCTCGCGCCCGCGACGCTCACCATCGTGACCGGCACCGTCCCGCCCGGACCCGCGCGCACCCGGGCGATCGCGACCTGGTCGGCGGTCGGCGCCGGCGGCGGGGCGGCCGGCGGACTGGTCGGCGGGGTCCTCACCGACCTGCTCTCCTGGCGCTGGGTGCTGCTGATCAACGTGCCGGTCGGCGTCCTGGTGCTGGCCGGCGCCGTGGTGTGGATACACGAGAGCCGGACGGAGGGCGGGCGGCGGCTCGACCTGCCCGGCGCGGTGCTCGTCACCGGTGGGCTCGCGGCGGTGGCGTACGGCATCGTGCAGACCGAGGAGGCCGGCTGGGAGGCACCGGCGACCCTGCTGCCGCTGCTCGGCGGAGTGGCGCTGCTGGCGGCCTTCGTGGCCGTCGAGGCCCGGGCGAAGGCCCCGCTCATGCCGCTCAGGGTGTTCCGTTCCGGGGCTGTGACGTCGGCCAACGTGTCGATGGTGGTGAACGGCTCGGCGTCGTTCGCCATGTGGTTCTTCATGACCGTGTACGCCCAGAACGTGCTCGGGTACACACCGCTGGAGGCGGGCCTCGCCCTGGTACCGAGTTCGATCAGTGTCATCGTCGGCTCGAAACTGGCGCCCCGGCTGATGGTGACCACCGGGGCGCGCAACCTCGCGGTGCTCGGGACGCTGATCGCCGCCACCGGATTCGGGTGGCAGTCCCTGATGGACGCGCACGGTTCGTACGTCACGACCATCCTCGGTCCCGGCGTCCTGATGATGGCCGGTATGGGCCTGTCCATCACCCCGCTCGCCTCCCTCGCCACGTCCGGCGCCGCCCCGGGCGACGCCGGCCTGGTGTCGGGCCTGGTCAACACGTCCCGCACGATGGGCGGCGCGCTGGGCCTGGCGGTCCTGTCGACGGTCGCCGCGTCGCGCACGGCGGGCGGAACGGGGCCGGAGGCGCTGACGGCCGGGTACGCGCTGGCCTTCCGCACCGGCGCGGGCATCCTCCTCGGGGGCGCCGTCCTGATGCTGCTGTGGCTGCCGCGCCGCGCCGAGCCGTAGGGACCGGTTGTCCCTGGTCACGCCGGACCCCCTGCCCCATCCGGCCTCCGTGCCGCATACTGGCGGGAAATGACGAACCGATCCGCGCCCCGGCGCCACCTCGCCACCAGTCCCTTCAAAGCCCCCGTCGCCGCACCGATCAAGCACTTCGCGGTGGGCGACCGGGTATCCCACGACCGGCACGGCCTCGGCACGGTCATCGCCGTCGAGGACCAGATCGCCACTCTCGTCGACTTCGGGTCCCAGAAGGCCCGCATCGTCAGCCCCTACAAGGGCATGGACAAGCTCTGACCGCCCGCCCCGCCCGCCCCGCCCGCCCCGTCCACTCCGACTGATCCGTCACAGCGACGGCGCCGCCCGCCGCGGAGCCGGTCCCGCCCGGGGCCGCCCGCCGCGGCCAGCCGTTCCCCGTCGCGTCCCGCGCCGCCCTGCCGCCTGCCGCCGGGGCGGCCGCTGCCGTTCGGTGGCCCCGCGGCCTCTCCGAGCCCGCCTCCTCGCGGCCGGCGGCCCCGGGCCCGGCGGGAAGCCGTGACGATGGTCACCAGTCCCTCCGGGAAGCCGTGACGACGGTCACCAGCCCTGCCAGGACAGCCGTGAGGACGGTCACCAGCCCCTGTGGGCCGCCCCGCACGGCCTCACCCGCGCGAGACGCCGGGTACGCGGCGACGGCCCGGAGGCGTCGCCCAGCCCGGCCGGAGCACCGGAACTGACGCAGGGTCGGAAACAGCGGATCCCGCCCCCATGTGCGGGGGCGGTGACGTGCTCCGCCCCTGCGGGCGGCCACCTCCCCGTGCCGGGCGGGCCGTACCGACCGGCCCGCCCGGTACGCCGGCGGGTGCCGCCCGGCGGGCGGCGACCACCGGAGCGGACGGGTACGGGGACGCGGACGCGACGGGGACGCGGGCCGGCGAGGCGCCGGCGCCCGCGCCGACACCCGACGCACGGCGAAGGGGGCCGCCCCGGGGGTTCTCCCCGGGGCGGCCCCCTTCAGGCTCTCGTCCCGTCAGGCCGCGCTGTGGTGCGGGTCCCTGCGGTGACGGCCGTGCGGCTGCGTCGACAGGTCCTCCGTCGACGCCGCACCCCCTCGGTGCTTTCCGGAGCCACCGGCGTCCCCCTGCGGTCGCCCGTGGGTCGTGTCGGTGCTGGCTTCAGACATCTGGGAAGTCACCCCGTAGTGATCGCTGACATGTTGCGGCCCGAGAGTCTATCCGCGGGCTGTGCGGCCGGTGAGTGGCGCCTGCTGCAACGGCACCGGCTTGCACACACCAGGAGTCGCCGAGGGCTCGGGCAGTTCCCCACCTGCGTATTCCGGTTGTGCCGATTCTGTGGCCGGATGCGGTACGAGCCCTTCCGGCGCCGCCCCCGGGCTCCCGGACTCCGCCTCCCCGGCCCCCGGCTTCCCCGGCCCCGGCTCCCCGCGCCCCGCCTCCCCGGCCCGCTCGGCGCCCGCCCGTGCCGCCTCCACCCGCGCCACGTCCACCCGCGCCAGGCCGCACGGCACCGTCCCGGTCGCGTACGGCAGCCGCAGCACCCCGTCCCGGCTCCACAGCCCCGCCCCCGCCAGCCACCCCCGGGGCGCCGGCAACTGGTGCAGCCGTCGTCCCGCCGGCCGCCACAGCCCCACCCAGCTGCCCGCCGCCGCGTCGATCCGCAACGCCACGGCACAGGTCTCCGGAGTGAGCGTCTGTCCCGGCTGTATCGCGAACGGCGTGACCGCCGCGTCGGGGAGCCGCAGGCACTCCGGGAAGCGGACGGGCATCATGCTGCCCAGCACCCCCCAGCCCAGCCGGTGGTGGCCCGGTGACGGCGCGTCGGAACGGATGAGCAGCAGCCCGCTGTCCGGATCCGCCAGCAGCACCCGGTCCTCGCTGCCCTCCGTGATCTGCAACAACGGAGTCACCTCGCCGCCCCGCTCCAGGTCGACGGCGACCGCCTTGACCGGCCCGCCCTCGTCCTGCCGCCGGTCCAGCGCCAGCATCCGGCCCGTACGGTCCAGCCACGCCCCGCCCGCGCAGCGGCCCTCGACCTCGGCGACGTGCTCGGGGCCGCCGCGTCCGCCCGCCACCACCCAGACGCCCGTCGAGTGCTCCCCGGGCGTCAGCGCGTAGGCACAGGCCCCGTCCGGAGACGGCGGCAGCAACCGCAGCGCCGGCGACTCGACCGCGCCCAGCGGCAGTTCGCCGGTCCGCGGCCCCGTCGGGTACAGCAGCGAGAAGACGTACCGCCCACCCGTCCGGCGTGCGATCAGCACCCGCCCGTCCACCAGTGGAAGCACCTGCGCGTGCGGGTCCTCGGGCTGAGCGGCGGGGAGGGGGACCGCGTACGGCTCCGGCCCGTCCAGCGTCCAGCGCTCCGGGAACAGCGCCTCGCCGTCACCCGCCAGCCGCGCCGCGTAGGCGCCGTTCGCCGCGATGGTGAAACCCGGACGCGACACCGCGCCGTCGTCCTCCGCGGCGGTCTCGATGGCACAGACTGTCATCGACTCGTCACCTCCGGCGACCGAAGCTAGTTTTCGCACTCCCAGCCGAACAACGAGAGCCTCCGCACTTCACCTATAAGGGTGGCGATGTCCTGATTCGCCTGAGAAAGGGGGTGCAGTTGTGCTGGCGGAGCCGCCGGGGGCCCGCCGTGCCGCCGCCCTCCGCGGGCCCGCGCCATCGCGCCGTCCGTGCCCCGCCGGAGCCGCTCCCGCGCGGCGGCGGCACGGGTATGGGGCGGGAGGGCAGGCCAGGTAGCCTTTGCTCCGTGCCCCGTCTGTCTGAAGTCATCGCCGAGCTCGACGCCCTCTGGCCGCCCGAGCGGGCGGAACAGTGGGACGCCGTCGGCACCGTCTGCGGCGACCCCGGCGCGGAGGTCACGCGTGTCCTGTTCGCGGTCGACCCCGTACAGGAGATCGCCGACGAGGCGCTCGCGCTCGGCGCCGACCTGATCGTCACCCACCACCCGCTCTACCTGCGCGGTACGACGACGGTGGCGGCCGACCACTTCAAGGGCCGGGTCGTCCACACGCTGATCAGGAACGACATCGCACTGCACGTCGCGCACACCAACGCCGACACCGCCGACCCCGGCGTCTCCGACGCCCTCGCCGGCGCCCTCGGCCTGCGCGTCACCGGGCCCCTCGTCCCCGAGAACGGCCTCGGGCGGATCTGTGAGGTGGAGCCGCCCGAGACGCTGCGCGAGTTCGCCGCCCGCGCCGCGAAGCGGCTGCCCGCCACCGCGCAGGGCATCCGCGTCGCGGGCGACCTCGACGCCACCGTCCGTACCGTCGCCGTCAGCGGCGGCTCCGGCGACAGCCTCTTCGACGCCGTGCGCGCGGCGGGCGTGGACGCCTTCCTCACCGCCGACCTGCGCCACCACCCGGCCTCCGAGGCCACCCAACACTCACCGCTGGGGCTGGTCGACGCCGCCCACTGGGCCACCGAGTGGCCCTGGTGCGAGCTGGCCGCCGCCCAGCTCGACGAGATTTCCGACCGCCACGGCTGGGACCTGCGGGTCCACGTCTCGAAGACGGTCACCGACCCGTGGTCCCACCACTCTTCTTCTGGAGCCCCCAACTGAACGCCGCGCCCGCCGACCAGATCCGACTCCTCGACGTCCAGTCCCTCGACGTACGCCTGTCGCAGCTCGCCCACAAGCGCAAGTCCCTGCCCGAGCACGCCGAGATCGAGTCGCTGAACAAGGACCTCATCCAGCTGCGGGACCTGCTCGTCGCCGCGCAGACCGAGGAGAGCGACTGCGCCCGCGAGCAGACCAAGGCGGAGCAGGACGTCGACCAGGTGCGCCAGCGCGCCGTCCGCGACCAGCAGCGGCTGGACTCCGGGGCGGTCTCTTCCCCCAGGGACCTGGAGAACCTCCAGAAGGAGCTCGTCTCGCTGGCCAAGCGCCAGGGTGATCTGGAGGACGTCGTCCTGGAGGTCATGGAGCGCCGCGAGTCCGCCCAGGAGCGGGTCGCCGAGCTGACCGAGCGGTTCTCCTCCGTCCAGGGCAAGGTCGACGACGCCGTCGCCCGGCGGGACGCCGCGACGCAGGAGCTGGACGGCGAGGCCGCGTCCGTCGCCAAGGAGCGCGAGCTGGTCGCCGGTTCCGTACCGGCCGACCTGATGAAGCTCTACGAGAAGATCCGCGAGCAGCAGGGCGGCGTCGGCGCGGCGCGGCTGTTCCAGCGCCGCTGCGAGGGCTGCCACATCGAGCTCAACATCACCGAGGTGAACGACGTCCGCGCGGCGGCGCCCGACACCGTCCTGCGGTGCGAGAACTGCCGCCGCATCCTGGTGCGTACGTCGGAGTCGGGCCTGTAATGACTGCCGTGCGGGAACTGATCGTCGAGGCCGACGGCGGCTCCCGGGGGAACCCCGGGCCCGCCGGTTACGGGGCGGTGGTCCTGGACCCGGTGTCGGGGGAGCCGCTGGTGGAGGCCGCCGAGTACATCGGCGTCGCCACCAACAACGTCGCCGAGTACAAGGGCCTGGTCGCCGGGCTGAAGGCGGCGCGGGAGCTGGCGCCCGGCGCGACGGTCCGGGTCCGGATGGACTCCAAGCTGGTGGTCGAGCAGATGTCGGGGCGCTGGAAGATCAAACACCCGGACATGAAGCCGCTGGCGGCACAGGCGGCCCGGATCTTCCCGCCGTCGCAGGTCACGTACGAGTGGATCCCGCGCGAGCGGAACAAGCACGCCGACCGGCTCGCCAACGAGGCGATGGACGCCGGCAAGCGCGGCGAGCAGTGGCGGCCGTCCGCGTCGACGGCGGCTCTGGAGGCCGGTGCCCGCCCCGGCTCGGGCGCCCTCGACACGGGCGGCGCCCGCGTGGCCGGCGACGCGGCGGCGGGCGCGGCGAAGGCCCGCGCGGCGCTCGCCGGAACGGTCGGCGGGGCCGCGGCCACAGGCACGGCCGCGGCGGGGGCGGGGGCGGGGGCCGGTGCCCCGGCGGCCCACACGGCTCGCGTCGCGGCGCACGGGGCGCCTGCGCGCACGGAGTCCTCGTACGCCGCGCCCGCACAGGCCGCGTACGCCGCGCCCGCGCAGACCGCGCCTGCGACACCTGGGCCTGACGCGCCTGCGCGCAGGGAGCCCGGACAGACCGGGTTCGCACAGGCCGCGTACGCCGCGCCCGCGCAGGCCGCGTCCGCACCCTCCGCGCCCGCGCAGACCGCGCCCGCAGCGCTCGGCCGGGGCGCGTCCGGCGGGGCCGACCCGCTCGGTGGTGCGGGGGTCGCCGCGCCCGCGAGCCGGACCGCGCCCGCCGCCCCGCCCGTCGGCTGGGCGGCCGCGGCGGACCTCGGGGCGCCGGCCACGTTCGTGCTGCTCCGGCACGGCGAGACCGCGCTCACCCCGGAGAAGCGTTTCTCGGGCAGCGGCGGCGGAGACCCCGACCTCTCCCCGGTGGGCCGGCGGCAGGCCGACGCGGTCGCGGCCGCCCTCGCGGCGCGCGGCACGGTCCAGGAGATCGTCTCGTCCCCGCTCGCCCGGTGCCGGCAGACCGCCGCGACGGTCGCGGCCCGCCTCGGGCTGGAGGTCCGCGTCGAGGACGAGCTCCGTGAGACGGACTTCGGTGCCTGGGAGGGCCTGACCTTCGCCGAGGTGCGGGAGCGGTACCCGGACGACATGGCCGCCTGGCTCGCGTCGCCCGAGGCGGCCCCCACGGGCGGTGAGTCCTTCGCGTCGGTCGCGCGCCGGGTCGCGGCGGCCCGCGACCGGCTGACCGCCCGCCACGCGGGCCGTACCGTCCTGCTGGTCACGCACGTCACGCCCATCAAGACGCTGGTCCGACTAGCCCTGGGCGCGCCGCCGGAGTCCCTGTTCCGGATGGAGCTGTCCGCGGCCTCGATCTCGGCGGTGGCGTACTACAGGGACGGCAACGCCTCGGTCCGTCTGCTGAACGACACCTCCCACCTCCGCTGAGCGTCATGGGCTGGCGACACACCCACGACGTCGAGGAGTTCCGCCGGGAGGCGGGCCCGTACCTCGAAGCGGACCCGGCCCGCAACACCGCGCTGCTCACCGTGAGCGAGACGGTGCTGCGATACGGGCCGCGCCCGTACGGGGACGACGGTGGCGACGCCCGGTTCGGCTGGTGGCGCCGTACCCCGGCCGGACCCGTCGAGGGCGCGTTCGTCTGGACGCCGCCGAAGGACCCGCTGTTCGGGCCCATGCCGGACGAGGCGGCCCGGCGGCTCGCCCGCGTCCTGCGCGGTACGGCGGACGTGCGGGGCGTCAAGGGCGGCGACGGGCCCGCGCAGGCGTTCGCCGCCGAGTGGACCGGCGGGGACGCGTACGCCTGGCGCGTCGTCGTGCGCAGCCGGCTGTTCCGGCTCGGCGACCTCGCCCCGCCCCGGCCCGCGCCACCGGGCACCGCGCGGCGGGCCACGGCCGAGGACGTACCGCTCGTCGCCGCCTGGATGCGCGCCTTCGCGGCCGACATCGGCGACGATCCGGCCGCCGACCAAACCGGCAACGCCGCCCGGCGCGTCGCGCACGGCGGGCTCTACCTGTGGGAGACCGGCGGCAGGCCCGTCTCGATGGCGGCCCACTCGCCGCTCGTCGCCGGGCAGTCCCGCGTCTCACCCGTGTACACGCCGCCCGCGTCGCGCGGCCGGGGCTACGCGGGGGCCGCCACCGCTGCCGTCAGCCGCGCGGCGCGGGAGGCCGGAGCCCGGCAGGTGCTGCTGTTCGCCGATGTCGCCGATCCCACCAGCACCGCGCTCTACCAGCGCCTCGGCTACCACCCGGTGGCCGACCACGTCGACGTCGAGATCCACTGACCCGGAAGCCGAGCACGAGACGGGGCCGCTCCCGCGCGCCGGTCAGGCCCGCCGCCGGCCCGGGCCGCACCGCGCACCGCCCGGGGCGTGACGCGCCGGGCGTCAGCCGCGCAACGCCGACGCCTCCCGGGCCAGTGACTCCACGCGCACCCAGTCCCGGCCCGCGAGCGCGTCGCCCGGCAGCATCCACGTACCGCCGACGCACCCCACGTTCCCCAGCGCCAGGTACGAGGGCGCCGACGCGAGGGAGATCCCGCCCGTCGGGCAGAACCGGGCCTGCGGCAGCGGACCGGCCAGTGACTTCAGGTAGGCGGTGCCGCCCGCCGCCTCCGCCGGGAAGAACTTCATCTCGCGCACCCCACGTTCCAGCAGCGCCACGACCTCGGAGACCGTCGAGACGCCCGGGAGGAACGGCACGCCCGAGGCCTCCATCGCGTCCAGCAGCCCGGCCGTCCAGCCGGGGCTCACCAGGAACCGCGCCCCCGCCTCCACCGCGGCCACGACGCCTCGTGCCGAGACGACCGTGCCCGCCCCGACCACCGCGCCCGGCACCTCTCCGGCGATCGCCCGGATCGCGTCGAGCGCCGCCGGTGTCCGCAGCGTCACCTCGATCGCCGGAAGCCCGCCCGCCACCAGCGCACGTGCCAGCGGTACGGCGTCGGTGGCGTCCTCGATCACGACGACGGGCAGGACGGGGGCGTGGTCCAGCACGGAGGGGACGCGAGTCACCCGCCCATCGTGCCCGGGTGCCGCATCACCCGCAACAAGCGTTGCGAAGCGTGCAACGGTCAGTGGATCTCGTCCACCAGTACGTCCAGCTTCCCGGCCGCCGGCGTCTCCACCCCGTACCCGAGGTCCCGCAGCGCCTCCACCAGCTCACCCGGCCCGGAGGGCTCCGCACCCGCCTCCAGCAGGCTCCGCACGATCCGCCCCTTGGTCGCCTTGTTGAAGTGGCTGACCACCTTCCGCGTCGGGGCGTGCAGGACCCGCACCGTCGCCGTCCGCGCCGCCACCTCGCCCTTCGGCCGCCACGCCGTCGCGTACGCCGCCGACCGCAGGTCCAGCACCAGGCCGTCCCCGGCCGCCTCCGGCAGGACCTCCGCCATCGGCGCACGCCAGAAGGCCCCGAGCGCCCCGAGGCCCGGCAGCTTCACGCCCATCGAGCAGCGGTACGACGGGATCCGGTCGTCCACCCGCACCGCACCCCACAGCCCCGAGAACACCAGCAGCGACGCGCGCGCCCGGTCCCGCGCGGCGGCGTCCAGCGTGGCCAGCCCCAGCGCGTCGTAGAGCACGCCCGTGTAGATCTCCCCGGCCGGCCGCGCGCCCGCCGACCGCAGCCCGGCGTTCTTCGCCACCTCGCCGCGCAGCCCCACGCTCAGCCCGAGGACCTCCCGCGCCTTCTCCTCGTCACCGGCGCACAGATCCACCAGCTCCTCCAGCACGGCGGCCCGCGCGGCCGCCAGCCCCGGCAGCGACAGCGACCCCGGCTCCAGCGGGGCGCCGCTCCCCGACGCGGCCTTACCTTCCGAGGGCGGCAACAGCACGAGCACGGTGGTTCTCCTTCAGTACGTACGGAACGGGGATGCGGCCCCGCGCCAGCGTACAAAGGGCCGGGGCGCGGGAAGCACGGCGGCGTGAGAGCGCCACGGCGCGGGAAGCGCCACGGCGCAGGAGGTGCCTCCCGGCGCCTCGCGCCCTACGCTCGACCCATGCCCCGCCGCCAGATGCGTGTGACCGGCGCGGCCCAGGCGCCCCTGCGGGCCGCCCTGCGCGCGCTGCGTACCGAGCTCGACGTCCCCGACGCCTTCCCGCCCGCCGTCCTCGCCGAGGCCGAGGCCGCCGCGAAGGACCCCCGCCTGCCCGGCCGCGACGCCACCGACCTGCCCTTCCTCACCATCGACCCGCCCGGCTCCACCGACCTCGACCAGGCCATGCACCTCACACGCCGCGTCGGCGGCGGCTACCGCGTCCACTACGCCATCGCCGACGTCGCCGCCTTCGTCACCCCGGGCGGCGCCATCGACACCGAGGCCCATCGCCGCGTGCAGACCCTCTACTTCCCCGACGGCCGGATCCCCCTCCACCCCGCCGTCATCTCCGAGGGCGCCGCCAGCCTCCTGCCGGACCGGACCGTCCCCGCCCTGCTGTGGCGCGTCGACCTCGACGCCGACGGCCGCCGCGTCGCCACCGACGTCCACCGCGCCCTCGTCCGCAGCCGCGCCCGGCTGGACTACGAAGGCGTCCAGCGACAGCTCGACACGGGCACCGCCGAAGAGCCGCTCACCCTGCTGCGCGAGATCGGCACCCTGCGGGAACGCCTGGAGACCGAGCGCGGCGGGATCTCCCTCAACGTCCCCGAACAGGAGATCGTCGAACAGGAGGGAACCTACGCCCTGGAATACCGCGCACCCCGCCCCGCCGACGGCTGGAACGCGCAGATCTCCCTGCTCACCGGCATGGCGGCCGCCGACCTGATGACCGCCGCCGGCACCGGCGTCCTGCGCACCCTGCCGACCGCCCCGGACGGTGCCGTCGCCCGCCTCCGCCGCTCCGCCAGGGCCCTCGGCGTCGAGTGGCCGCACCACGTCTCGTACGCCACCCTGGTCCGCACCCTCGACCCCAGCGACACCCGCCACGCCGCCTTCCTCCAGGACTGCACCACCCTCCTGCGCGGCGCCGGCTACACCGTCTTCACCGACGGCGACATCCCCGACCCCGCCGTCCACGCCGCCGTCGCCGACGAGTACACGCACTGCACCGCCCCGCTGCGCCGCCTCGTGGACCGGTACGCCGGCGAACTGTGCGTGGCCGCCGTCGCCGGTGAGGAGCCCCCGGAGTGGGTACGGGCGGCCCTGCCCGCCCTCCCGCAGCGCATGGCGGAGGGCTCACGCCGGGCGGGCGGTGTCGAGCGCGGATGCGTCGACATCGTGGAGGCGGCCCTGCTCAAGGACCGGGTGGGCGAGATCTTCGACGCGTACGTCGTCGACGTCCACGACCGGGACCCGGCGGTCGGCACCGTCCACCTGGACGACCCGGCGGTGGTGGCCCGCGTCGAGGGCGGCACGGAGCCGCTCCCGCTGGGCGAGCGGCTGCGCGTACGGCTCACCCAGGCGGATCCGGGACGGGCGAAGGCGCTGTTCGCGCCCGCGTGACAGCGGCCACGAAGGCCCGCGCGTCGTCGGCGTGACAGCGCACCACCCGCACCGCACACCGCTGCCCGAGCAGCCGTACGGCGGTGACGGGCTCGTCCAGCTCGATGGTGACGGACGTCTGCGAGGCGACCGCCAGATCGAGTACCCCTTCCTCCTTCGGGTGCGAGAACAGCGACTCACGCCGTACCGCGCCGATCCGCTCCAGCGGTATCACCACATCCACGTGCGCCCCCTGCCGCACCCGCAGCGCGTCCGCTCCCAGCAGATGCGGCCGGGTCACGGACGCGGCGTGCAGCCCCAGCACGAACAGCACCGTGTAGACGTCCAGCACCAGGAAGACGGCGTGGACGACCGGCCAGGACGCCAGCAGGTACGACATGCCGACCGTCTCCACCACGCAGACGAAGGCGAACCCGTACATGTACGCCGCCTGGTCCCGCGCGTGCCCGAACGCCCGGACGCCCGCCCGCCCGGCCCCGTGCGGCCGCCGCGCCACCCACCGCACCAGGCTCACCGGCAACCGAAGCTCGTGCCCCACCAGCCGGACGACCGGCTCCGGCACCAAGAGGCGCACCGCCTCACGCCGGCCGGCCCCCTCACGCCGCAGCCGCACGTACAGCAGGGCCTCCGCGCCCAGCAGGGCGGCGATCGCGACCTCCGCCCCCACCACCACGGCGCCGGGTATCCGCACCCCCGCCACCAGGCACACGGCAAGCACCACCTCGGCGGGCAGCAGGGCATACGCCGCACCCCGCACCCCCCGCCTCACCGCGCGCCCCGCTCATGCGCGATCCGCAGCGCACGGCGGACGACCGCCGCCTGCGCGGCCGAGAAGTCCGCGAAGAACACCGTGCCGGACCAGCCGTCCAGGTCGCCCGGGCCGTCCGGCACCACGTCGTCCGGCAGCAGCCCGGCCAGCGCCCGCGCGGTCTCCTCCACCCGTACGTCGTCGGCCGCCGCGTCCGCGAGCGCGTCGAGCGCCGCGTACACCTCGTACGCCCGCTCCATCGCGCCCGGTGCCCGGGCCATCTCCCGCAGGGAACCCAACAACCGGTCCCTCTCCGCCTCCGGCACCACCGTCTCCAGCAGGGCGAGCATCTCCCGGTCCCGGGCGGCCATCGCCGGCTCCGGTCCCGGCAGGGCGGCCGAGGCCCTCGCCATGTCCCCGAACAGCTCGGCCAGCCCCGGCGACACCGGCCCCTCGGCGGGCATCCGCCCCGCCCGGGCCTGTCCCAGCAGCACCCCCAGCCGCTCCCGGCGGGCCCCGATCTCCTCCTGCTGGCGCGCCAGGTCGGCGTCCAGCTCCTCCAGTACGTCGACGATTTCCCGCCCGGCGTCATCGGCCAGCACGTCCCGTACCTCGTCCAGCCCGAGCCCCAGCTCGGTCAGCCGTCTGATCCGCGCGAGCAGCACGGCGTCGCGCAGCGTGTAGTCCCGGTAGCCGTTGGCCCGCCGCCGGGGCTCGGGCAGCAACCCGAGATGGTGGTAGTGGCGTACCGCCCGCGTGGTGATGCCGACGAGGCCGGCGATCTCTCCGATCCGCATGACGCCAGTAGAAACGTTGACGCTGCGGCAAGGTCAACCGCAATCCCGCGGCCGCCCTCGATCATGTGCCACGATCGAGGGAACGACTCCCATCTCACGGACAGGCGGCCCGGTGATGTCCCAGTCTGACGAGCGACCGAGGAAGGGGCGTGACATGACTGCCATGGCACATGAACCGCTCACGCAGGCAGATGTCCTGCTGGAGGGCTTCCTGGCGTTGGAGACGCCGGAGGGCTTCCGAGCCGAGCTGATCGAGGGGGAGATCGTCGTGACGCCGCCGCCGGACGGGGACCACGAGGACTGCAACAGTCTGATCGTCAAGCAAGTGATCAGGCGCTCCCGCACCGACATGGACGTCTCAGGCAACAAGGGCCTCAAGCTGCCGAGCGGGGGCAACTGCCCCAGGAGCCACGTCATCCCGGACGTCACCTTCGCGCCCGCCGAGCTGAGGCTCTTCCGGGGCGCGGAGTCCTGGATGCCGTGTGAGGGCGTGGCACTCGTCGTCGAGGTCACCTCCACCCGGCCGCAGCGGGACCGCGAGACCAAGCAGCGGTGCTACGCCCGAGGGGGGATCCCTCTGTACCTGCTGGTCGACTGCGAGGCGTCCTCGGTGACCCTGTTCAGTGACCCGGAGCGCGAGGACTACCGCCAGGTGGTCACGGTCCCGTTCGGCAAGCCGCTCCCTCTGCCGGAGCCGTTCGGCTTCGACCTGGAGACCGCCGACTTCCTCTGAAGCCGCCTGGCTTCCTCCCCGGCCGGCGGTGTCCGATACGACGGGTACGATGGGCGACACGGCAGACGAGCCGGGCGGACGGCCGCGTGGAGACCCTTCGGGGATCTTCCCGAGGAACGTCCGGGCTCCACAGGGCAGGGTGGTGGCTAACGGCCACCCGGGGTGACCCGCGGGACAGTGCCACAGAAAACAGACCGCCGGGGACCTGGGTCCTCGGTAAGGGTGAAACGGTGGTGTAAGAGACCACCAGTGCCCAGGGTGACCTGGGCAGCTAGGTAAACCCCACCCGGAGCAAGGTCAAAAGGGGACACCTCCGGTGTCCCTGCGCGGACGCATGAGGGCTGCCCGCCCGAGTCCGCGGGTAGACCGCACGAGACCGGTGGCAACGCCGGTCCTAGATGGATGGCCGTCGCCCCGACGACCGCGAGGTCCCGGGGCACAGAACCCGGCGTACAGCCCGACTCGTCTGCCCTTTTGTCTCTGACCGGCGAAACCACGGGTCAGGGACGTTTTTGCGTGAGTGACGGGCTTCGCCCCACATGTCTGTCCCGTTCGAACCGGTTCCCGCTCACCGGTCTGCACGGCATGCCGGGCACCTGAGCGGCACCGCCCGGGTGGAGGTGCTGCCTGGCTGACGGCGTTCGTACGGCCGACCGTCCGCCGCGGAGCCGTTCCTCGTACGGGCAGGGCCCCGGATGAGGTCGCGGAAGGCTTCGGTCAGGCGGGCGCGGGGGAGACGGGACGGCGGTTCGCGCACTCGCCGGGGCGAGGGGCTGACGCACCACCGATGGCGCAAGGTCCGCGACGAGCCGGGTACGGGGGTGTACGGCTGGGGCGTCGCCGTTCCCGTGACCGTACCGAAGGAGACACCGTGACCATCCCCGTGGAGCAGCTCACCGACCCCGCCGTACGCGCCTTCGTCGCCGCCGTCAACGCGGGCGACCGTGCCGCGTTCGCCGCCGCGCTCTCGCCCGGCGCCACCATGTCCGACGACGGCTCCGACCGGGACTTGGACCAGTGGGCCGAGAAGGAGATCTTCACCTCGGGCGGGCACATGGACGTCGAGTCGGAGCAGGCGGACGGCCGCGCGCTCGTCGTCCGCTACCGCAACGACACCTGGGGCGAGATGCGGACCGCGTGGCGGTTCGTGGTGGGCGGCGACGGGAAGGTGAGCCGCTTCGAGACGGGCCAGGCGTGACCGGTCCCCGGCGTGGTCGCCGGGCCGGGCCGGGCCGCCGGGGGGGGGCGGGTGCGCGGTGCCGAGGTGTCCGGGTGCGGCCGGTGCCGGGGTGGCCGGGGCGCCGGAGTCACCGGGTGCCGGGGCGACCGGGTGCCGGAGTTGCCGGACGCGGCCGGGGGTGTCAGCCGCGTCCGATGTAGGGCATCGCCGTGGCCATGACCGTCGCGAACTGGACGTTGGCCTCCAGCGGCAGCGCCGCCATGTGCGCGACCGTGCGGGCCACGTCCGCCGCGTCCATGACCGGTTCGGGCGCCAGTTGACCGTTCGCCTGGAGGATGCCCGCCTGCATGCGCTCGGTCATCTCGGTGGCCGCGTTGCCGATGTCGATCTGGCCGCACGCGATGCGGTGGGGGCGGCCGTCCAGGGACAGTGACTTCGTCAGGCCGGTCATGGCGTGCTTGGTCGCCGTGTACGCGATCGAGTGCGGCCGCGGCACGTGGGCCGAGATGGAGCCGTTGTTGATGATCCGGCCGCCCTGCGGCGACTGCTCCTTCATCTGCCGGTACGCCGCCTGCGCGCACAGGAACGCGCCGGTGAGGTTGACGTCGACGACCGCGCGCCACGTCTCGTGGTCCAGGTCCTCGACGGGCGTGCCGCCCCCGGCGAAGGTGCCCGCGTTGTTGAACAGCAGGTCGACGCGGCCGAAGCGGTCCCGGACGGCGTCGAACAGGGCCGTCACCGCCCCGGGCGACGTGACGTCGGTCGGGACGCAGAGGGCGTCCGCCTCCGCCAGGGCCGCCGTCTCCTGAAGGGGCTCGGCCCGGCGGCCCGCCAGGGCCAGGGACCAGCCGTCCTCCGCCAGCGCAAGCGCCACGCTCCGGCCGATGCCCGAGCCGGCCCCTGTCACCACCGCGATCCTCCGTACAGCGCTCATGGGGCCGCAGCGTACGGGAGAGTCCGGCACGCGGAACTCATACGGCCGACATGTGGATGTTGTGTACCCGACAACCGGTACGGCTGGGATGCCCCTGACACACACCACCAGGGGAGGGTCCATGACGCCCGCACACCGTGCCGGCACCCGGCAGGAAGCCCAGCACGCGCCCGAACTCCGAGCCGCCGCCCGCCACTTCGGCCGCCGCGGCTTCCTCACTGCCACCGGGGCCGCCGCCGCGCTCGCCTTCTCGGTGAACCTGCCGGGCACCGCCCACGCCGCCGAGGCCGACGCCCGCCGCATCACCGAGGACCCGTTCACCCTCGGCGTGGCCTCGGGCGACCCGCTCCCCGGCTCCGTCCTGCTCTGGACGCGCCTCGCGCCCCGCCCGTACGAACCCGGCAGCGGCATGCCCAGGGCGCGCGTCCAGGTCCGCTGGGAGCTGGCCCACGACGCCCGGTTCACCCGCGTCGTCAGACGCGGGCAGGCCACCGCCCACCCGGAGTTCGACCACAGCGTCCACGCCGAGGTGACCGGCCTCGACGCGGACCGCGTCTACCACTACCGCTTCCGCGCCGGCACCTGGATCAGCCCCGCCGGCCGCACCCGCACCGCCCCCCGTCCCGGCGCCCGCGTGGGCGAGCTGAAGCTTGCCGCCGTCTCCTGCCAGGCGTACCACGACGGGTACTTCACGGCGTACCGGCACCTCGCCGACGAGGACCTCGACGCCGTCTTCCACCTCGGCGACTACCTGTACGAGTACGCCGTCAACGCCACCGGCGGCGCACGGAACCTCACCGACCGCCGGCTCCCCGCCCACTTCAACCGCGAGACCGTCACGCTGGAGGACTACCGGCTGCGCTACGGTCTGTACAAGACCGACGCCGAGCTCCGGGCCGCGCACGCCGCACACCCCTTCGTGGTCACCTGGGACGACCACGAGACGGAGAACAACTACGCGGGCGGCACACCGGAGAACGACGTGCCGCCCGAGGAGTTCCTGCTGCGCCGTGCCGCCGCGTACCGCGCCTACTGGGAGAACCAGCCCCTGCGCGCCCCGCAGCGGCCGACCGGCCCGGACATGCGGCTGTACCGGCGGCTGAGGTTCGGCCGGCTCGCGCAGTTCGACATCCTCGACACCCGCCAGTACCGCTCCGACCAGGCCTACGGCGACGGCTGGCAGACGCCGGGCCCCGAGTCCGAGGACCCCTCACGCACCATGATCGGCGCCGCGCAGGAGCGCTGGCTGCTGGACGGGTGGAAGGACACGACCGCCACCTGGAACGTCGTCCCCCAGCAGGTCACCTTCGCCCAGCGGCGCAACCTCCCCACCTCGGACTTCAAGCTCTCCATGGACGCCTGGGACGGCTACCCCGCCTCCCGCCGGCGGGTTCTGGACGGCGCGGCGGCCGCCGGGGTGGAGAACCTCGTCGTCCTGACCGGCGACGTCCACGTCGGATACGCCTTCGACCTGAAGGCCGACTTCGACGACCCGGCGTCGCGGACCGTCGGCACCGAGATCGTCGCCACGTCCATCGCCAGCGGCAAGGACGGCGCCGACAAACCCGCCAACTGGGACAACCTCACCCGCGCCAACCCCCACCTGAAGTTCTACAACGGGCGGCGCGGCTATGTGACGGTCACCCTGACCGGCGAGCGGGCCCGCGCCGACTACCGGACGGTGGCCGCCGTGACGACGCCGGGCGCGCCGGTCACCACGGCCGCCTCGTTCGTGACCGAAGCCGGCGACCCGGGCCTCAGACCCGTGTGACCGGCTCGTCGGCCGGGTGCTCGTCGGCCGGGTAGCGGACGCCGATGCGGTCCCGCACCGCGTCGAGCGTCCGCATCACGGCGAGGGTCCCGTCCAGCGGGACCAGCGGCGACTCCGTCTCGCCCGCCCGCAGGCAGCGCATCACCTCCGCCGCCTCGTGCTGGAGGCTGTCGCGCCGCCCGGCCACCGTGAACTCCTCCGGCTCACGCCCCTCCCGGTGCAGGACGAACCCCTCCGGGTAGAAGAAGCCGCGCGGGAACTCGATGCGGCCCTTGGTCCCGGACACCGACGCGGTCAGCGGCGTGTCCGCCACGAGCGAGCACGACAGCGACGCCGTCGCCCCCGAGTCCCAGCCGAGCAGCATCCCCGTGTTCAGGTCCACGCCCTCCGGCGACAGCAGCGCGTCCGCCTGGACGCGGTCCGGTTCGCCCAGCAGCAGCTGCGCGAACGACACCGGGTAGACGCCGAGGTCGAGCAGCGCGCCGCCACCCACCGCCGGGTCCCGCAGCCGGTGCCCGGGGTCGGCGGGCCCCACCAGCCCGAAGTCCGCGTGGACGGACCGGATCTCACCGACCGCCCCGTCCCGCACCAGCTCCACCAGCCGCCGGACGACCGGCCCGCAGTACATCCACATGGCCTCCATCAGGAACAGCCCGCGCTCCCGGGCGAGCGCCACCAGCTCCTCCGCCTCACGCGCGTTCAGCGTGAACGGCTTCTCGCACAGCACCGCCCGGCCCGCCTCCAGGCACAGCCCGGCCGCCTCCCGGTGCGCCGAGTGCGGCGTCGCCACGTACACGACGTCCACGCCGCCGTCCGCCGCCAGGTCCGCCCAGCTCCCGTACGCCCTCGGTATCCCGAACCGCTCGGCGAACGCCTCCGCCGACGCGGCGGCACGGGACGCCACGGCCACCACCTCGGCGTCCGGCATCTGCAACAGATCGGTGGTGAACGACGCCGCGATGCCCCCGGTCGCCAGCACGCCCCACCGCACGGTCCCGCCCATACCCAGCTCCTCAAATTGAGGTTTCAACGACTGCTGACGAGCTGAGAGCATAGGCGCGGCCCCCACGACCAGGAGATGAGATGCCGGAAAGCGGCCCGAGTACGCCAGGACACATACCGACCGAGCGCCCGAAGGCCACCGAGCAGGCCCCGGAGACCCCCGGCACCGGCACCGCCTCCGGTACCGGCACCGGCACGCCCGCTGCCGCGAGGCGGGCGGGTCTGCTCGTCACGCTCGTGCTGGGCGGGCTCACCGCGCTGCCGCCGCTGTCCATGGACATGTACCTCCCGGCCCTGCCGGAGGTCACCCAGGCCCTGCACGCGCCCGCGGCGACCGTCCAGCTCACGCTGACCGCCTGCCTCGCCGGCATGGCGCTCGGCCAGCTGGTGGTCGGTCCCATGAGCGACAGGTGGGGGCGCCGCCGCCCCCTGCTCATCGGCATGCTCGTGTACATCGCCGCCACCGCCGTCTGCGCCCTGGCGCCCAGTCCCGAACTGCTCATCGCGTTCCGGCTGCTCCAGGGGCTCGCGGGCGCCGCCGGCATCGTGATCGCCCGAGCGGTGGTGCGTGACCTGTACGACGGTGTCGAGATGGCCCGGTTCTTCTCCACCCTCATGCTGATCTCCGGGGTCGCCCCGATCATCGCCCCGCTCATCGGTGCCCAGATCCTCCGGGTCACCGACTGGCGCGGCGTCTTCCACGCCCTCACCGTGGTCGGCGTACTGCTCACCCTCGTCGTCTGGAAGTGGCTCGGTGAGACGCTGCCGCCCGCCCGGCGGCACGGCGGCGGGGTGGGCGAAGCGCTGCGGACGATGCGCGGACTCCTCGCCGACCGGGTGTTCTCCGGGTACATGCTCGCGGGCGGGCTCGCCTTCGCCGCCCTCTTCGCGTACATATCGGCCAGCCCGTTCGTGGTGCAGGAGATCTACGGTGCCTCGCCGCAGACCTTCAGCCTGCTGTTCGGCATCAACTCGGTCGGGCTCGTCGCGGTCGGCCAGATCAACGGCAAACTGCTGGTGGGCCGCGTCAGCATGGACAAGGCGCTCGGCTTCGGCCTCGCGGTGATCACCGTGGCGTCCGCCGCGCTGCTGCTGATGACCAGTGGGGTCTTCGGCGAGGTGGGGCTCGTGCCGGTGGCGGCCGGGCTGTTCGTCCTGATGTCGGCGATGGGCCTGGCGATGCCCAACACCAACGCCCAGGCCCTGATGCGCACCCCGCACGCGGCCGGGTCGGCCTCCGCGCTGCTGGGCACGTCCTCGTTCCTGATCGGCGCGGTGGCCTCTCCGCTCGTCGGCATCGCGGGCGAGGCGACGGCGGTACCGATGGCCGTGGTCCAGCTGGCGTGCGCGCTGGGCGCCGTGGCCTGCTTCCTTGGCCTGTGCCGCCCGTGGCGGCAGCGGCGGCCGGACCGTCAGCCGCGCCCCGCGTAACCGTCCCCCCCGGCCGACGGGCGGCCGGCGCGGCAACCGCCGTACGCCCGAGCCGTTCGCGCGTCGAGGGGCGGGGGCGTTCCCGGCCGCCGGCGGAGCGTGCCGCCGGTCCGCCTACCATGGATCGGTGAACGCCTCCCTCCCCACCGCGGAAGCCCTGCGCGGCGCCCTCGCCGGGCTGCTCGACGGGCTCCCGCCGACGCAGGCGGCACAGGCCGTCGACCGGCTCATCTCCCACTACCGCGGGACGGTCCCCACCGGCGCTCCCGTGCTGCGGGACCGGTCCGACGTCGCGGCCTACGCCGCCTACCGCATGCCCGCGACGTTCGAGGCGGTACGGGCGGCGCTGGACGCGCTGAGGGAGGCCGCCCCGGAGTGGGCGCCGGACACGCACACCGACATCGGGGGCGGAACGGGCGCCGCGAGCTGGGCCGTCGCCGAGGCGTGGGACTCCTCGGCGCGCACCACCGTGCTGGACTGGGCCGAACCGGCGCTGGAGCTGGGCCGCGAGCTCGCGGCGGCGTCCGGGATCGCGGCCCTGGAGACCGCCGCGTGGCAGCGTTCTCGCATCGGTGCGGCACTCCGCGTCGAGAGCACCGACCTCGTCACCGTGTCGTACGTCCTCAACGAGCTCACCGACCAGGACCGCGCCGACCTCGTCACCGAGGCCGCCCGCGCCGCCCGGGCCGTCGTGATCGTCGAACCCGGCACCCCCGACGGCTACGCGAGGATCATCGCCGCCCGCGACCAGTTGATCGCGGCCGGGCTGACGGTCGCCGCGCCCTGCCCGCACAGCGGCGCCTGCCCCATCGAGCCGGGCACCGACTGGTGCCACTTCGCCACCCGGGTCAGCCGCTCCTCGCTCCACCGCCAGGTGAAGGGCGGCTCCCTCGCGTACGAGGACGAGAAGTTCGCCTATGTCGTGGCGACCCGGTTCCCCGTGACCCCCGCCCCGGCCCGGATCACCCGCAAGCCCCAGATCCGCAAGGGCCAGGTCCTGCTGGACCTGTGCACCGAGGACGACGGGCTGCGCCGCGAGACGGTCACCAAGCGGCACGGCGCCCTCTACAGGGCCGCCCGCGACGCCGCCTGGGCGGACGAGTGGCCGCCCCGCTGACGGGGTGACAGCGCGCGACCACGCGGGTGACGTCGTGCCCGTGGCGGCTGCCCGGAGCGCTCCGGCGGAGTTGAGGTGGGCTCGTTCCCGCTCCGTCCACTCCCTGGAGGTTCCATGCCCCGCACCCACACCCGCTCCCGCGCCCGGCTTCTCACCGGCGGCGTCGTGGCCGCCACCACCGCGGTGCTCGCCACCACCGCGCTGACGTTCACCGCCGTGGCGGCACCGAAGCCCACGCCGAAGGACGCGCCGAAGGACTCCGTGAAGGTGCTCGACTGGCTGGCGGTGAAGCAGTCCGACGGCAAGCCGGAGCGCGTGCGTGTCGGCGCCGACTGGACCGTGCACTCCCACCTGTACACCAACAAGAAGGGGAAGCCCGGCAAGAAGATCGGTGACGCGTCGGCGCACTGCAGCGCCGTCGACGTGACGCGCCACGGGTACGTCGCCCTGTGCCACCGGGTGCTGCGCACCGACGACGGCAGCATCAGCCTGAGCGACACCATCGACCGCTTCGGCCGCCATCCGCACGGGGGCCGCTCGGCGGTCACCGGTGGTACGGGGAAGTACGTGGAGGCCGAGGGTCAGGCCGAGCTCACCTTCCACGGGGACATCGCCCGGTACCGCATCCTGCTCGACGACTGACCACGCGGACCGCGGACCCCTACCCGTACCCGCGCCCCGTACCCGCGGGTACGGGTACGGGGCCGTACCGGGTACGGGCCGGGTACGGAAGGGCCGGGCCGTGCGCGCCCGGCCCCCGCCCGGCCGTCAGGCGCGCAGCTCCTGCGTACAGCACTTCACGCTGCCACCGCCCTTGAGCAGCTCGCCCAGGTCCATGCCGATCGGCTCGAACCCCCGCTCGCGCAGCGGCCGGAGCAGCCCCACCGCGGCCTGCGGCAGCAGTACGTGTCTGCCGTCGCTCACCGCGTTCAGCCCGAGCGCCGCGGCGTCCTCCTCCTCGGCGATCAGCGCGTCGGGGAACAGCCGGCGCAGCACCGAGCGGCTGCCGGGGGAGAACGCGCCGGGGTAGTACATGATCTCGTCGGCCGCGTCGTCCAGGACACACAGCGCCGTGTCCAGGTGGTAGTAGCGGGGGTCCACCAGGTCCAGGCCGATCACCGGCCGCCCGAAGAACTCCTGTGCCTCGTCGTGCGACAGCGGACTGGAGCGGAACCCGCGCCCCGCCAGGACGTACGTCGAGGTGACCGCGAAGTCGCCCTCGCCCTCGTTGACGTGGTCCGGTTCGCGCACGTCGGTGAACCCGTGCGCACGGAACCACGCGCGGTGCACCGCGGCCTCGGCGGCGCGCTCGGCGAAGGCGAACCGGGCACCGAGCACCCGGCCCTCGATGACGGTGGCGCCGTTGGCGGCGAACACCATGTCGGGCAGGTCGGGCCGGGGCTCCAGCAGCTCGACGGTGTGGCCGAGCGACAGGTACCGGTCGCGCAGGTCTTCCCACTGGGTCAGGGCGAGCGACAGGTCGACCGGTTTCGCGGGGTCCATCCAGGGGTTGATGGAGTACGTCACCCTGAAGTGCGCGGGTGGGCACATCAGGTAGCGGCGAGGTGTTGCGTCACGAGGCAAGGAAGGCTCCTCACGGACGGCAGGCGCACGATCTGTGCGTGGATGCCATGGTGCGCCGTGCGGAGCCCTCGCGCAGTGGACCGTACGGGTGAGTTCACGCCGGCGCTCACCGAGCGCCGTGTGCCGTACGCCCCTCCTTCAGTTTCCGCAGCAACTCCCGCTTCTGCGCGGCCGGGTCGACACCCCGGCCGACACCTCCGCCGCCACTGCCGCGCAGGGCCGCGCGGGAGAGCTTCCGGCGGGTGCCGCCTACGCCCAGCATGCTTCCTGCTCCACCACGGGTCATGGGTGGGCTCCCTTCGGTTCGGTTCGGTTCGTGGCCGTCTCTCTGACGTACTCAGAGTGAACGAGACGTATCGTCTTGTCAAGAGACGATACGTCTCGCCTCGCACCGCTGCTAGATTGAGGAGCATGGCTGACACCAAGGCACCCGACTCCACCCGCCGCAGCGAGCGCTCCCGCCGCGCCATCTACGACGCCGCCCTCGCCCTCGTCGGAGAGGTCGGCTACGCCAGGACCACCATCGAGGGCATCGCCGCCCGCGCCGGGGTCGGCAAGCAGACCATCTACCGCTGGTGGCCCTCCAAGGCGGCCGTCCTCCTGGAGGCCTTCGTCGACCTCGGGGTCCAGGCCAACGAGGCGCTCGGCGGCGACGCGGACACGGAGATCCCGGACACCGGCGACCTCGAGGCCGACCTGAAGTTCGTGCTGCGGGCCACGGTCGACGAGCTGAACGACCCCAGGCACGACGCCCCGTCCCGGGCCCTGGCCGCCGAGGGTGTGGTCAACCCCGAGCTCGGCGCCCGGTTCGTCGAGCAGTTGCTGGAACCCCAGCTCCAGCTGTACGTCAAGCGGCTGTCCGCCGCCCGCGAGGCCGGCCAGGTCCGCCGGGAGATCGACCCGCGCATCGCCCTGGAGCTCTTCGTCGGCCCGCTCGCCCACCGGTGGCTGCTCCGCACCGCGCCGCTGACCCACGCGTACGCGGACAGTCTCGTGGAATACGCCCTGCACGGCCTCGCCCCCCGGTGAGCCCCGGTCGCGCGGGCCGGGTGCGCGCCGCGTGGAGCTCCTCACGCCCCGCCGCCTCCGAAGGGGGGCGAACCGCCTCGTAACCGTGCGAACCGACCCGTTCCGCGGTGGTGGAGGACGGGCCACCGCGGTCGGGTTGCGGACTTGCGGTCACCGAAGGCGCAGGATGGTGGGACCATGGCAGGGACCGCAGGGCTCGGCAGAGGTGTGAGGGGATAGATGGGCGACGGTATCGGCCGCTACCGCGGCACGGAGAACAAACTCGCGCAGTGGCTGCGCCGGCGTCCGAAGAAGGGCGCCGTCGAGACCCCGAGCCGCGAGGATCTGCTCCGGGCCGTCGCCGCCGCAGGCCTGCCGCTCGCCCCCGCCGCGTATCCCGTCGGCTACCGATGTTCCTGCGAGCGCATCGGCTGTCCCACCCCGGCCCGCCATCCCGTCTCCTTCGCCTGGCAGACGCAGTCCACCACCGACCGCGCGCAGATCGAGCGGTGGGCGCAGGACCAGCCGCAGGCCAACTTCATCACCGCGACCGGCATGGTCCACGACGTCCTCGACGTTCCGCTGGAGGCCGGTCGCGCCGCGTTGGAGCGGCTGCTCGGCGAGGGCGTCGACGTCGGTCCGGTCGCCGAGGCCGGGGACGGCCGGATGCTGTTCTTCACCGCCACCCGCGGCACCCCCGAGGACGAGGACGAGTGGTGGCCGTGCGAGCTGGACTGCCACCCCGAGACCATGGACGAGCACCCGGGACTGCGCTGGCACTGCCGCGGCTCCTATGTCCTGGTGCCCCCGGCCCGTCTCGCCGGCGAGCTGGGCGTGAACTGGGTACGCGGCCCGGAGAACCCGCTGCCGGACCCGCTGACGCTGCTGGAGGCGCTCACCGACGCCTGCGCGCGTCACGCCGACCAGTACGACGGGCAGGACGACCACCACTCGGTGGCCTGGCCGCTCAGCCGGTGAACGGCGTCCCTGGCCCGCGCTGACGCACGGCGTCACTGCCCGCGCTCACGCCGCACAGGGCGCCAGGGGCCGCATCCGCGCCGCCGCACAGGGCACCATGGGCCGCGTCCGCGCTGACGTGCGGCTTCCCGAGCCGCTCGGCGCCGAGGGGCGTCACGAACCCGTCGCGGCGATCACGCCCTGGAGCCGGGCCACGATCGTGACCTGGTCCGACTCCGCGCCGGCCGGCTTCACCAGCACCGCCTGGCTGGACACCCACTCCTTGGTGAGGGTGCTCGTGACCTCGCCCGTCATCAGCGCCCGCACCTCGGGGCTGACCTTCGGCCGGTAGCCCTTGGCAGCCACCTGCCGGTCGTAGAACCGTGTCGCGAAGAAGACCAGGGCGCCGCCGTCCTGCGTCGTCAGGCCCAGCGGCGCGTAGTCGGCGGTGTCCAGCGGCTGGTCCACGTACTGCGTGGCCAGCCCCGGCCGCTTGGCGATCTGCGCTCGCTCCTCGCGCCACGCCGACGTGTGCGGCCCGGCGGCGAAGTGGGCCGGCTTACCGGTCTGGAGGTACGAGGTGTACTCCTCGCTCAGGTCCTTCGGCGCCACCGCCAGCGCGGTGGAGTCCGGCGCGACCGGCTCCGCCCATCCCTCCTGGTCCGTCCGGAACTTCGGTACCCCGCCGGCGGGCAGGATCTGCAGGTAGGCGACCTCCCACAGCTGCTCGGGCCCGTTGCGCACGAAGACCAGCACCCAGCGGGTGTCGTCCGCGCCGCTGTCCGTGTCCCGATTGGAGTCCGTGTCAGCGACGAACCAGCGCGGCCAGCCCGCCTTCTTCGGTATGGCGAACCGCGCGTCGGTGAGCCGCAGGGGCCGGTGGGCGGGGTTGCCGCCCGGGCTGGTGACACTCCGGGACTTCAACCCCGCCTGGTTGATCGCTCCCAGCGCGCCGGTGACCCGCCCCGCGTCGAGAGCCGGGTCGAAGGCCTTGTCGGCCGCGTTGTACGCGTCGGTGAACGCCGTGAGGGCTTCCGCCGCCTCGGTCCTCGTCGCCGCCGGGACGACCTCCAGCTCACCGTGCACCGTCACGCACCCGCTCGCCGTCAGCGCCAGTACCGTCGCCACCGTCGTCGCCGCGAGCCCCGCCGCCCGACCCCGACCCAGCCTTCTCATCGGTTGCCTTCTGCTCCTCGACCCCCACTGACCGTCCGAACCCTACCGGGGCCGGGGACAGCCCGAGCGCCGGGACCGGATACGGTGCCCGCACCGCCGCCTCCGGGCCCCGGGCCCCGCGCCCCACCCGCGTGCTTCAATGCCCGGGTGAACACTGCATACGACGTGGTCGCCGTCTTCTGCGGGGGCGACGGTCGCCACGGCAACCTCCTCGGTGTCGTGCGCGACGGGCGGTCCCACCCCGACGAGGCGTCCCGGCAGGCGTTCGCCAAGCGGCTGGGGTTCAGCGAGACCGTGTTCGTCGACGACCCCGACCGCGGGGTCGTCGACATCTACACGCCCGGCGTGCGCCTGCCGTTCGCCGGGCACCCGCTCGTGGGTACCGCCTGGCTGCTCGACCTGGAGGTGTTGAACCCGCCGGCGGGCGAGGTCTGGACACGGAACGACGGCGAGTTCACCTGGATCACGGCCCGCGCCGAGTGGGCACCGGAACGGACGGTGCGCCGGTACGCGTCGGCCCGCGAGGTGGACGCGCTGGACGTGCCGCCGCCGGGGGAGTGGGTCTACGCGTGGGCGTGGGAGGACGAGGCGGCCGGCCGGGTGCGGGCGCGGGCGTTCCCGGGGCGCGGCGACGGCATCGAGGAGGACGAGGCGACCGGCGCCGCCGCCCTGCTGCTCACCGCCCGTCTGGGCAGGGCGCTGAACATCACGCAGGGCCGGGGGTCGCAGTTGCTGACGGCCCCCGGCCCCGACGGCACGATCGAGCTCGGCGGCCGGGTGCGCGAGGTCAGGCGCTGAGCCCCGGGCGGCGCCCGGGCGGGGAGGCGGTGGTCACGCGCTCAGCGGGAACTCGGCGCCCAGCTCGCGGAAGACCGCGCCGTTGAAGTCGAAGGCGCGCCTGCACTCGTCGACGATCCGCTGCTTCTCCAGGTCGTCCGCCTCGACCCGGTCCAGCAGCTCGCGGTAACCCCGCTTGAACGCGGCCGGGTTGGGGATCTGCTCGAAGACGTAGAACCGCACGCCGTCGCCCTTGCGGGCGAAGCCCCACGTCCGCTCGGCCTTGTCCCGGATGATCTGGCCGCCGGACAGGTCGCCCAGGTACCGCGTGTAGTGGTGCGCCACGTACCCGGCGGGCCAGGTCCGGGCGCACTCCTCGACGCGGGCGGCGTACGCGGCGGTGGCCGGCAGCGGCGTGAGGGCCGCGCGCCACCCGGCGCCGCGCAGGTGCGCGAGGTCCCGCTCCAGCTCCGGGGTGCGGAACAGCTCCGGCTGGATGAACGGCCCGGCCACCGGGTCGTCCCGCAGTGCGTCGGCGGCGTCTTCCAGGGCCCGGTACACGAACCACAGCTGCTCGGTGTAGCGGGCGTAGGCGTCCATGCCGAGCCGCCCGCCGAGCAGGTCGCTCATGAAGGTCGAGTTCTCCGCTTCGGTGTGCTGCTGGTGCGATGCGGTGCGGATGAGCGTCGAGAACGGGGTGGCGGTGCCGCGTGCGTCCAAGGCGGGCCTCCGGGGACCGGTGGGGACGGGACGTGGCGGCCGGGACCGCCACTACCGTCGATCTTCCTGCTCAGGCAAACCTCAGTCAACCGGTTCCCGACGACCTGTCGGTAAAAGACTACCCGCCCGCCGCGTCAGGGCAACGTCAGGATTTCGGCACCCGTCTCCGTGACCACGAGCGTGTGCTCGAACTGCGCGGTCCGCTTGCGGTCCTTCGTGACGACGGTCCAGCCGTCGTCCCACATGTCGTACTCGTGGGTGCCCAGCGTCAGCATCGGCTCGATGGTGAACGTCATGCCGGGCTGGATGACCGTGGTGGCGTGCGGGGAGTCGTAGTGCGGGATGATCAGACCGGAGTGGAACGACGAGTTGATCCCGTGCCCGGTGAAGTCCCGCACCACCCCGTAGCCGAAGCGCTTGGCGTACGACTCGATGACCCGGCCGATGACGTTGATCTGGCGCCCCGGCTTGACCGCCTTGATGGCGCGGTTGAGCGACTCGCGGGTCCGCTCGACGAGCAGCCGGGACTCCTCGTCCACGTCGCCGCACAGGTAGGTGGCGTTGTTGTCGCCGTGGACGCCGTTGATGTACGCCGTCACGTCGAGGTTCACGATGTCGCCGTCGCGCAGGACGGTGGAGTCGGGGATGCCGTGGCAGATGACCTCGTTGACCGAGGAGCACAGGGACTTCGGGAAGCCCCGGTAGCCGAGCGTCGACGGGTAGGCGCCGTGGTCGCACATGTACTCGTGCGCGACCCGGTCCAGCTCGTCCGTGGTCACACCCGGCGCGATGCGCTTGGCGGCCTCCTCCATCGCCTGCGCGGCGATGCGGCCCGCGATACGCATCCGCTCGATGGTGTCGGCGTCCTGCACCTCCGGGCCGGTGTACGGCGCCGGGGCGGGCTTGCCCACGTACTCGGGGCGGCGGATGGATCCGGGGACGGAACGGGCGGGGGAGAGTTCCCCTGGTACGAGCAGCGACTGGCCAGACATGCCAGCGAGTCTAACCAGGCGTCGCGGGGGCACCCTTGCGACAGAGGAAGGAGCCGAGATGGCCCTGTTCAAGAAGCGCACTGTCGGGAAGCCGGGCGAGTGGTACTACTGCCTGAAGCACGGAAGGGTCGAGGAGGGCCCGGAGTGCCGCGCCGCGGACCGCTTCGGGCCGTACGCGACGCGTGAGGAGGCGTCCCACGCCATGGAGACCGCTCGGGAGCGCAACCTCCAGTGGGAGACCGACCCCAAATGGCACGACGCCAAGGACACCCCCGAGGACGGCACGCCCTGACGGCCCCCGGCGGGCCCACGGGGCGGGAAGGCCCCGGCTCCTCCGCAGGGGCGGGCAGCCACCCGGAAGTCCCTCCGGCGAACCGCTGAGGCCCCGGCCGGCGGCGGACCGCTCCGGACTCGGCAGCCCCGGCCCCCGTCGCGGTCACCGCTTCCCGCCCGGTGACGCGGCGGCGGGCCACGGCGGCCG
>NZ_BAAASR010000002.1:0-20705 GCF_039532985.1 Streptomyces gobitricini | reverse complement strand
GCGGGGCCGTGACCGGCGTACGCGGGCGGGCCCGGCCCGACGGGCCGGAAGCCCCGGGGCCCGTGGCCCGGGGCGAACGCCACGGAGAGGCCGGGCAGCGGGGCCGTCAGGCGGTCGGTCAGGCGGGCCGGACGGTCCCGGAAGCGTCGGCGGCCGGGCCGGGCGGCCGGGTGTCCCCTAGCCCGGGCCGCGCGGCGGCGGCAACCGGCGGCCGAACCGGGAGCCCGCCGGGCCATGCGGTGGCGGGCGTCGGCAGCCGGGTTGTGGACTCGCTGCGGCAGCGTCACCAGTGCTGCGGTGGCGGGGCCGTCAGGTGGTCGGTCAGGCGGGCCAGACGGTCCCGGAAGCGTCGGCGGCCGGGCCGGGCGGCCGGCAGGGTGTTCTCACCCGCCGCCGCGCTCACCAGGTGCTGCACCACGTCGAGGTCCACGTCGTCCGCCTCCGTCACCGTCAGCGCCTCGTGCGCCAGTCCCCGCACCTCCCGGTCGCCGCCGTCCAGCGACAGCACCGTCGCGCCCGCCCGCCGCGCGTCGTGCACCCGCTCCAGCAGGCCGCCACCCGGCCGCTCCGGCGCCACCACCAGCAGCGTCTCGCCCCGCCCGGCCGCCTCCAGCCGCCCGAGGCCCACCGCGAGGTGCGCCGGGCCGGCCGGCCGCGCCCCGTGCCGCACCAGCGTGGGCGCCAGCTCCGGCCGGCCCGACCAGGCCGCCTCGTCGACCAGGTGCGCGGCCAGGTGCCACGGCTCGTACCGCTCCGTACCCACCAGCAGCAGCCCGCCGCCCTGCGGCACCACGGAGGACCGCAGGACCCCGGCGAACCGGCGGGCCGCCGCGGGCCACTCCGTACCGTCCAGAACCTCACGCAGCAGCGCGACACGTACGGCATCCATGGCGCCGTATCCTGCCCCTCCCCACGGGCACCGCGCGGGCGTTCGGCGTCGCGTCACCCGCACGGGGGCGCGCCCCGTAATGTCGGGACCATGACTACTGATCCGTACGACCTTCCCGACGTCTCCGGGCTCGTCGTCGGTGTCCTCGGCGGCACCGGCGACCAGGGCCGCGGCCTCGCCCACCGCCTCGCCCGCGCCGGCCAGCAGGTGATCATCGGCTCGCGGGCGGCCGAGCGTGCCCAGGCGGTCGCCGCCGACCTGGGCCGGGGCGTCGAGGGCGCCGACAACGCCGAGTGCGCGCGGCGCAGCGACATTGTGATCGTCGCCGTGCCGTGGGAGGGGCACGCCAAGACCCTGGAGTCGCTCCGCGAGGAGCTGCGCGGCAAGCTCGTCGTCGACTGCGTCAACCCCCTCGGCTTCGACAAGAAGGGCGCCTACGCCCTCAGGCCCGAGGAGGGCAGCGCCGCCGAGCAGGCCGCCGCCCTGCTGCCCGACTCGCGCGTCACCGCCGCCTTCCACCACCTGTCCGCCGTCCTCCTCCAGGACGAGTCGGTGGAGGAGATCGAGACGGATGTGATGGTGCTGGGCGAGAAGCGCGCCGACACCGACATCGTGCAGGCCCTCGCGGGCCGCATCCCCGGTATGCGGGGCGTCTTCGCCGGGCGGCTGCGCAACGCCCACCAGGTCGAGTCGCTGGTCGCCAACCTGATCTCGGTCAACCGCCGCTACAAGGTCCACGCCGGCCTGCGCGTGACGGAGGTCTGACGGCCGAGGCGCATGGGGGACACTGGACGGGCACGTCGCACGCCGTACCCCGACAGGAGCCGTCCCCCATGCCCCGCCTCGCTCTGTACGCCCTCGCCGTCTGCGTCCTCGCCGCCGCCGCGGCGGTGGTCTCCTTCGTCCAGGGCACCTGGCTCGGCATCATCTGGGTGCTGCTGGCCGGCGTCTCCTCGAACATGGCGTGGTACTACCACCGCCGGGCGAAGGTCACTGGCTGACGACCTCCTCGCAGAGGGCGTTCCGCTCCTGCCAGAAGCGGTACAGGTCCTGCCCGCAGTACGTATCCACGTCCCGCACGCCCAGCGCCTGCAGGACGGTGTCGACCAGCCCGAAGAAGGCGTGGTTGATCTCCGGCACGAAGAGCAGCGCGAACACCGCGAGCAGACCGAACGGGGCGAACGGCTCCACCTGGCGGCGGATCCTGTACGACAGCCACGGCTCCACCACCCCGTAACCGTCCAGGCCCGGCACCGGCAGGAAGTTCAGGATCGCGGCCGTCACCTGCAACAGCGCCAGGAACGCCAGGGCGAAGCGGAAGCCGAACGGCACACCGTCCAGCGTGCCCAGCCAGAACGGGGCGGTGCACACCAGGGCGAACAGGACGTTCGTCAGCGGCCCGGCCGCGGAGACCAGACTGTGCTTCCACCGGCCCCGGATGCGGTGCCGCTCGATGAAGACGGCGCCGCCGGGCAGTCCGATGCCGCCCATGATCACGAACGCCACCGGCAGCACGATGCTCAGCAGCGCGTGCGTGTACTTCAGCGGGTTGAGCGTGAGGTAACCCTTCGCGCCGATGGTGAGGTCGCCGCCGTGCAGCGCCGTGCGGGCGTGCGCGTACTCGTGGAGACAGAGCGAGACGATCCACCCGGACGTCACGAAGAGGAAGACGGCGAGGCCCAGGTCGGCCGAGAAGCCCGTCCACACCGCCCATCCGGTGACCGCCATGATGGCGGCGATCCCCAGGAAGACGGGGCTGACCCTCCGGTCGCTGGTGCGGGAGGTGGCGGTGGCCATGGGCGGCGCTCCTGAAAGGCGGGACGGGCGGGTGCGGACCGGTCGACCGTACCGGACGCGGCACGAACGGCGGAGGGAAGGAGAATGGGCGGTGCGCATCTCCGTACTCGGTCCCCCGCAGGTCCACCGCGCGGACGGCTCCGCCGTACCGGTGGGCGGGGCACGGCTGCGCGCGCTCCTCACGGTGCGCCGGCGCTGTCGGCCCGCGCCGAGGCCGGCGAGCGGCGCGGCGAGTTCGCGGGGGGCGGCGGAGGACTTCGCGGCGGCCGTCGGCCACGCCGAACGGCTCGGCGCGCAGGCCCAGGTGGCGCTGCTGAGCGTCCGGTACGCCGGGACGCTCACCGAGACCGGCCGGGGCGCCGGGAGCGAGGCCATCCTCCGCGACGTCCTGGCGCGCGGCCGCGGCGCCGGGCACGAGGCCGTCCCAGCCGCGCTCCTGTACCTGGCGATGTGGCTCGGCCGCACCGGCCGCACCGGCGGCACCGGCTGCACCGGCGGCACCGGCTGCACCGGCGGCACCGGCCGCACCGGCCGCACCGGCGAGGCCCGGGAGCAACCGGACGCACTGCTGGGCGACTTCGCCGCCGATGGCCCTGTCGCTCGTGGAGGGCTTCCCGCTCGGCGTACTCGCCTGGCTCGACATTCTCGACGGGCGGTACGCCGACGGCCTCGACCGGGCGGTCCGCGCGCCGGCCCGCGCCGGGGAGCGGCTGGGCAGATGCGTGTCGCTGTCGGCGAGGCCGAAGCCCCGCGCGCCCAGCAGGCCGACGGCCGCGGTCAGTTGTCCGTCGCTGCGGATCGGTACGTAGAGCCGGCCCTCGTCGGGGACGACCGCGCCCCCGCGACGCCGGACAGCCCGGCGTCGTCCAGCGCCCGCGCCATCATGGGCAGTTCGCCGGGGTCGGCTGGCCGGATGCGGAGGGCGCGTCCGCCGGCCTTCGCCTTGCGTTCGTCGACCCCGCCGCCGGCGATGACCCGCCCCGGTCGATCACGGTGAGCTCGTGCGCCAGCCGCTCGGCCTCCTCCATGTACTGGGTGGTGAGCAGGACGGTCACGCCCTCGGCGACCATCCGCTGGACCTCGTCCCACACCTCGTTCCGGGTCCGGGGGTCCAGGCCCGTGGTCGGCTCGTCCAGGTAGAGGACGGCCGGGCGGCCGATCATGGAGGCGGCCAGGTCGAGGCGGCGCCGCATGCCGCCGGAGTGCGTCAGCTTCTCGGCGACCGACGCGTACTGTCCGGTGAGCCCGATCGTGCGGCGCAGCTGCCGCGGCTGGCGTACGACGTCGTAGCCGGCCACCGTGGCGGTCCCGGCGTCCGGGACGATCAGGGTGGACAGGCAGCGGACAAGGGTGGTCTTCCCGGCGCCGTTGGGGCCGAGCACGCCCAGGACGGTGCCCTCGCGTACGTCGAGATCCACCCCGTCCAGCGCTCTGGTGTCGCCGTAGTGCTTGACGAGGCCTCGTACCTCGACGGCGTTGGTGTCGGATCGCGTCATGCCCTCATGGCACCAGCCGCCACCGACACCTCACCGACAGCGGCGGGACGCCACCGACGCGGCACCGACAGACCCGCTCGCCGCTCGCCCGCGCGGCGCCGTCGGCCGGGCGCCACGGCTCAGGAGGCCGATTACGCGGAGACCGCGTAGTCGCCGAACCCGACCCAGTCGAGCATGACGCAGGGCTCGTCCCCGAGGACCCACGCGTCGTGACCGGGTTCGATGGCGGTGAAGTCACCGGGGCCGACCTCGTCCTCGGTGCCGTCGTCCATGACGACCTTCATCCGGCCGCTGACCACGTAACCCGCGTGCGCGGCCTGGCAACTGTCGGTACCGGCGAGGGGCTTGACGTGCCGGGACCACTGCCAGCCCGGCTCGAAGACGGCCCGGCCGACCGGGCCCCTGTCGGTGTTGACGAGATCGAGTTCGCCCTTGCCGTCCTCGAACGGCCGGACCTCGTCCGCGGAGTCGAAGTTCTTGCGCACGATTCCGGGCATGATGACCGCCTCCTGGCGGGGTTGAGCGTGGGTCCCCGAGTCCGACTTCCAGCCTACGCCCGCCCGTACAAGCCGACAGCCCGCCGATGGGGGAAGTCGGCGGGCCGTCGTCTGTACCGGGAGTGGCTAGTGGAAGGTGTGCTCCTCCTGCGGGAACGTTCCGCCGACCACCTCGCCGGCGAACGCGCGTGCCGCGTCGCCGAGCGTCTGCCGGAGGTCGGCGTACTGCTTGGTGAAGCGTGGCACCTTGCCGCCGGTGAGTCCGGCCATGTCGGTCCACACCAGGACCTGCGCGTCGGTGTCGGGTCCCGCGCCGATGCCGATGGTCGGGATGTGCAGGGACCGGGTGACCTCGGCGGCGAGTTCGGCCGGGACCAGCTCCAGCACCACCGCGAAGGCTCCCGCGTCCTGGGCGGCCTTGGCGTCGCACAGCAGCCGGTGGGCGGCCTCGTCGCCGCGGCCCTGCACCCGGTAGCCCATGGTGTTGACGGACTGCGGGGTCAGACCCAGGTGCGACATCACCGGGATACCGGCCTGGACCAGCGTCTCGGTCTGCGGCAGCGAGCGCTCGCCGCCCTCCAGCTTGATCGCGCCGACGCCCGCCTCCTTCACCAGCCGCGTCGCCGAGCGCAGGGCCTGCACGGGGCCCTCCTGGTACGAGCCGAAGGGCAGGTCGCCGACGACCAGGGCGCGCTTGGTGCCCCGTACGACGGCGGCGGAGAGCAGGGTCATCTCGTCCATCGTGACGGGCACGGTGGTGTCGTAGCCGAGGTGGCAGTTGCCCATCGAGTCGCCGACCAGGATCACCGGGATGCCGGCCTCGTCGAAGACGGAGGCGGTCATCGCGTCGTAGGCGGTGAGCATGGGCCACTTCTCGCCGCGCTCCTTGGCGCCGGCGAGGTCGAGCACGGTGATGCGGCGGGTTCCCTTGCCGCCGTACAGCGCCTTGGCGCTGTCGGCGGGCTGCTTCGGGGCAGCCTGAAGCGTCATGTGAACGGCTCCTTCGTCATCTCGAGGCGCCCTCACGGCGTCCCCGGACCACATCCATGGTGGCACTTCGTGCCGTGCGGGGGGAAGTGGGCCCGCGGCCATCTCCGCCCGGCCGGCGGGCACGGGGCGGCCGGGCCCGTTTGTGCGCGTTCTGTCACAGCTCGCGATCCGGCCGCGACCCCCGGAACCCGGCGTGACGCCTCATCGTCCTCGTGGCAGTACGGCCGTCCCGTGATCCCCTAGGGTCGGGACGGGGCGGGACGTACGACAGAGCACGACGAGCAAGGCAGTGAGGACGGCGGCATGACGCGGGTGGACATGACGGAGACGGGGAACGGCGGCGCGCGGGAGCAGCGGCGCACCGGATCCCGGGTCCGGTCGGTGCTCGACCGCTGGCGCCACGACCCCGGCGTCTGGCGCCGGGGCACCCTCCTCGCGGCGTCCGCCGTGCTGCTCGCGCTCCTGATGGTCTTCCACGCCCAGATCCCGAACAAGATCGGCAACCTGGGCAGCCTGACGGAGACGTTCCTGCCGTGGCTCGGCGTCTTCATTCCGGTGATCCTCGTGGCCGCCGTGCTGCGCCGTTCGGCCACCGCGCTGATCGCCGCCCTGCTGCCCGGCGTCATCTGGCTCAACTTCTTCGGCGGGCTGGTCACCGACAAGTCGGGCGCCGGGGGCGACCTGATGGTCGTCTCGCACAACGTCAACGCCGACAATCCGGACCCCGAGGGCACCGCCCGCCGGATCGCCGGCTCGGGGGCGGACGTCGTGGCGCTGGAGGAGCTCAAGCCCGGCATGGTCCCGGTGTACGAGCGGGCGCTCGCCGACACGTACCCGTACCACTCGGTCCAGGGCACCGTCGGCCTGTGGAGCAAGCACCCGATGAGCGACAGCCGCCCGGTGGACATCCGGCTGGGGTGGACGCGGGCGATGCGCGCCACCGTGACCGTGCCCCAGGGCGAGGTCGCGGTCTACGTGGCCCACCTGCCCTCCGTGCGGGTCAAGCTGAACGCCGGGTTCACGGCCAACCAGCGTGACGACAGCGCCGACGCGCTGGGGGAGGCGATCGTCCGCGAGGAGCTGGGCAAGGTGATCCTGCTCGGTGACCTCAACGGCACGATGAACGACCGGTCGCTCAACGCCGTCACGTCCCAGATGCGGTCCACGCAGGGCGCCGCCGGTGACGGTATGGGCTTCAGCTGGCCGGCCGCCTTCCCGATGACGCGGATCGACCAGATCCTGGTGAAGGGCGTCGAGCCGGTGGCGTCGTGGACGCTGCCGGCGACGGAGAGCGACCACCTGCCGATCGCAGCACGCGTCACGCTCTGACCTTCGATCTCGAGACGCGGCGGCAATCCGGCGTTCACTTCGGGGAACAACTGGCGTGAGGCCATTTGTTCAGTAAGGGAACTTAAGGCGCCGGGAGCTAGCACCGCGACCCCGGCACGTCGCGTCTCGAAAGGCACTCTCCCATGCCCCTGGCGTTGCTCGCCCTGGCCACAGCCGCCTTCGGCATCGGCACGACCGAGTTCGTGATGATGGGGCTCCTCCCCAATGTCGCGGACGACCTGCACACCTCCGTCCCCACCGCCGGGTACCTGGTCTCGGCGTACGCGATCGGCGTCGTCGTCGGCGCCCCCCTGCTCACCGCCCTCGGCTCCCGGCTCCCGCGCAGGCGGATGCTCCTGCTGCTGATGGCGCTGTTCACCGTCGGCAACCTCGCCTCCGCCCTCGCACCCGGCTTCGGCACGCTCGTCGCCGCGCGGATACTGGCCGGACTGCCGCACGGCGCGTTCTTCGGCGTCGGCGCGGTCGTCGCCGCCCGCCTGGTCCGTGAGGGCCGGCAGGCACGCGCGGTCGCCACCATGTTCCTCGGCCTGACCGTCGCCAACATCGTGGGCGTACCCGCCGCGACCCTGCTCGGCCAGCACCTCGGCTGGCGCGCCACCTTCCTGGTCGTCACCGTGATCGGCCTGGTCGCCATGGCCGCGCTCGCCGCGCTCGTCCCGTACGTCCCCGTCGACGAGCGCCAGAGCCTCGGCCGCGAGCTGCGGGCGCTGGGCGACCGGCAGGTGCTGCTCGGGCTGCTGACGGCCGTCTTCGGCTTCGCGGGCGTCTTCGCCGTCTACGCCTACCTCGCCTCGATGACCACCGAGGTCATGGGCTTCGGCGAGTCCTCCGTCACCCTGGTCCTCGCCCTCTTCGGCATCGGCATGACCCTGGGCGCCCTCGTCGCGGGCCCCCTCACCGACCGGGCGCTGCGGCCCACGCTGTACGGGTCGCTCGCCGCGCTCGCGGTGGTGCTGGTGACGTTCCGCCTCACCATGCACGTGCAGTGGGCCGCCCTGGTCCTGGTGGCCGTGCTCGGCGCGGTCGGCTTCATGACCACCACCCCGCTCCAGATGCTCGTCATGGACAAGGCCCGGCACGCCCCCACCCTGGCGTCCGCCTCCAACCACTCGGCGTTCAACCTCGCCAACGCGGGCGGCGCCTGGCTCGGCGGCACCGCCATCGCCGCGGGCTGGGGCTGGACCTCACCGGCGCTGGTCGGCGCGGCCCTGGCGGTGGCGGGCCTGGCGATCGCCGTCACGGCCGGGCTCATGGACACGGCGAAGGGGGCCTCCCGCGTCGTCGCGGGAAGCCCCCTCGCCGAGGACCGGGCGGGGGTCAGCCCGTCGTCGTCTCCCGCCAGCGGTTCGTGATCGGCAGCCGCCGGTCCTTGCCGAAGCCCTTGGCCGAGATCTTGGTGCCCGGCGGGTACTGGCGCCGCTTGTACTCCGCCGTGTCCACCATGCGCAGCGTCCGCGTCACCAGCTCCTCGTCGAAGCCGGCGGCGACGATCGCGTCCTTGCCCTGGTCGCGGTCGACGTACAGCTCCAGGATCCGGTCCAGGACGTCGTAGTCCGGCAGCGAGTCCGTGTCGACCTGCCCGGGGCGCAGCTCGGCGCTGGGCGGCTTGGAGATGGAGCTCTCCGGGATCGGCGGGGTCTGGCCCCGCTCCTCGGCCGCCCGGTTGCGCCACCGCGCGAGGCGGAAGACCGTCGTCTTGTACACGTCCTTGATGGGCCCGTACGCGCCGACCGAGTCGCCGTAGAGCGTCGAGTAGCCCACCGCCAGCTCCGACTTGTTGCCCGGCGCGAGCACGATGTGACCCTCCTGGTTGGAGATCGCCATCAGCATCGTGCCGCGCAGCCGCGACTGGAGGTTCTCCTCCGCGAGCCCCGTCAGGCCCAGCGAGCCCATGTACGCGTCGAACATCGGCTCGATCGGCACGGTGCGGAAGTTCAGCCCCGTGCGGCGGGCCAGCTCCGCCGCGTCACCCTTGGAGTGGTCGGAGCTGTACTTCGACGGCATCGACACGCCGTACACGTTCTGCGCGCCCAGCGCGTCACAGGCGATCGCCGCGACCAGCGCCGAGTCGATGCCGCCGGACAGGCCGATCAGCACGGAGCGGAAACCGTTCTTCGCGGCGTACGCGCGAAGGCCCACCACCAGCGCGGTGTACACCTCCTCGTCGTCGTCCAGCCGCTCCGCGTACCCGCCGGTCAGCTCCGGCTCGTACGCCGGGAGCGGCTCCTCCGACAGGACCACCCGCTCGATGGTCAGGCCGTCGTCGACGACGCCCGTCGGCGCATCGGGGGAGGCGGCCGGCAGGTCGAGGTCCAGCACCACGCTGCCCTCCGCGAACTGCGGCGCCCGCGCGACGACCTCGCCGTCCTTGTCCACCACGATCGAGTCGCCGTCGAAGACCAGCTCGTCCTGACCGCCGATCATCGCCAGGTAGGCGAGGGTGCAACCGGCCTCCTGGGCACGCTTGCGCACCAGCTCCAGACGGACGTCGTCCTTGTTCCGCTCGTACGGCGAGGCGTTGACCGAGACCAGCAGGCCCGCGTGCGCGCTGCGGGCGGCCGGCACCCGGCCGCCCTCCTGCCACAGGTCCTCGCAGATGGCGAGCGCGACGTCGACCCCGTGGACCCGGACGACGGGCATGGTGTCGCCGGGCACGAAATACCGGAACTCGTCGAAGACTCCGTAGTTCGGCAGGTGGTGCTTGGCGAACGACAGCACCACGTCCCCGCCGTACAGCACCGCGGCGGCGTTCCGCGGCGCGCCGGCGGGCTGGCCGTACCGGGGCTGGGCCTTCTCCGAGCGGTCCAGATAACCGACGATCACCGGAAGCTCTCCGTATCCCTCGTCGGCGAGCCGCGCGGCGAGTGCCCGCAGCGCGCTGCGGGACGCCTCGACGAAGGACGACCGCAGGGCCAGGTCCTCGACGGGGTAGCCGGTCACCACCATCTCGGGGAACGCGACCAGATGCGCTCCCTGCTCGGCGGAGTGCCGGGTCCAGTGGACGATCGCCTCGGCGTTCGCGGCGAGATCGCCGACGGTCGAGTCGATCTGATTCAGGGCGAGGCGTAGTTGAGGCACGCCGGCCAGTGTAATCGTCAGAGCGACACGATGCCCCGGCGCTCCCCGTGCCCCGCGCATGGCAGTCTGACCTCCGGTGCACGCGGCGGCGAGGGGGAACGGATGAGCTTCGCGTGGTCGGGGTTCGTACGGGTCGGGGGAGTGCCCCACCACGTGGTCGTGGAGGGCGGCGGCCCGGTCTGCGTGCTCGGCGCCGGGCTCGCCATGAGCTGGTTCGACTGGGACCCCGACGTCCCGCTGCTGGCACCGCACCGCACCGTCGTCCGCTTCGACCGGCCCGGCCACGGCCTGAGCGGCCCGGCCGCCGCGGCGCCCACCGCTGCCGGTGAGGCGCACCGGATCGCGGGCCTCCTCGACGCCCTCCGGCTCGACGGGCCCGCGACCGTCGTCGGGCACTCCATCGCCGGGTTCCACGCCGAGGCGTTCGCCCGGCTCCACCCGGAGCGGACCGCCGGGGTGGTCCTCGTCGACACGTCCGTCGAGGAGCACGCCCGGGCGCCCGCCGCCCCGGCCGTCCGGACCGCCCTGGCGCGTGCCGCCGCCGCCGTGCTCCGCGCCACCGGGGCGCCCGCCGCGCTCGGCCCGCTCACCCGCCGCGCCGTGGTCCGCCTCTCCCGGCCCGGCCACGCGCCGGACCCCGCCCCCGCCGCGCTGGTACGCCGCTGCTACGCGACCTCCCGGGTGCTGCGCGGCGCCCTGCTGGAGAACACGCACTACCGGGCCGTCGCCGCCGAGCTCCTCGCCCTCCGCGAACGCCGGCCCCTCCCGAGGGGCGTCCCGGTCACCGTGCTCGCCGCGCCCGCGTCCCCGCGCTGGACGGCCCGCCAGCGGGCCCTCGCCGACCTGCTCGGCGCCCGCTTCCAGACCGTCCCCGGGTCGGGTCACCTGATGATGCTGGACCGCCCGGAGGCCCTCGCCGCCGCGGTCCTCGCCCGGTAGCCGCCCCACGGCGCGGCGGTCGGCGCCCCTGCGGCCGGGCGGCCGCGTACAGGGCCCGTACCGGAGGCGGCCGGCGCCCCCGGCTCACCCGCCCACGCGGCCCGGCCCCACCCCGCCGGCGCCGTGCCGGCCACGGGCGGCGGCGGGCGGGACCCCGCCGGGTCCTCGCCGGGCCCGCCGGGCGACGCGCGCAGGGCCACAGGGACACCGGTGGGCGGGACGCGACCGAGCCTCGCCGGTCAGGTGCGCCGGGCCCTTCGACGGCGGCGCGGACCTTCCCGACAGGTGATGTCACCGCCTGCGGCCACGCGGAGAGCGGAGAACAGCGGCCACCCGGCCGCGGCGGGACCGCCGGGGCGACACGCGCAGGGGCGTGACGCGCCGTGCGCGTCACGCCCCTGACACGGGGAGGAGAACGTCAGCGCCGGTGCTCGTAGACCTTCTCCGCCCAGTCGGCGACCTGCGTGTCCGACAGGTGACGGGCGAGGTCGGCCTCGCTGATCATGCCGACCAGCCGCTTGTTCTCGATCACCGGGAGACGCCGGATGCGGTGGCTCTTCATCTCCCGCAGCACGTCCTCCACGTCCGCGTTCGCGTCGATCCAGCGCGGCGTGCCCTTGGCCATGTCACCCGCCCTGACCCGCGCCGGGTCGTGTCCCTGGGCCACACAGCCGACGACGATGTCGCGGTCGGTGAGAATGCCGCAGAGCCGTTCGTTCTCGTCCGCGATGGGCAGCGCGCCCACATCGAGGTCACGCATCATCTGCGCGGCACGGTCGAGGGTCTCGTGAGCGGGGAGCCACTCGGCTCCGGGGTGCATGATGTCCTTGGCGGTGGTCATGGGGTTCTTTTCCTCCGGAAACGCCATAGAGCGCCGTACGTCGGTCCCCGAGCGCCTCCATTCTCATCGCGCCCATGCCACCCCGCGACCGCTGCACCGCCGTACGGCCGCCCCGGGACAACCCCGGGACGGCCGTACACGGCGCACCAACGGGCGCTACGGCTTCGCGCCGCGCTTCCTGAGCATGTCGGCCATCAGCGCGATCTCCGACTCCTGGGCGTCGACCATGCCCTGGGCCAGGTCCCGCTCGACGCCGGGGCGGCACTGCTCGACGCAGCCCTGCGCCATGTGCACACCGCCCTCGTGGTGCTCGGTCATCAGCCGCAGGTACAGGACCTCCGCCTGCCTGCCGCTCGCCGCCCGGAGCGCGTCGAGCTCCGCCTCCGTCGCCATGCCCGGCATCAACCCGTCCGCGGAGGAGTGGTGGGCGCCCCCCATCCAGGCCATCGGCTCCCGGTCCATGGAGACCTTCGGCAGGCCCCACATGTCCAGCCAGCCCAGCATCATCCCGCGCTGGTTCGCCTGGGTGTTGGCGATGTCGTACGCCAGCCGGCGCACCTCCTCGTCCTCCGTGCGGTCCCGCACGAGGAAGGACATCTCCACCGCCTGCTGATGGTGGTCCGACATGTCCCGGGCGAACCCGGCGTCCGCCGAGTCCGCCGTCGGCGTGCCCGGTGACCGCACCCCGCCGCCGTCCCCGGCGGTGGCCACCGCCGCCGCGCCCGCGAAGAGCAGCGCGAGCACGACCGCCGTGACGGCCGCCCAGTGCGTACGGGTGAGGGTGAGCGTCACTGGCCCACTCCGCCGGTGCACGCCGCGCCCGGCTCGGGCGTCTGCGGCCCCTGGATGTACTTGGTGAAGAAGGCGTCCACGCGCGGGTCGTCGGCCCCGTCCACCGTGACCTGCTTGCCCCAGGCGCTCAGCATGATGGCCCCGGCCTGGTCCTTCACCGGGCTCATCAGCGAGTACGAGGTCTTCCCGACCTTCTCCTCGAGCTTCTTCACATCGGCGGCGGGCGCCTTGTCGTTGTACGTCACCCACACCGCGCCGTGCTCCAGGGAGTGGACGGCGTTCTCGTTGCGCACCGGCTTCTTGTAGACGTCACCGTCGCAGTTCTGCCACGCCGGGTGGTGGTCGCCACCGACCGGCGGCTTCATCGGGTAGGAGACCGGCGTCGTGGGGTGGTTGCGGCCGAGCTTCTTCGCGTCCCAGGTCTTCTCGTCCTTGATCGGGGCCTTGGCAGCCGCCTCCTGCTGCTGCTTCTCCTCGTTCTCCTTGTTGAGCACGTACGCGCCGAAGCCGACGAGGCCGGCGACCACGGCCGTGCTCAGGACGATGGTGATGAGGCGGTTGCGGCGCTCGCGAGCCTGCTCCGCGCGGCGCATCTCCTCTATTCGGGCGCGGCGGTCGGCGGCGGACGATCGGTTGGCAGCCATGGTGGTTTTTCCTTCGCGGGGGAGTGGAGGGTGGTGTTTTCGCGTCCGGAACTGCGGCGGGCCGCCTAGGTCCGCAGCACCTGGAGGACATGGAGATCCGGCGCGCGCGGCCGCGCCCCGGTGGCGGCGGGCCGCCCGGCGCCGCGGTGCGGCCCCACCCGCACGAGAGCGTCCGCCTGGGGCGGCGGGTCGAGAAGCGGGGCGGTGAGGACGGCGGGGGTGAGGTACGGGAAGAGCCCGCAATCGCTCCGGTCGTACGGGCACGCGTACTCGGTGACCAGGTGCCCGGTGGCGGTGTGCCCGGCGACCGCGCGCTCGTGACCGCCGTCTCGGCCCCCCGTACCACCGTGCGGGGAGAGACAGACGCAGAGCACGGCGAGCAGCGTCGCCACGGCGCCGACCAGCGCCATGGGACGCGCGATGCGTGTGAGCCCGTGGCCCCCCATGGGCGCTGATGGTAATGCGCGGACCGCCCGGTCAGCCACGCCCGCCCGGTGTACTGAGCGCCAGCAGCGCCACGTCGTCGGCGACCTCGCCCGCGTACGACGACAGGTCGCGCCACACCGACCGCACCAACTCCACCGGGGAGACGGGCCCTGCCCCCACCTCCCGCAGCCGTGCCGCCAGCGGGTAGAAGGCACCGGTGGAGTCCCGCGCCTCCGTCACCCCGTCCGTGTGCGCGAGCAGCATGTCCGTCGGCCGTATCGGCACCGTCACCGCCTCCGGCGCCCGGAACTCCATCAGCCCCAGCCCCAGCGGCGCCCCCGGCGTCAGCGCCACCTCCCGCGCCCCGTCTCCGTCCACCACCAGCGGCGCCGGGTGACCGCAGCTGAGCACCCGCACCGCCGCACCGCCCGGCGGGAACTCCACCAGCACCGCCGTCGCGAACACCTCCGCGTCCTCCCGGCCCGCCGAATCCACCACCAGGCGCCGGTCCAGCCGCGCCGCCACCCCGGCCAGGTCCGGCTCGTCGAGCACCGCCTCCCGGAACGTCCCCAGCAGCGCCGACACCGTCCCGACCGCGGCCAGGCCGTGCCCCTTCACATCGGCGACGATCGCCCGCACCCCGTACGGCCCGTCCTGCACGTCGTACAGGTCGCCGCCCACCAGCGTGCCCCGCTCCGCCGCCCGGTACAGCGCACCGCACCGCACCGGACCCACCCGCTCCGGCAACGGCGGCAGCACGGCGAGCTGGGCCGCCTCCGCGACCGTCCGCACCGACACCAGCTGCGCGTCCCGCCGCACGCGTATCCCCGCCAGCACCACGCTGACCACCCCGATCAGCCCGAACGCCAGCAGGTCGCCGTAGGTGACGTCATCGGCGCGGATCGAGGGCATCAGCAGCAGCGCGAACATGGTGCCCGCCACAGCGGCGGTGCCCGCCATCCCGTACAGGAGCGTCGTCAGGGGCGGGACCACGGCGAACGCGAAACCGAGCTGCACGCTCCGGGGCGTGGTCAGCTGGACGACCACCAGCAGCACCATCGTCAGCCACGGCAGCAGGCGCAGCCAGGCCGGCGGCCGGCCGGCGCCGGGCAACTGCTGTGTGCCACGGTCCATGGGACCAGTCTGCGAGGCCTCCGTTACCTACGCCACAGAGCTCCATGCACTATGGGTTCGCAACGTGCACGAAACCGTGTGGTGGCATGCTGGCCTGATCAGCGAGGATGGGTGTGGAAATGGACAAGCAGCAGGAATTCGTACTCCGTACGCTCGAGGAGCGCGACATCCGGTTCGTGCGCCTGTGGTTCACGGACGTGCTCGGCTTCCTGAAGTCCGTCGCCGTGGCCCCCGCCGAGCTCGAACAGGCCTTTGACGAAGGCATCGGCTTCGACGGCTCGGCGATCGAGGGCTTCGCCCGGGTGTACGAGTCGGACATGATCGCCAAGCCCGATCCGGCCACCTTCCAGATCCTGCCGTGGCGGGCGGAGGCACCGGGAACGGCCCGGATGTTCTGCGACATCCTGATGCCCGACGGCTCGCCGTCCTTCGCGGACCCCCGGTACGTCCTCAAGCGGATCCTCGCCAAGACCTCCGACCTCGGGTTCACCTTCTACACCCACCCCGAGATCGAGTTCTTCCTGCTGAAGAACAAGCCCCTGGACGGCTCCCGCCCCACTCCGGCGGACAACTCCGGCTACTTCGACCACACGCCGCAGAACGTCGGCATGGACTTCCGCCGCCAGGCGATCACCATGCTCGAGTCGATGGGCATCTCGGTCGAGTTCAGCCACCACGAGGGCGCGCCCGGCCAGCAGGAGATCGACCTCCGCTACGCCGACGCCCTGTCGACCGCCGACAACATCATGACGTTCCGCCTGGTCATGAAGCAGGTGGCGCTGGAGCAGGGGGTGCAGGCCACGTTCATGCCGAAGCCCTTCTCGGAGTACCCCGGCTCCGGCATGCACACCCACCTCTCCCTCTTCGAGGGCGACCGCAACGCCTTCTACGAGTCGGGTGCCGAGTACCAGCTCTCCAAGGTGGGCCGCTCCTTCATCGCGGGCCTGCTGCGCCACGCGGCGGAGATCTCGGCCGTCACCAACCAGTGGGTCAACTCCTACAAGCGGATCTGGGGCGGTTCCACCCGCACCGCCGGCTCGGGCGGCGAGGCCCCCTCGTACATCTGCTGGGGCCACAACAACCGCTCCGCCCTGATCCGTGTCCCCATGTACAAGCCGGGCAAGACCGGCTCGGCCCGCGTCGAGGTCCGCTCCATCGACTCGGGCGCCAACCCCTACCTGACGTACGCGGTCCTGCTGGCGGCCGGCCTGAAGGGCATCGAGGAGGGCTACGAACTCCCCGCCGGCGCGGACGACGACGTCTGGGCGCTCTCCGACGCCGAACGCCGCGCCATGGGCATCGAGCCGCTGCCGCAGAACCTCGGCGAGGCGATCTCCCTGATGGAGCGCAGCGAACTGGTCGCCGAGACGCTCGGCGAGCACGTCTTCGACTTCTTTCTCCGCAACAAGAAGCAGGAGTGGGAGGAGTACCGCTCCGAGGTCACCGCGTTCGAGCTGCGGAAGAACCTGCCGGTGCTGTAAGCCCGGGCGCCCGGGCGCCGGGAGGCACCGGGGCCCGCGACGGTCGGCACCTGCCCCGGAGCCTGGTTGACGACGTGCCCCCTTGCGCGGGCGGCGGACGCGGCCCCCTAGGGTTCGTCGCATGGTGACGGCGACTGTCCGCGAGTGGCGTGAAGAGGAGGGGTGGGGGGTGCTCGACTCCCCGGAGACCCCGGGCGGGTGCTGGGGCCACTACTCCCACATCCGGATGGAAGGGTTCCGCACGCTGGCGGCGGGGCAGCGGGTGGAACTCCAGTGGGAGGCCCCCGGTTTCCGGCAGGACGGGTACGACTACCGGGCGGTGGCCATCGTGCCCCGGCCCGCCTGACGCCCAGGGGCGGTCCACCGCCGGCGGGGCGTGTCCGTCTTCCGGCCGGTGGCCGTGCAGGGCCCGGAAGCGGCCGGACTCCTGCCGGCCCGCACAGCGGGTGGGGGCCGAGTCCGCACGCGAGGGCGAGGCCAATGCGAGGGGCGCAGCGTCGCGGGGCCGACCGTCGTGAACGGTCGGCCCCGCGGTGACTTACCGGGTTCCCGGCTCCGGGCCACGGGCGGCGGGCCCGACGAACCGCTCCGAGATGACGTGGCCGAGACCGAGGGAGACGCCGCAGTGCTCGGTGAGGCGAGATCGCGGCATACCTGGAGAACGTGCCGAACTGGCGCAGGACCGGCGACTCGATCACCGCGGCCTATCGCATCAGGTACCACGGCGGCGTGGCGCTGATCGTGCATGTCGCCGATGTCGAGCGGCTGATCAGCCACCACGCGGACATCGACCTGCGCTGGGATCACGTGCGGTTCACCGTCACCACGCACGACGTCGGACACAAATTGACGCCCGCGGATTTCGACCTCGCGCAGCGCATCGACAAGATCGCGGCTGCACACGAGGCCCGGCCGTTGGCCGAGTGACCGTCGCGGGAGGAAGACCCCAGGCCACCGGGCTGATCAGAGGGAGCCCCGCAGCGACGGCAACGCCGGACCGTATCGGCGGACGGACGTGCTTGTGCGCCACCCATGAGGCACCGTGGCGGTCCGACGAGCCGCGTCAGTCGTGCGCGCCCGGGGCGCTCGGCGGCGTGCGCGTGACCGCCTGGTCGCCCCGGGGGCCGAACAGGTGCAGGATCTCCACGGCTTCCGTGCCCGCCGGGCCGAACCAGTGGGGTTCCCTGGTGTCGAACTCGGCCACCTCGCCGGGGCGCAGGACGCTTTCCTGGTCCCCGAGGAGGAGGCGCAGCTCGCCGGCGAGGACGTAGAGCCATTCGTAACCGTTGTGCGTCACCAGCTTCGGCTCGCGGGGGGCCAGCACCTGCTTGAACACCTGCACCCGGCCCGGGTACTGCGTCAGGGGCACCAGAACGCTGCCATGGCCTTGGCGCAGGGGCTTCAGGTGCACCCGGGGGTCGCCGGTGGCCGGGGCGGCCACCAGCTGGTCGAGGGCGACGCGGTGCGCACGGGCGAGCGGGATCAGCAGGTCCAGCGTCGGGCGCCGTTTGCCCGACTCCAGGCGGGACAGGGTGCTCACCGAGATCCCGGTCGCCGCCGCGAGCGCCTCCAGGGTCAGTCCCCGGTCCCGGCGCAACGTGCGCAGCCGGGGGCCGATGCCGTCGATCGTCTGCCGCAGTTCCGCGTCCATGCGCCCAGTTTTGCAGCCTTCGCAAACTTCCTGGGCGCCGGCCGGCTTCCGGGCCGAGCATGACCGGGCCGGACGCCATGTGGACGTGAGAGGCAGGCCGTGACCGCGACGACTGACACCCAGCAGACCCAGCCCGTGCCCGTACTGAGCGCGCGAAGGCGCTGGACGGTGCTGGCCGTCTGCTGCCTGAGCATGTTCCTGGTGGGCCTGGACACCACCATCGTCAACGTGGGTCTGCCGGAGATAGGGCGTGCTCTGGACATCGGGACCCTCGGCCTCGAATGGGTCGTGGACGCGTACACCCTCGTCCTGGCCGGGCTGCTGATCTCCTCCGGCGCGCTGGCGGACAGGTACGGCCGCCGGCGGGTGTTCCGGACCGGGCTCGTCGTCTTCGGCGCGGCTTCCCTGGCCTGCGCGATCGCCCCGTCGGCCGGTGTGCTCGTCGCGGCCCGGGCCGTGCAGGGGATCGGTGCCTCGATGCTCAGCCCGGTGGCGCTCGCCATCGTGGTGAACGCGATGCCCGACCCCAGGGAACGGGCACGGGCGATCGGCGTCTGGGCGTCGGTCTTCGGGCTCAGCATGGCCGCCGGACCCGTGGCGGGCGGCGCCCTCATCGCCGCCTTCGGCTGGCGGTCACTGTTCTGGATCAACGCGCCGGTCATCCTCGCCGCCCTCGTACTCACCGCGGTGTTCGTACCGGAGTCCCGCGCCCCACGGGCCCGGCGGCTCGACCTGCCGGGGCAGGCGCTGCTGGCCCTGGCCATCGGGGTGTCGGTCGGCGTCCTCATCGAAGGCCCCCGCGTCGGCTGGACGTCCCTCCCGGCGCTGGGCGCCTACGCGGTCGCCGTCGCGGCGGCGGTCGCCTTCGTACGGGTCGAGTCACGCCGGCGGGAGCCGCTGATGGACCCGGGGCTCTACCGCAGCCCCGCCTTCACCGGAGCCGTCCTGGGCGCGGTGGCGGTCTTCGTCGCCCTGAACGTGACGCTGCTGCTCACCACCTTCTACCTGCAGCACGCCCGGGGCTGGACACCGCTCGCGGCCGGGCTGGCCACCCTGCCCATGGCGCTGGGAGCGACCGTGTGCGCACCCCTGTCCGGCCGGCTGACCGGCAGCCGCGGACCGCGACCGCCGCTCGTCCTGGCCGGCGGCTTCCTCACGGCCGGCGGCCTGAGCCTGACCGGGCTCGACCAGGACACCGGCGTCCCCCTGCTCCTGCTCGCCTACGCGCTGATCGGCACCGGGTTCGGCTTCGCCAACGCCCCCCTCACCACCACCGCGGTGAGCGGGCTGCCTCCCGCCCGCGCCGGCGTGGCCGGTGCGATCACCTCCACCGCGCGCCAGTTCGGCGCCGCGGTCGGCATCGCCCTCGCCGGCGGGCTGGTCGCGGACACCGCCCCGGAGGGGCTGGCCCAGGCGTCCCGCCCCGGCTGGCTGCTGGTTGCCGGGTGCGGACTGTTCCTGTTCGTCGTGGCCCACGCCTCGCGCCGGGAAAAGCGGGTGCGTCCGCAGGAGCCGCCGCGCTAACGTCCGCGCCCATGACCATTCCCCGTGACAGGCCCCCCTTCGAAGCGGACGAGCGGACGCAGCTCGTCGGCTGGCTCGACCTCCAGCGCTCGATCGTCCGGTGGAAGTGCGAGGGACTGTCGCACGAGGACGCGTACCGCGCCGTCCTGCCGCACTCGCCGGACATGACGGTGGCCGGGATCCTCCACCACCTGCGGTGGGTGGAGAACGCCTGGTTCGAGGTGCTGTTCCTCGGCGGGCCCGCCGAGGGCCCGCAGTTCGACGAGACCGCCGAGGACCTCGACATGAAGCCCGACGGCGTGCCGCTCGCACAGCTCCTGGAGGAGTACGAGCGGCAGTGCGCCGTCTCGAACGAGATCGTCGCGGCACACGCCCTGGACGAGACCGGCCGTCATCCGGACTTCCGTTCCGCCCGGGCCAGCCTGCGGTGGATGCTGATCCACATGGTCGAGGAGACCGCGCGGCACGCCGGGCACCTGGACGCGATCCGGGAGCTGCTCGACGGGCGGAAGGGCTACTACTGAGCCGGGCGGGCTAGCGTTCCGAAAGCTCGGAAGGGGCCTCCTGGACCGTCCAGCCGTTGCCGTCCGGGTCCTTGAAGAACATGAACGAGTTCCACGTCTCGCCCTTGCCCTCCGTCCAGCCGGCCGGTCCCACGTGCCGGACCGGGCTCACCTCCACACCCCGGGCCGTCAGCCGCTCGCGGGCCGCCTCGATGTCGGTCACGCACAGCTGGAGGCCGTGCAGGGAGCCCGGCGCCATCACCTCCTCGCCCGGCGCCGGGGGCATACCGCTCTGCAGGGCGATCGAGCAGCGCGACCCCGGCGGGGTCAGCTGGACGATGCGGATCCCCGGGGCCACCTCGGTGTCCAGGTCGACCGTGAAACCGCACGCGGTGCCGTAGAAGTCCTTCGCCCGGTCCAGATCGGTGACCGGGACGAGGACCACTTCGAGTGTCCAGTTCACAGGCTCTCCTCCATCACTGAGTACGCGTCGGTGAGTACGTACGTACATCAAAGCCGGACTCCGGGCCTGACGCGGGCTCATCGCTCCCAGGGCGACCAGTTCAGCCGCCCGTCCAGCCCCAGCGTCGCGAAACCCGCCGGGACGGCCGCCGGCGCGCCGGCGAACAGCGCCCGCCCGCTCACCCACGGGCCCCCGGGCCCGTGCCGCGTG
>NZ_BAAASR010000001.1:143559-200082 GCF_039532985.1 Streptomyces gobitricini | reverse complement strand
GCCGCCTGCGGCGGGTGGGACCGCGTGGCGGCGCGGGGCGCCTGCGGCGCCGCGTCGGGTCGTGCGGGCGCGTCCGCCCCGGACGCGGCGGGCGGCTGGGTGTCCGCGGACCCGGCGCCCGGGGGCCGCGTACCCTCCCCGGGCGTGGCCTGCCGGGCTCCGGCGCGCAGATCGCGCAGGACGTCGCCCTGCCAGTTGTCTCCGTTCGGCATGTCTGCCCTTCTTCTCCCGCCCTGCCGCAGAACCCGGAACCCGGAACCCGGAACCTGGAACTCAGGACCCGGAACCCGGAACTCAGAACTTGTCGAGCAACTGCCCGTACACGCCGAACACACCGACCGCCAGCGGGAAGAGCCCCACCATGCCGATGGATTCGACCAGATCGGCCATGCGCCCCAGCCGAACCCGCACATGCTCCGGCGGCTGGACCGCCAGGACCACCAGCGGCAGCACCGCGGCCGCGCACAGCACCGCGAGCGGCCCGGCGCCCCCGGCGTGGTCCATCCACAGCATCACGAGGCGTACGACCAGCACAGCGGCCGCGGTGAAGAGCGCCACGACCTCCGCGACCAGGGGGAAGGCCCGCGCCCTGGACAGCAGCACCACGGCGACGACCGACGGCAGCACGACCGTCCAGACGCTCGGCCGGTCCGCCAGGGTGAGCAGCCACCCGCCGGCGGCCGCCGACAGCGCGGTGACGATCGTCGCGAGCGCGAGGCCCCGGTGCGTGGCCGCCAGGGCGTTGCCCACCTGGTGACGGCTGACGGAGGCGCCGCCCGAGCGCCGGTCGTCGAGCGCGGTGAGCCCCGACGCCATCAGGGCGAGCCGGGGCAGCAGGCCGAGCAGCACCACGGAGAAGACGGCCATGACGGCACCGAGCCTCGCCGGTTCGCCCTGGACTGCGGCGACGGCCTGCCACACCAGGGTGAGCCCCGCGGTGGCCCCGGCACCGATGAGCCCGCCGCGGCCGAGCGGAGAGAAGTACCCCAGCATCGCCAGCGTCACGGTGAGCGCGCCCGCGACGGCCGCGAGCCGGACGGCACCCGACCAGTCGTGCGCGTCGGCGGCGGTCCACGCGGCGAGGACTCCCAGCGCCCCGGAAGCGATCAGGAGCGCCGTCGCCAGGCCTCGGTTGCCCCGGCCGATCCGGGCGACGAGCGCCCCGGCAGCCAGGAGGACGAACGTCACCGCGGCGAGGGCGCCGGCCAGGGCGTCGAGCGCGAACTCCCTGCGGGCCAGCAGCGCGGCGGCCACCGCGAAGGCGACCGTCGCCACGCCCGCGCCGGCCCGGCGGGCGGCGGGGCGCCAGCGCCAGGCCTGGAGGTCGAGGTCGTCGGCCACCTGGTCGGTGACGTCGTGCACCACGGGCGCGGGCGGCGCGGAGTGCGCCCGGACGAGCCGGAGGACGGCGCCGTCGGCGATCCCGGCCGACGCGAGGGTGCTGTCGTGCGGCAGCGCGGAACCGTCGGACGTGATCAGCTGCCGGGTCATCGGCCGGGAGGCGGCGCGGTCGTCCAGCAACTGGAGGACGTCCGGGAGCAGTTGCCCGATCGGCGTGTCGGAGGGCAGGACGATGTCGGCCCGGCGCCGCTCGCCGACCAGGGTCACCCTGCTCAGTTGCGCCCGGGAAGTCGTTGCTGTGCTCACCACTTACGGGAACCTATCATCGCGACGTCGGGAACTTTCGGGACATTTCAACTGGTCTCGATGTCTGCACCGCCGACGTTTCCCCCATTCCCTTTACGGGTGTTACTGCGCACTCTTCCCGGAATCCGCAGACTTCTCCGGCTTTGCCGGTTGTTCGTAACGCTGTTCCTGCTTGCGCTGCTCGGCCTTCTGCTTGGCCAAGGTGTGCTGGAGGAAGGACCACCCGACGCACCCCGCGCACAGGACGGCAGCGATGGCGATGCCCGCGAACACCTTGCCGAGCCGCTCGTCCGCCGTGCGCCGCGCCCGCTGGGCGCCGAACAGCAGCGCGTCCCGCGTCCTGCGCCGGCGTACGGCCACCGACTCCAGGAGCTGGCTGTCGTAATCCCGTGCCATGCGTCGTCCGTCCCCCTTGCTTTGCCTCCGCAACATAAGGCATGGGCGAGCGGCCAGTACACCCCAGGGGGCCGCCCGTGGGGCCGGGAACGGCCCGGCGATCAGGAGATGGCGCGGCCCGTGCCGGTGTCGATGAGGATGTCGGTCGCGTCGGTGATGTTGTCGGCCCGCACCGCCCGCGCCATCGCCTCGCGGGCCGCGTCCGGAGTGGCGTGGGGAGGGACGACGAGGAGGGTGAAGTAGTCGCGTTCGCCCCGGGTGATGAGGACGGTGTCGTCCCCCACGGGGAACGAGTCGATGTGGACGACACGGTCGTCGACGACCAGACGCACGGGCAGGCCCTCCCACGCGTCGGCGTCCAGGCCCACGCGGGTCACCGGGCCGAGGTGCTCGGTGAGCGCGCCGACCAGGTCGGGCAGCTCGGCGCCGATGTCACGCGAGCGCGGCCACCAGGCGCCGTCCAGGATCCCCTCGCGGGACCGGGTGGTCCGGAGCCTCACCAGCGCCGAGCCGGGCTTCACCGCGTGGTGGATCGCCTCGGGGAGAAGCTGCCGCGAAGGCGGGGGTGGGGGCGGGGAGGGGGAGTCGGAGTCGGAGTGCGTCATGGTGGTGCCGCCCGTCTGACGGGTCCGCCGGCCGACCGGTCGGTGACTTTCACCGTACTCCGTCGGGCCGGACCTCCCCGCGGGCGCGGCGGAGTAGGCTGGGGGTGCCGGCAACTCTTCGTACACCCGCTTTCACGCGGGGTCGTTGCCGGCGATCGACGACACCGGCCGCACAGCCGGGGGCAGGTCCGTGCCATGACCGTGACCGAGACCATCGTCCGCACCGCATCCGATGAGCGCGTCCCGCTTCCCGCCCGCCTCTCCCTGACCCCGGCGGGCCATGTCGCGGGCCGGCTGGACGGCGCCTGGTGGCCGCGCTCCCGCGACCTCGCCCGGGAACTGCCGGCGCTGACCGCCACGCTGGACGGCCTGTGGGGGCGGATCACCCGGGTGACGGTGAATCCGGCGCAATGGCCGGTCATCCCGCGCAAGGTGCCCGTCGCCGGGCACACCGTGCACGTCGGATGGTTCACCGACGAGCAGGATCCGCACGCGCTGATCCTCCGCTCCTACTCCGTCGGCCGCTGGGACCTGCTGGTCGTACCGCCGGAGACCGGCGCCGCGGTCGCCGCCCGGCTGATGGCAGCCGCGGCCGGAGTGGGTGACCTCGGCACGGCGAGCGGACTGGTCGCCGGCGAGGCGGCCTGCGACGTTAGGGACGCCGCGGGCGGGGAAGTCGCATGGGAGACCGACGGCGGAGCAGCTACCGCACCGCCGCCGTCGCCGCTGCCGGACCAGCCGGTGACCGCCGCCGCGCCGGGCGGGTGACGCCCGTGGCGGGTGCGGACACCGCGGCGCCGGTGCTCCACCGTGACGACCGCCCTCCGACCTGGACGCCGGCTCGGAGACCTGACCGACGTACGGCCCCCCGCGTGAGGAACGATCCGACCATGAACACCGCGGAACCCCTGCCGGCGACCGGACACGCCGAGGTCCGGATCGTCGCCGCGTCCCCCGAGACGGCCCGCCGTGTCGCGGAGATCCTCCGGCGCTGCTTCGACGCGGCCGAGCAGCGGAGCTACCCCGCCGGGGTGGAGGGAGGCACCCGGCTGCACCTCACCCTGGACACCACCCGCCCGGCCGAACCCGCCCGCTCCTGGCTCTCCACCAGCACCTCCACGGCCGACGACCCCTCGCACGCCGACGAGGCCTGACCGGTCCGGCCCGCCGGGCCGTGCGGTGCGGTGGCGCAGGTGAGCGTGCGGGCGGAGGCTGGACAGCGAGAAGGCGAGAACGAGCCGCATGGACCCGCTCAGAGGGCAGAACGCATGATCCAGTCAGCAGACATCCGCGAGTGGCGCAACCACGACGTGGTGGACCCGAAGGGGCACAAGATCGGTGTCCTGGAGGCCGTCTACGTGGACACCGCCACCGACGAACCGGCCGTGGCCACCGTCCGGACAGGGCTGCCCACGCGGCAACGGCTCGTGTTCGTCCCCCTCGACGAGGCGGTCGTCGGACCGGACTACCTCAGGGTGGCGCACCCCAAGGGTGAGGTCCGCAAGGCCCCGTCCATCGGCACGGACGACGTCCTGCCCGCCGAGAGCGAAGCGGAGATCTTCCAGCACTACGGGCTGCCGTACGAGCCCGGAGCCAACGGCGAACGGAAGCTCGCGCGCCGCTGACCCTCGGCCCGGGTCGAACCGTCCGGCTCGATCGCCCACGTCGATCCGTCCCGGTCGAACCGCCCGGTCGAACCGCCCAGTCGAGGAGGTGCCCGTTTCCATGGCGCTGTTCCTGTTTCTGATCATCGTCGCCATCGTCCTCGGGCTCATCGGCGTCGTCGCCGAGGGCCTGATGTACCTGCTGATCATCGGCATCGTCGTACTCGTCCTCGACGTGGCGTTCTTCGGGTTCCGCTTGTTCCGGAACTCCCGCCGCCCGCTGCGCTAGGGGCGCCACCACCCGGCGGCCCGGCCGCTGTTGACGCTCGCCGGTGAGGTGCGAGGCCACCGGCTGGAGCACCACGTCCCGGCGCGCCCTCCGGCCGGAGGGCCGGTCGCGCGGGGCCCGGTACCGGCGCACTCCGCCCCATGACTCCTCCGCGCGGCCGGCGTGGCCCGCGTGCCCCTCCTCCGATCCGTCCGGGTACGGACCGGTGCGGCGCACGACGCTCGGCGCGTTCTCCGCCGTCCGGTGCGGCGGTCATGGCCCGTGCCGTCGGTGCGGCCGGGGGAATTATTGAAAATGATTGTCATCGTGTTACGGTCGCCGCCTTCCCCCTCCCCTGTCGCTCACCGCTGCCCGGAAGGTCCCCGTGCGCCTGCCCTCCCGCCCCCTCCAAGCCGCCGCCCTGGCCTCCGCCGCCACCTTGCTCACCGGCTGTTTCGCGGCCACCGGGCAGGGCTCCGGAGCTCCCGGCGAGCGCATACGCGTGACGATGATGAACCCGCCGCGTTCCGGGCTCTCCCCGCTCTCCGACGACGCCTTCAAGCTGTCCCGGTGGTCCACCGCCGAGACGCTCGTCACCCTCGACGCCAACGGCGACCCCCGCCCCGCCCTGGCCACCTCCTGGCGGCAGAACGGCCGGACGTGGAGCTTCACCGTCCGCGACGGCGTCACCTTCCACGACGGCAGCCCCCTCACCGCGAAGGCCGTCGCGCACTCCCTCACCAAGGCCGCGACCGCCTCGCCCAAGCCCCGCATCCTCGACGGCGTCGACCTCGCGGTGACCGCGTCCGGTCGCACCGTCACCGTCACCACCGCCACCGCCGACCCGCTCGTCCCGCAGCGGCTCAGCTCGCCCCAGCTGTCGATCCTGTCGGCCAAGGCGTACCGGGGGAAGACCGTCAGCCCCGTCGGCACGGGAACCGGCGCGTTCCGGCTCACCGATGTCGACGGCACGTCGTCCGCCGCCCTCGACCGGTACGACGGCTACTGGGGCACGAAGGCCAAGGCGCCGGGCATCGACGTCACCTTCGTCCCCGACGGGACCGCCCGCGCCGCCGCGCTGCGCAGCGGGGAGGCCGACATCGTGGAGGCCATACCGGTCTCGCAGGCCGCGCTCCTCGACCAGGAGCTCATCACCGAGGTGCCGATGCCGCGCACCAACACCCTTTACCTGAACACCGCCAAGGGGCCCTTCAAGAATCCCGGGCTCCGCGCCGCCGCCCGCCGCGCCATCGACGCCGCAGCGATTGCCCAGGGCGTCTACGAAGGGCGCGCCGACGTCGCCCGGGGCCTGCTCGGGCCGGCACTCCCCTGGGCCGCCGCCCTGCGCGCGGAGCGGGAACGGACCGAGCCGAAGCGGGCGGCGGCGACCGCCCCGGGCGGCGCGGCCATCACCATCGGAACGTTCACCGACCGCGCCGAACTGCCCGAGGTCGCCCAGACGCTCCAGCAGCATCTCCAGCGGGCGGGGTTCACGGTGAAGCTGGAGGTGCGGGAGTACGCGAACATCGAATCCGACGCGCTGGCGGGCGAGTTCGACGCGTTCATCCTGTCCCGGGCCACCGTCCTCGACTCCGGCGACCCGGCCGCCTACCTCTACAGCGACTTCGCCTCCCGAGGCTCCTTCAACATCGCGCAGCTGGCCGACCCCACCGTCGACAAGGCCCTGGACAAGGCCGCCGCGACGAAGGCGGGCGACGCCCGCCGCCGGGCCGTCATGGCCGCCGAGGCCGCCGTCCTCGCCACCGACGCGGCGATCCCGATGGTGCACGAACGGGTCGTCCAGGGTGACGCGCCCGGTGTTGTCGGTGCCGAGCACGACCCGCGCGAACGGCTGCTCGTCACGCCCGCCACGTACGTCAAGTGAGGGACGCGCTGGCGGAGAGCTCCGCCGTACTCAGGCGCGGTGCCGCCGGCCTCCGACGGAGCGCCGCCGAATTGACGCGCACCATCGGCCCCGAGCGGCACGCGGCCGCGTCCCGGGACGCGGGCTCGGCGCGGGACGCGGGTGCGGTACGCGGCGCGGGCGCGGCGCAGGGGGCGGGCTCGGCGCGGGACGTCCGTGCGGCGCACGGCGCCGCTGCGGCTCAGGACGCCAATGCGGCCCGGGACACGGGCTCCGCGCGGGACGCGGGTGCGACGCAGGACGCGGGTGCGACGCAGGACGCCTGTGCGGCGCGGGACGCGGGCGTGACGCAGGGGGTGGATGAGGTACCCGACGCGGGTGCGGCGCACGGCCCCGGCGCGGCCCGGGACGCCGATGCGGCCCAGGAAGCGGGCCCCGCGCGGGGCGCGGTTGGGATGCCGGGTGCCGACTCGCCGCAGGACGCCCGTGGGGCGTGGTGGGCGGGGGTGGTGCGGAGAGCCGGGCGGACGGGGTGGCGCGCGGGTGGGGCGCGGGGCGCGGGGATGGCCGGGGCGCTGGTCGCCGTCCTCTCGGTCGTGGGGCTGCTGCCCTGGCTGTCGGGCCGGGATCCGGCGCTGACGGTGCTGCGTGCCCGGTCGGCCGAGCAGGAGGCCACGCCCGAGGCGCTGGCCGCCATCCGCGCCGACCTGGGGCTGGACGCCGAGCCGTTGGCGCTGCTGGGCGGCTGGGCGGCCGGGCTGGCCCGGGGGGACCTCGGGACCTCCTGGGTGTCCGGCACCGACGTCCTGCCGTCCGTGGTCGCCGGACTCCAGGTCTCCCTGGGCCTGATGGGCGCCGCGCTCGCGGTGGCACTGGTCGTGGCGGTCGCCCTGGCCGCGCCGGTGCTGGTGCGCGGGCGGGGCACGTCCGGGGCGTTCGCGGCGATGCTCGCCGCCGTCCCCGAGTTCCTGCTGGCCACCGTGGTGCTGATCGTCGCCGGGGTGTGGCTCGGATGGCTGCCCACCTCCGGCTGGCAGGGGCCCGCGCACCTGGTGGGGCCCGCCGTCGCGCTCGGCGTCCCGGCGGGCGGACTGCTCGGGCGGCTGGTCGCCGACGCGCTGCCCGCCGTGCTCGACGAGCGGTGGGTGGAGCTGTGGCGCGGCGCGGGGGTGTCCCGCCCACGGGTGGCGCTCGCCGCCCTCCGTCGCGTACTGCCGCCGCTGGTACCGCAGTTCGGCATGGTGGCGGTCGGGCTCACGGGCGGGGCGGTCGCCGTGGAGACGGTGTTCGCGGTGCCCGGCATCGGGCGTACGTCACTGGGCGCGGCCACGTCGCAGGACCTCCCGCTGCTCCAGGGCTCCGTGCTGGCGCTGCTCACGCTGGGTCTGGCCGTCGGCGCGGCCGCCGCCCTGGCCCGCCGGCGGCTGCTGGGTCCGGGCCTGCGGGACGCGGGGCTGACGCTGCCCACCGCCCGGGCCCGGCGGGTCGCCCCCGCCGTACCGCTCGTGCTCGCGGCACTCCTCGCGGCCGTCATCGGATGGGGGCTGCTGCGCGACCCGTACACCGTCGGGACCGCCGCCCGGCTCGCCCCGCCGTCGCTCGCGCACCCGTTGGGGGCGGACGGTCTCGGCCGTGACGTGCTCGCCCGGCTCGGGCACGGAGCGGCGGCGACCGTCGGCACGGCGGTGGCCGTGTGCGCGCTCAGCTGGCTGCTGGCGGTGGCCCTCGGCTTCGTACCCCGGATGACGGCCGGGCTCTCCGACATCGCCAACGCCCTGCCCCCGGTGATCGTCGGCATCCTGGTCGCCGCCGTCCTCGGCCCCGGCACGGGCGGCGCCGCGCTCGCCGTGGCCCTGCTCTCCTGGCCGCCGCTCGCCGCCCACGCGGCGGCCCTCGTCCAGGAGGTGAGGGCCTCGGGCTTCCTGCTCGCCCAGAAGGCGATCGGGGCGTCAGCCGGCTGGATCCTGTGGCGGCACGTCCTCCCCTCCGTCGCCGCCCCGGTCGCCCGGCACGCGGTGCTGCGCCTGCCGGGCACGGCCCTCGCCCTGGCCTCGCTGGGCTTCCTGGGGCTCGGCGCCCAGCCGCCCGCCCCGGAGTGGGGACTGCTGCTGAACGAGTCCCGCGCCTACGTCGAACGGGCGCCGTGGGCGGCGCTGGCGCCCGCCCTCGCGCTCGCGCTGCTCGCGGGGCTGGCGGTCACGCTGTCGGCCCACCCCGCCCGTACCGGGAGGAGGTCGTCCCATGGCGGCTGAGCCGCTGCTCTCCGTGCGTGACCTCTCGGTGGCCTTCGGGCCCGTCGAGGTGGTGCGCGGTCTCTCCTTCGACGTGTACGGGGACGACGTCCTCGCCCTCGTCGGCGAGTCCGGCGCCGGCAAGTCCCTGACGGCGCGGGCGCTGCTCGGCATGGAGCCGCGCACGGCGACCGTCGGCGGCACCGTGCGGATGCGGACGGCCACCGGCACCACCGGGGTACGCGAGGGGGCGGGCCGGCTGTGGGGGCGCCGGGTGGCGCTCGTACCGCAGGACGCGCTGTCCGCGCTGTCACCCGTGCACCCGGTCGGTGACCAACTGGCCGCGGCCGTCCGCTCCGTACGGCACCTGTCACGCCGGGACGCCAGGGCCAGGGCGGCCCTGGCCCTGGAGCGGGTCGGCGTCCCGGCGGCCAGGGCCCGCGCGTATCCGCACGAGCTGTCCGGCGGGATGCGGCAGCGTGCCGTGATCGCCATGGCGCTGGTCAACGAACCCGAACTCGTCGTCGCCGACGAACCGACCACCGCCCTCGACCCCGGCCTGCGGGAACAGGTCCTCCGCGTGCTCACCGAACAGCGGGAGGCGGCGGGCGCGGCGCTCCTGCTCATCACCCATGACCTGGAGGCGGTCCGGGCGCACGCCGGCCGGGTGCTGGTGATGTACGCCGGACGGCACGTCGAGTCGGGCCCCGTCGACCGGGTGTTCACCCGGCCCCGCGCCCCGTACACCGCCGGGCTCCTGGCGGCCCTCACTCCCGTGCGACGGGGCCGCCGCCTGCCCGCCATCGCCGGTGCGCCGCCCGCGCCCGGCGCGCTGCCGCCCGGGTGCGCCTTCGCGCCGCGCTGCCCGCTCGCCGAGGACCGCTGCCGGACGCGGAGCCCGGAGCCGCTGGCGGTGGACGACCGGGTGGTCTCCTGCCACCGCTGGGACGCCGTGCCCGGTTCCGCCGCCGACGCCGCCGGCCTGTTCCTGGAGCGCACATGAGCCACGCCCTGCTCGACGTCCGTGACCTGGTCGTACGGTACGGCTCGGCCGTCGCCGTCGACCACGTCTCCTTCGACCTGCGTGCCGGGGAGACCCTGGCCCTCGTCGGCCCCTCGGGCTGCGGCAAGTCCTCCACCGCCATGGCCGTGCTCCAGCTGCGCCGCCCGGCGGCCGGGGAGGTCCGGTTCGAGGGGCGTGAGCTCACCGGGCTCGACGAGCGTGAACTGCGGCCGCTGCGGCCGGCGATGCAGCCGGTCTTCCAGGACCCGTACGGTTCGCTCAGCCCGCGCCGCAGCATCCGGGACGCCGTCGCCGAACCACTGCGCGTCCAGGGCCGCTGGAGCGCCGCCACCGGCCCGGCGCGGGTCGCCGAACTGCTCGCCCTGGTCGGTCTGGACGACGCCGCGCACGGCGGGCGGCTGCCGCACGAGCTGTCCGGCGGGCAGTGCCAGCGCGCCGGTATCGCGCGGGCGCTGGCGAGCGAGCCGAGGCTCCTCGTCCTCGACGAGCCGGTCTCCGCGCTCGACCCGTCCGTCCGGGCCGGGATCCTCAACCTCCTCTCCGACCTCCAGGAGCGGCTCGGACTGGGGTTCCTCTTCATCTGCCACGACATGGCGCTCGTGCGGCACTTCGCCGACCGGACCGCCGAGATGCGGGCCGGCCGGATCGAACGGATCGGCCCGTGAGCCCCCTCGGCCGGCTTCTCGTCGGCAGCCAGTTCGCGTTCAACACCGGGTTCTTCGCCGTCCTTCCGTACCTCGCCGAGCACCTGAGCGGCACGCTCGGCCTGGGGGGCTGGCTGGTCGGTCTCGTGCTGGGGCTGCGCACCTTCAGTCAGCAGGGCCTGTTCGTGGTCGGCGGGGCGCTCACCGACCGGTTCGGTCCCCGTCCCGTGGTGCTGGCCGGGTGCGCCCTCCGGGTGGCCGGGTTCCTGTGGCTGGCGGTCGCCGGCTCGGTGTGGACGGTGACCGGCGCCGTCCTGCTGGTCGGGTTCGCCGCCGCGTTGTTCTCACCCGCCGTGGAGTCGGAGGCCGCACGGGAGGCGGTACGCCACGAGGCGGCGACCGGTGTGCCGCGCACCCGCCTGCTCGCCCGCTTCTCGGCGGGCGGCCAGGCGGGCGCGCTGATCGGCCCGGTGCTGGGCGTCCTGCTGCTGCGCGGGGGGTTCGGCGCGGCCTGCGTGGCGGGGGCGGCGGTCTTCACCCTGGTCCTGGCGGGGCACTGGCGGCTGATGCCGCGCCGGGAGGCCGGCCCCGCACCGGCCGAGGGGGCACGGTCCCCCTCCCCACCGGTGCGGGAACTGCTCGGCGACCGGCGCTTCCTGGCCCTCGCCCTCGCGTACTCCTCCTATCTGCTGGCCTACAACCAGCTGTACCTGGCGCTGCCCGCCGAGCTGGAGCGGGCCACGGGGTCACAGGCCGCGCTCGGCTGGCTCTTCGCGCTGTCGTCGGTGCTGGTGGTGGGTGCGCAGTTGCCGCTGGAGCGGTGGGCCGCGGCACGGCTCTCGTGGGGCGCCTCGATCCGGACGGGTCTGCTGCTGATCGCCACCTCCTTCGCGGTGGCCGGGGCGCTGCGGCCCGTGGGCGGCCTGTGGCCGTCGCTGGCGTTCGTGGTGCTGCTGACGTTCGGCCAGATGCTGGTGGTGCCCGCCACGCGGGCGTGGCTGCCCGACCTGGTCGACGAGCGGCGGCTGGGGCTGTGCACGGGCGCTTTGTCGTCCCTGTCGGGTGCCGTGGTGCTGGCCGGGGGCGCGCCGGCCGGCGCGCTGGTGGAGGCGGGCGGCGCCTGGCCGTGGGCGGTACTGGCGGCCGTGCCGCTGGTGGGGCTGGCCCTGGTCCCGCACCGTCCGGCGGGTGCGGCGGCGGGCGGCGCGGGGGTGGCGGCGGGCGGGTCCGGCGCCGTCAGCGCCCCGGCCCTGCCGCCCCCTCCGGCAACTCCGCCCCCTCCGGCCGGCGGATCCGTTCCGGGCGGCGCCCCAGGACGGTGATCGCACCGGCGGGGCAGAGTCCAGCGGCCTCGTGGGCGGCGGCGGTGACCGGCCCGGCCGGCGGCCGCGCGTCCAGCAGCAGTACCCGGCCGTCCCCGGGGTCCTGGTCGAACACCTCCGGGGCGGTCAGGGCGCACATGCCGGAACCGGCGCAGCGGTCACGGTCGACGCGCAGGCCCGGGCCGGTCACCCCTCGTCCCAGGTGACGGGGAGCCGTCGTACGCCGTGGATGGTGGCGTTCACCCGCAGCGGCACCTCCTCGGGCGGTACGGCAGGCCGCAGCGTCGGGAAGCGCGTGAACAACGCGGGGATGGCCACCCGCATCTCGACGCGGGCCAGTTGCTGGCCCAGGCACTGGTGCATGCCGTGGCCGAAGGCGAGATGCCCGGTGGCCTTCCGGCGTACGTCGAGGGTGTCGGGGTCGGGGAACCTGGCCGGGTCCCGGTCGGCGGCCTGGAGCGAGACGGTGACCGTCTCCCCGGCCTTGATCAGCCGCCCGTTCACCTCGACGTCCTCCAGCGCCGTCCGCGCTCCCGTGTGGGCGATGGTCAGGTACCGCAACAACTCCTCCACCGCCTGGTCGGCGAGGTCCGGTTCGGCGCGCAGGGCGGCGACCTGGCCGGGGTTGCTCAGCAGGGCGAAGGTGCCGAGTCCGATCATGTTGGCGGTGGTGTCGAGCCCGGCCGCGAGGAGGAAGCTGCCGACGCCGGCGAGCTCCGCGTCCGTGAGGTCGGTACCGGCCAGCTCGCCGAGCACGTCGTCCGTCGGGTGCTTCCGTTTGGCGAGGGCCAGTTCGTGGACGTACTCGGTGAGGCGGGTGAACGCGGCCATCTGCTCGTCGAAGGGCGCCTCGGGGTCGAAGACCGCTGCCGAGCGGCGGGTGAAGACCTCGCGGTCGGCCTCGGGTACGCCCAGCAGCTCGCAGATCAGCAGCGCGGGGACGGGGTGCGCGTACGCCTCCACCAGGTCCAGGGGCGGTCCGTGGCGCTCCATCGCGTCGAGGTGCTCGGCGGTGATCTGCTCGACGCGCGCGGTCAGCCGGCGCATCCGGCGGACGGTGAACCTGCCGGCGAGCAACCGCCGGTAGCGGGTGTGCTCCGGTGCGTCCAAGCCGCTCAGGTCGCCGACCGGTGCCGGGGGCGGCGGGCCCTCCGGACCGCCCGGGAGCGGAAGGTGCATCAGCTCGTACCGCGAGCTGAAACGGGAGTCGGCCATGATCGCGCGGACCGTGGCGTGGTCGGTGGCCAGCCAGCCGATGTGCCCGTCGGGGTAGCGCATCCGCGTCAGCGGCTCCTGCTCCCGCAGGCGGGCGAGCCCGGGGGGCGGGTCGAAGGGGCGGCCTTCGGCTCGTTCGTACGGTAACTGGACGGGGTCGTGGTGCATCGTGGTGCCTTTCCTTCGAAGCGGGAGTGGGCGGGCGATGAGCCGCTCGGCCGGGGGCGCGTACGTCGTCCCCGGCGGTGGCCGCCGCCACCGAGGCGGGTTTTCCGGCCTCACTGAGCCATAGTGACGCCACAATGGCGTCACCACAAGCCTTATTGGTGCCAGTCTGGCGCTTTGTGGCGCCGTGATGCCGCTATCCGGTGCCGTGTCGGGGGACAGCCGTGCCTTCCGCCCGGGCCGCGGCGTTCTCGGAGTACCGCAGGCCGACCCGGAACACCGAGGCCGAAAGACCGACCCGGAAAGAAGCTCATGAACAGGACCCGCCGCGTCACCGCCCGTATCGTCGCCACCACCGCCGCCACCGCGACCCTCGCCCTCGGAGGCGCGGCCACCGCCCAGGCGGCCGCCGCCGACCCGTTGAGCGGCCTCACCGGCGCGGTGCCCGCCGGTGGTCTCCCCGCCGGTCTCCCCGGGGGCCTCACCAACGGCCTCGGCGGTGGCCTCCTCGACAGCGTGTCCGGACCTCTGGGCGGCGTGACCGCACCGCTCGGCAGCGCGACCCAACTCGCCTCCGCGGGCGGTCTGTCCGGCGCCACCCAGTTCGTCCAGGGCCTGGTCAGCACGCTGTCCGCCGTGCGATAGGCCACGACAGGGGCCGACGGCCCCTGCTCGGCGCGGGGCCGCGACCGGTGACACACCCGGTCGCGGCCCCGCCCGTATCCCCCTGCGCCGGTCACCGGCAGCCGGCAGCCGCGCCGTACCGCCGGTCCGAGGCGGGGGCACGGCGCCGGACCGTTCCCGGACCTGGACCCCGCCTCCGTCGGCCCCACCACCCACCGGGACACCCAACCGGCACACCGCCGGAACCCACCGGTTATCCGCCAATCCCCGCCCACGCCCGTACCGCAGGCAACGCGACGCTCCTCCACGCCCTCTTCCGGCTCGGCAACCCGAGCCCACGAAGGGACGCATGGTGGTTACGAGCACCACAAGCACCACGAGCACCGCGAGACGAACGGCCCTGGCCCTCACCGCGATCGGCGCCGTACTGGCACCCTCGGCGCCCGCGTTCGCCGCGCCCGGCGCGCCGGCGCCGCCCCCCGTCGACCTCCGGGCGGACGTGAACCGGGACGGGCGGGTCGACACCACCGGCGCGACGGACACCGCCGGGGAGGACACCTGGAGCGCGACCCGGGGCGCGGTGTTCCTGCCCAACATCGACGACGACACCAAGCGCTGCCCGACCGCGGGCCCCGGCGGAAAGCCGCTCTCCGACGCCGGGCTCGCCGCCTGCGACGACGCGTCCGACGCCGTCATCAACGGCAACGCCGACCTCGCCGATCTGGCCCGTGTCCGTGCCGTACCGATGACGAACCTGCCCGCCACGGCGACCGGTGCCGTGAGCGTCCCGGCGGGCGGCAGGCACACCCGGGTGTTCGTCAAGCGCGCCACCGGCTGGGCGCACGTCACCGGCAGGACCCGCCTCACCGCCGCCGAGTTGCGGGCCGGGATCGAGTTCGGCGTCGAGAGCACCGACATCGTCCGCGACAGCAAGGTCTGGGACGGCCGCGCCGTGATCCGCCTGACCGTGACCGCGCCGAACAGACCGGCCGGCACCGACGACATCACCCTGCGCGTCGCACCGCTCCTGACGCACCACCATCTCCAGAAGGCGCAGCAGGTGCTCGTCACCAAGGTGCCGGGCAAGGACTTCTACGCGCGCCGCCAGCAGGCGTTCGTCAACGGGCTGGCCAAGGAGGTGAAGGCCGCCGGGATCAGCCGGCCGCTCATCACCTTCGACAAGTACCAGGACATCTGGGCCCAGGACTTCGTGGAGCCGGGCTATGTGAGCATGACCGGTCCCGGCGGGCGCCGCCAGGTCATACGCGTGATGCTGCGCTCGGCGCAGCCCGACCGCGAGGCGGGCCGCGAGCTGTTCGAGAAGCTGCGCGGCAACGGCGTGGGCGTCGTCCAGGTCTCGGGGGTCCGGGACTCGGAGGAGTGGACGCTGAACTCGATGGGGAACCTGGAGACCATTCCCCCGTACGCCCACAAGGGCCGGTCCTTCCCCGCCGGGCGCATAATCATGGGCGAGCGCAAGGACGACGGCTCGAAGCCCGCGCGGGCGATGCGCACCATGCTGGCGTCCCAGGGCTTCCAGGACCCGCTGCTGCTGGACACCTCCTGGCTGCACGTGGGTCACGTGGACGAGTTCGTGCAGTTCCTCCCCGCGCCGGGCACCCCGCGCGGCTGGAAGCTCGGCATCGCCGACCCCGAGGCGGGGCTGAAGCTGCTGCGCGACGCGCAGAAGGCCGGGCACGGCAAGACGCGGATGTTCTCCGTGCCGGACTCCGAGGAGCTGCTCGCCCCGAAGGAGACCATCGACCAGGCGCTCGCCTCCAAGGAGCTCGTCGCCGACAACGCACTGGCCGCCGCCCGGATCAAGGCCAACCTGGCGGTGCTCCAGCGGGAGACGGGCGTCACGGACGCCGAGGTCGTCCGCGTACCGGCGCTGTACACGCGCGGCAAGGAACAGGTGGGCGAGCGCGGCGAGCGGGTGCCCCGGCTGTCACGGCTGGGCGCCGGCGAGGTGCCGGAGGCGGTCAGCGCGTACGGCCAGCAGAAGCGGCTGGACCGCCGCGAAGGGCGGGCCGCCGGTCCCGGAACCGTCATGACCAGCGCGTACGTCCCGGGCGCCGTCAACGGCATCCTGCTCGGCGGCGACCGGTACCTGGCCCCGCGCCAGTGGGGGCCGGTGATCGGCGGCAGGGACATCTTCACGACCGCCGTGACCGCCGCCTACGCGGGCGCCGGGCTGAAGGTCTCGTACATCGACGACTGGGACACCTACCACCTGGGCATGGGCGAGGTGCACTGCGGGACGAACACCCTGCGGGACGCCTCCGCCGCGTGGTGGAAGCGGTAGACAGCGGGGAGCATGGGTGATGTGCCCATGCTTGTCGGAACCTCGGGGTGGCAGTACGCGGACTGGCGCGGCGGGCTCTACCCGTCCGGGCTGCCGCAGCGGCTGTGGCTGGAGGAGTACGTCCGCCACTTCGCGACCGTGGAGAACAACAACGCGTTCTACCGGCTGCCCACCACGGAGGTCTTCACCGCCTGGCGTGAACGGACCCCGGAGGGGTTCGTCATGGCGGTGAAGGCCAGCCGCTACCTGACCCACATCAAGCGGCTGCGCGACCCCGAGGAGCCGGTGGAGCGGCTGATGGGCCGGGCGGCGGGCCTCGGCGACCGGCTGGGGCCCGTCCTGGTGCAGTTGCCGCCGAACTTCCGCGAGGACACCGGCGCGCTCGACGCCTGCCTGCGCTGCTTCCCGGACGCGGTCCGGGTGGCCGTCGAGCCGCGCCACCCCTCCTGGTGGGAGGCGGAGCGGCAGGTGCGGGCGGTGCTGGAGCGGTACGGCGCCGCGCTGTGCTGGGCGGACCGCGGCTCCCGGCCGGTGACCCCGCTGTGGCGCACGGCGCCCTGGGGGTACGTACGGCTCCACGCCGGCGCCGCCCGGCCGTGGCCCCGCTACGGGCACCGGGCGCTGGCGTCCTGGGCGGGGCGCGTGGCCGCCGCCTGGCCGGACGAGGACGACGTGTACGTGTACTTCAACAACGACCCCGGCGGGGCCGCCGTCCTGGACGCCGCCGTGTTCGCGCGTGCGGCGACCGCGCTCGGCCGGACGGTGACGCGAACGCCCGCCCCCTGACCCCGCCGCACCCTTCGCGCCCGCCGCGGCCCGAGCGGCCCGAGCGCCCGGCCTCGGGCGCGCACGGCCTCGGGCGCCCGCGGCCGTACCTCCCCGCGTCCCCGGCGGCCGCCGGGGCGGGCCTCAACCACCCGCCACGGGACGGATGTCCAGCAGATCCAGGGCCTCCTCCCAGCGGAAGCCGCCGGACGTGAGCTGGTCCGGGTCCTGGCCGCCGACGCGGACGCCCATCTCCCGGAGGGTGTCCAGGCTCCGCCGGTAGGCGGGGTGGGCGGCCTGGGCGGTGCTGAGGCACGGCAGGACGGCGGTGGGCACCCCGGCGCCGTACGCCTCGCAGAGGATGCCCAGCGCGAGGGTGTCGGATATCCCGGCGGCCCACTTGTTGATGGTGTTGAAGGTGGCGGGGGCGACCGCGATGGCGTCCGGATCGGGCAGCGGGCGCGGGTCGCCGGGGCGGCGCCAGGCGGAACGGATGGGGTGGCCGGTGCGCGCCTCGATGGCGGCCGCGTCGATGAAGCCCAGGGCGAGGGGCGTGGCCACGACGCCGACGTCCCACTGCCGTTCCCGCGCCGCGGTGATGAGCGTGCCGACGCCGGGGGCGACGCCGGAGGCGCAGACGACGACGTACAGGAAGGGCTTCCGTGGCTGGTCGGGCACGTGAGGGCTCCGGGTGTGTCGTGGCCGGGATGCCGGTGCGTCCCGTGGTGTACGCCGATGGTGCCGCAGTGCGAGCGCCGCGCGGTAGGTACCCTGAGCCCGTCGCGGACTCTCCCATCACCCCCTCCGTACGGTGCAGTTGTTCCGCCGGCGTCGGTTGGGGTGGCGGATCGATCGGAATCAGGCAGGTGCACAGGGTGCTGGTGGCGGATCGGTACCGGTTGGAGTCGCCCATCGGCCGCGGCGCGATGGGCGAGGTCTGGCGCGCCACGGACGAGGTACTGGGCCGGCCGGTGGCCATGAAGCTGCTGCTGGGGGACGACTCCGACGCGCAGACGGCGGCCCGGTTCCGGCTGGAGGGCCAGACGGCGGCCCGGCTGAGCCACCCGCACGTGGTGGCGGTGTTCGACTTCGGGGCCTGGGAGGGCCGCTTCTACCTGGTCATGGAGCTGGTGGAGGGGCGCAGTCTCGCGCAGGAGCTGGCGGCCGCCGGTTCGCTGGACGCTCCGCGCGTGGCCGCCGTCGCCGCGCAGACCGCGGCGGGGCTGGCGTCGGCGCACCGGCAGGGGATCGTGCACCGGGACATCAAGCCGGGGAACCTGATGGCGGACGCCGACGGCACGGTCAAGCTGGGGGACTTCGGCATCGCCCGGTTCGTCGACGACCCGGCCGCCGCGCTGACCCAGGCCGGGCAGATCGTCGGCACCAGCCTGTACCTGGCCCCGGAGCGGGCGCTGGGGCAGCCGGCCGGCCCGGCGTCGGACGTGTACTCGCTCGGGTGTGTGCTGTACCAACTGCTCACCGGGCGGCCGCCGTTCCACGCCGACACCGCGACGGCCATCCTGTACCAGCACATCGACACCGTGCCCGTGCCGCCGCTGCGGCTCGGGGTGGACGTGCCGCCCGCGTTCGAGAACTACCTGCTGGGGATGCTCGCCAAGCAGCCCGAGGAGCGGCCCACGGCCCAGGAGGTGGCCGACTGGTTCGGTTCGGGTGCCTGGCAGGGGCGGGCGCAGTGGCTCCCGGCGTCGGCCCCGGCCGCCGCGCCCGCCCCGGCCGCCGCGCCGCGTGTACCGGCTGCCGGGCGGGTACCGGCCGCCGCCGCGCCTGTACCCGCTCCGGCGCCGGGGCGGACCGCGCCCGTGCCGGGGCCCGCCCGCCCCGGCGGCCCCCTGCCGACGGCGGCGCCCGCGCCCGCGGGGCCGGCCGGCGGTACGGGGACCACGTACATGCTGCCGAACGTCCCGCGTCAGGGCGGCCGGGGCAGGCGCGCCCTGCCCGCCCAGCGCGGTGCCGGCGGTGCCCGGCAGTTCGTCAGGCGGCGGCCGCGGGTGGCGAGCGTCATCGCGGGAAGCGTGGCCTTCTTCAGCGCCGTACTGATCGGCATGGCGCTGTTCTCGCCCGACTCCACGTCCACCGAGACGCCCCGGGTGGAGATCGCCGTGACACCCGGCGCTCCGGGCGGGGACGCCGGGCGCTGAGCGCCCGGCCGCGAACGCCCGGCGCGGGAGGGGCCACGGCACCGATCGGGTCCCGCTCCACGAACCGGCGGCGCACCGGCCCGGATTGTCACGCGAGTGAGCCATGCGCCGGTGCGCCCGCCGGGACGGATCGAGCCAACACCGGAAAGTCGGCCGGACGCCGAGCGGGTGCGCTTGACGAGGTGTCATAATGCGCGTGTAGCCCATCGTGCGTCCCCCGTCGCGATGGGCTACACCCCTGTCAGGAGCTCCTGTCGGGAGCCCGGCGGCGGGGCATGCACGGGCAAGGGACTCCCCTCGTGGCCCCCTGCCCGTGTTTTTTCGAGTTAACAGTGACGTAGAGTGGTTGCGCAAGCCTGTTTCCGCTGCGGGATCGGGATGCTCCGCTTTGTCGCTGATGCAAAGACGTCGACGTTCTGTGTCGATTACAGTACGAGCCCGTCGACCGAACTCGATAAGCGCGCAACGTGGGGACCCGATGGAAAACGGCGAAGGGCGCACGCCCGAACTGGGGACGCTGCAGCAGAAGGTCGAGTACATGGTGGAGAAGACCTTCCCCGGCCAGAAGGTGTCCGGGCGGGTCTTCGCCGACCTGGTGAAACAGCGCGGCGGCTCCCTCTCCCACAGCTATTTCTCCAACATACTGGCGGGCAAGGTCACCGACCCCTCCGAGGACATCCTCAAGGCGCTCGGGCTGGGTTTCGGCGTCGACTGGCGGTTCTTCAAGGACGAATCGGAAGTCGTCGACGATGTCGTCGCAGGACTGCAATTCCTCGCGAAACGGCGCACCGGTGAAATCCGCGGAGTCGCCGCACGCGGCAACGACGAGGACGGAATCACGGCGGAGCTGCTGGAGTTCGCTCTCGCGCTCCTGGAGGAGAGCGCCCAGCGGAAGGACACCGGCGAAGGGCTGCCGGACGGCCGGTAAAATCGCGGATCATCACGAGGGCAAGAGGCGTCCATGTCCATGCGCGAGCTGCGGAAAGAGTGCGAAGCCGGACTGGCGGACCTGCCCATCCCCGCTCCCTTCACCGTCGAAGGGCTGGTGGCCAACATGGAGGCCGCCCGGGGCCGCACCATCGTCCTGCGCGAACTGCCCGACAGCCTGGCACGCGTGAACGCGGCCTGCGGCCTGCGGCTCAGCTCCGGCACGACCAGCGTCGTGCTCTACCGGCGGCGCCCCACCGCCTACCAGACGCAGCACGTCATCCTCCACGAGCTGTGCCACGAGTGGTTCGACCACGGCACGTCCCTCGACGCCGACCGTCTGCGCCGACTGCTGCCCGTCTTCGACACCTCGCTGATCTCCCGGATGCTCGCCCCGGGCGCCAGCGTGCAGGCCCGCGCGCAGTACGACACCCACGACGAGCGGGTCGCCGAGCTCGGGGCGTCGCTCATACCCCGGATGGCGCGGGACATGACCAGTGATGACATGGTGGGGCGGCTCGCCAATTCCCTCTCACGGCCGGTCGCCCACCGGCGGCGCGGCCTGTTCCGCCGTGACCGCTGAGACCGAGGACGACCCGTGACCGCGCTCGACCTCGCCGGCTACCTGATAGCCGGCCTGATGACCGCCGTGGCCCTGTGGCGGATGCCGGCCGCCCTGTGGGGTGCCGAGGAGGACCGGCGCCGACGCGCGCTGTGGGGCTGTTACGCCGGGTTCGCCGCCGCCCTGTGGACCAAGACCGAGGCCGTGCGCAGCGCGCTCAACAACAGCCCCGTCGTCGACCTCGCGGTCCTCATCAAGCACTACACGTCGACTCTCGCGATCCTCGCCATCCTCGGCTACATCGTGGCCATCTACGGCCACTACCCGGACGAGGGCACGGTGCCGAGGCACGTACGGTTCGCGCGGACCGTCCAGCACGTGGCGGCGAAGGCGTCCGTCGCGACGCTGATCGTGCTGACGGTGCTGTTCTTCACGGTCGTCGACCGGTCCGTCCCCTCCGACCGGTTCGTCTCCGACCACGCCGGGCAGTGGGGCGCCACCCTCTACATGAGCGTGTTCTACCTGTACCTGGGCGCCGCGTCCGCCGTCTGCGCGTACCAGTGGGCGCTGGCCACCGGCGACGCCCGGTCGCGGCACCTGCGGGTCGGGCTCGGCATGATGACCGCCGCCATGTTCATCGGCGTCGGCTACACCGTGAGCCGCACCCTGTTCCTGTGGGTCAGCGTCGTCCACCAGCCCGGTCACGCCTTCGCACAGGGCTTCGACAAGGCCACCGAGCTGGCGCAGATCGTCCTGTTCGCCCTGTTCGCGGTGGGCGCGTCCGTCCCGGCGTTCGTCAAGGGCTGGCGCCGGGTGAGGCTGTGGCGGGCGCAGGCGCGACTGCATCCGCTGTGGCGGGAGTTGATGACCGCCTTCCCCGACCAGCCCTTCGAGCCGCCGGCCTCGCTCCCACGGGAGCTGACCCGGTTCGGCACCCCGGCCGACCTGCGCGTCGACCGGTGGGCCGCCGACATCGCCGACGCCGTCGAGAAGCTGCGGCACTACGTGCCCGACGGCCTGGTCGGCGCGGCCGCGGACGCCGCGGGCGGTTCCGGGCCGCTCGCCGACGCGTACTGGATCAGGGCGGCCCTCGCCGCGAAGGCGGGCGGCGCCCCCGCCGGGAGGGCCGCGGCCGTCGAGCAGAGACACGCCACCGACCAGGACGGCGAGGTGGCGTGGCTGGTGCGGGTGGCGTCCGCGTACCGGAGGACCGACGCCGGACGCGCCCGCGGCCTCCTCGCGTCACTGGAGCGGACCGTATGAGCGCCCCCACCACCGGTACGGCCGCGCGGACCGTCACCGACGTCTTCCAGCCCCGCAACGTCCTGCTCGCCGGCATGCCCGCCATCGGCTGGGCGGCGGCCGGTCACTGGTCCGGGCTGCTGTGGGGCCTCCTCGGCGCGCTGTGCGCGGGGCTGGTCCCGGCCGGGTACATCGAGTGGGAGCGGGGGCGCGGGACGTGGGGCGACCGGCACGTCGTCGACCGCGCGAAACGCGCGCCGATCTTCCTCGTGATTCTCGGCTCCATCGGCACCGGCTCGGCGCTCATGGTCCTCGGGCACGCCCCGGCGGGAATCCTGGCGGCGATGCTGGCGCTGTGGGTGATGACGGTCGGGCTGCTGGCGGTCAACACCGTCTGGAAGATCTCGGTCGACTCGGCCGTCGCCTCGGCCGTCGTCGCCCTGCTCTCGGTGGTCCACTCGCCCTGGTGGCTGACCGCGTACGCGATGACCGCCGCCGTGTGCTGGTCCCGCGTGGCACTGCGCTACCACACGGTGGCCCAGACGGTGGCCGGGGCGTCGCTGGGCGCGGCGACGGCGGCGGCGTCCTGGCTGCTGTGACCCGGCGCTCAGGCCGTGCCCCCCGCGGTGCCGCCCGCGGTGCCGCTCAGCCGGCCGCCAGGAGTTCCGCCAGGAACGCGTCCAGGTCCTCCAGGCGTTCCCGGCCGGCCGGCACCTCGTCGTAGGTCCGCTCCAGGAAGCGCCGGAGCGACGGTGCCCACACGGTGAACACGGTGGTGTGCGCCAGCTCGATACGCAGCTCCTCGCGGGTGCCGTTGAGCACCGGCCACATCCGTACGTCACCCTCGCCGACCGGGTGCGCCATGCCGTCCCGCAGCATGTCGCGGTCCAGACGCCACTCGGCGTACACGAACCCGCCGTGGGTGAAACCGACCGTGACCGCGTACGGGTCGCGCGCGTCGTAGGTCAGGTGGGACAGGACCGGAAGCTCTTGGCCGTCCGGCGACAGAAGCCGCATGAAGACCTTGTCGCGCAGGACCGCGTTCATGTCGTTCCTCCAGGGAGATGTGACGGGAGCCCCCTTGCGGGTGCCCCGGGAAACACGAGTAATGCGGGCCGACCGGGCGACCCCCGGTACTCCGGTCGGCGGCACACCGCGCTGCGCCCCGTCCGGCCCGTCCCTACCGTGACTGAATGATCGTCAGCTCTTTCATGGCCGCCGCCCTGCTGCTCCTCCCCTCCGCGCCCGCCGACCGCGCTACCGGGCCACGCCCCGTCGAGCCGGTGCCGCCGCCCGCCGCCGTACGCGTCGACCCGGTGGTCCTGCACCGCCCCGGCACCCAGGTGCGCCTGCCGCCGGGCGTCAAGGCGCCGCCCCGGCTGTCCGCCCGGTCCTGGCTGATCGCCGACGCCGCCACCGGCGACGTCCTCGCCGCCCACGACGCCCACCGGCGCCTGCCGCCCGCCTCCACGATGAAGACGCTGTTCGCGCTGGCCCTGCTGCCGGGCCTGCCGCCCGAGCGGCAGCACACGGTGAGCGAGCACGAGCTGCGGGGCATCGGCGACGGCAGCAGCCTCGTCGGCATCCGCGAGGAGATCACCTACCGGGTCGCCGACCTGTGGCGCGGGGTCTTCCTCAGCTCCGGCAACGACGCCGTCCGCGTCCTCGCGGGCCTCAACGGCGGCTGGGAGGCCACCGTCCGCAAGATGCAGGCCACGGCCCGGGTGCTGGGCGCACACGACACCCGGGTGGTGTCACCCGACGGGTACGACGCGCCCGGCCAGGTCTCGTCCGCGTACGACCTGGCGGTCTTCGGCCGCGCGGGGCTGCGCAACCCGGACTTCGCGCGCTATGCCGCGACGCCCTACGCCAAGTTCCCGGCCGGCCGCTGGTCGTACGGCATCCGCAACACCAACCGGCTGCTCACCGGCGCCGACGGCGTGAAGCGCTACCCGGGGATCCTCGGCATCAAGAACGGCTACACCAGCCACGCGGGCCACACCCTGATCGCCGCCGCCCGCAAGGGCCCCCGCACGCTGGTCGTCTCGGTCATGAACCCCCGGCGGGGCGGCGCGTACGCCGTGTACGAGGAGGCCCGCGACCTGCTCGACTGGGGCTTCGCGGCGGCGCCCCACGCCCGCCCGGTGGGCTCCCTGCTGCCCCCGCGCGCCGCCCTCCCGGTGCGCGCGGCCGCCGCCCCGCAGGCTCCCCGGGCACGGAAGGCCCCCAGCGCCCCGCCGACGCCCCCGGCCCCGCGCTCCGTCCCGCCGACCGCCGCCGTCTCCGTCGCCACCCTGCCGGTGCCGGGCCAGGACGACGGCCCGCGCCTCCTGCTGCCCCTCACCTTCGTCGGCTCGGCCTGCCTGGCGGCGGCCACCCTGTGGTGGGTGCGCCGGCGCACGGACGAGTGACGCGGCGGAGGGGGCGGCGGTGACGGCGGGGGGTGTGGCGGGGGCGGGGGGCTTGGCGGGGCCCCGATCGGTGACACTGCCCCCATGACACCCATCCCCGTGATCCTCGACTGCGACCCCGGGCACGACGACGCCTTCGCCATCATGCTGGCCGCCGCCCACCCCGCCATCGAGCTCCTCGCGATCACCACCGTCGCCGGCAACGCGACCGTCGCGAGGACCGCGCTCAACGCCCGCCGCGTGTGCACGGTCGCCGGGATCGAGGGCGTACCGATCGCCGCCGGCCTGGCGCGGCCCCTGCACGGCGCCGGGATCGTGGCCGGGAACATCCACGGCGAGTCCGGCCTCGACGGCCCCGGCTTCGGCGAACCGGCCGTCCCGCTCGACCCGCGCGACGCGATCACACTGCTCCGCGAGACGCTGCTCGCCCACCCCGTCCCCGTGACGCTGGTCCCGACCGGCCCGCTCAGCAACGTCGCCGCGTTCCTGCTCGCCCACCCGGGCCTGGCCGCCGAGCGGATCGACCGGATCGTGCTGATGGGCGGCTCCACCGGGCGCGGCAACCGGACCCCGGCCGCCGAGTTCAACATCGCCGCCGACCCGGAGGCCGCCGACATCGTCTTCTCCAGCGGCCTGGACGTCACCATGATCGGCCTGAACGTCAGCCACCAGGTCCCGGCCGCCCCCGACGTGCTCGCCCGTCTGGAGGCGCTCGGCACGCCCCTGTCCCGGCTGTGCGTCGAGCTGCTGACGTTCTTCGGCACCACCTACCGCGAGGTCTTCGGCTTCGCCGCCCCGCCGTTGCACGACCCGCTGACCGTGGCCCACCTCATCGACCCGGACCTGATCACCATGGTCCGCGCCCCGGTCCGCGTCGAGCTGACCGGCACTTACACGCGCGGCGCCACGGTCGTCGACCTCGACGGTGTCACCGGCCTCCCCGCCAACGCCCGCGTCGGCACCGCCGTCGACGCCCCGGCGTTCTGGGACCTGATCGTCGACGCCGTACGCACCCTGGGGTGACTACCGCCCCAGGGCCCGCTTCTGTACGGACTCCAGCGGCCCGGCCGGGAAACGGCGCAGCCACCAGGTGGAGAGCACCAGCAGCACCAGCCGGCGTACGGGCAACGGCTCCTGTGCCGTCATCGTCTTCGGGCCGCTGCCCCGACTCTCGCCATCCCACCCAAGGAAGAACATGCACCTCATCAAAGCTCGCACGTCCGCCGGTTTCGCCCTGGCTGCCGCTCTCGGGCTGGCCGGCTCCCTGCTGGCCATCGCGGAGGCTCCCGCTGCGAACGCCGCCTGCAAGCCGAAGTGCAAGACCATCACCGACACCGGCGTCAAGGCAGTGTTCAGGTACGGCTGCGGCGACGCCAAGGGTTACGTGGAAGACACCAAGAAGGACGGGAGGGACGCTCGGGTCTCGTTCTTCACCTATGGCGGCAAGGAATCGAAGGTGACCGTCGCCAGCGGCAAGGGAGACCGGACGGATTTCGACCGCAACGGCACCTGGGCCGAGGTCTGCGTGTGGCGCTACCACAGCATTCTCGGTGGTTCCACCCCCAACTGCGACGACCTCTAGTACCCACCCGGTCCGCCCGCCCGGCGCGACCGGGACTCGCGCCGGACGACTACCCGCTGGCAACTCGGGGCGTATCGATAAGCGGAGGACGGACCTGTGCAACCTCATCCGTTCGCACGCCCGCAATCATGACGCCCAAGCTCTGTATGAGCGTGCACGCGAGACCGTCCGGCCCCGGAAGGGCGCCCGTTTCGCCCCTGTTGGGTGGGTACTCGAGTGCTATGAACACGCAAGCGGCCCCCAGCAGTGACAGAGACGCGAACGCCGCCACATGGGCGGTGTTCGAGCAGCCGATAGCCATGAAGCGCGAGATCCGCGGCCGTATCCGCACGCACCGGCCCGCCGTCGACGACGGAGTGGCCGAGAACGGCCTGGTGGAGGAGAACATCGTGCGGGGCGAGGACTGAGCCACCCGTAGGCTCGGCGCATGACCGCCTCCGCCGTCTCCCTCGCCAACGCGCAGCGCTCGCTGGGTGATCCGAGCCTGCGCTACCCCCTCCACCCGCCGCTCCTGCGGGGCTGCCCCCGCACCGCGACGCCCGGGCTGGTCTTCCCCGTGGAGGTGGACTACGCCTACGAGGACGTCCCGGCGGACCTGTTCACGTCCGCCCCCCGCCGCGGGGGCCTGGACCGGTGGGCGCCGCTCCTGCCGCCGCTCGACGCACCCGGGCTGGGCGAGGGCGGGACCCCGCTCGTCCCGATCGGGGACGGCGTGTGGATCAAGGACGAGTCGCGCAACCCCACATGGAGCCACAAGGACCGCCTCAACCGCGTGGCGGTCGGGGCGGCCGTCCACATGGGCGCCGAGGGGATCGCCGTGGCGTCCTCCGGCAACCACGGCGCCTCCGCCGCCGCCTACGCCGCCCGCGCCGGGCTGCGCTGCGTCGTACTCGCCTCGGCCGGCGCGCCGCCCGCGGTGGTGTCCTTCCTCCGGGCCTACGGGGCGGACGTCGTCGCCGTACCGGCGGAGGCGCGCTGGCCGCTGCTCGCGATGATCAGTGAGCGGCTCGGCCACCACACCGTCAGCAACCTCACCCCCACCCACACCGGCCACCCCTTCGGCCCGGAGGGGTACAAGACCATCGCGTACGAGATCCACGCCGACCTCGGGGTCCCGGCCGCGGTGTTCGTGCCCACCGGCTACGGCGAGCTGCTGTTCGGCGTCTGGAAGGGCTTCCGTGAACTCCGCGACCTGGGTGTGACGGACCGGGTGCCCCGGGTGTTCGGGTGCGAGCCCGCGGCCGGGGGCCCGCTCGCGGCCGCCGTGCGGACCGGGGCGCCGGCGGCGGTGGTGGACACCGGCGCCACCGACGCGTACGCGATCGACTGCTCCGTCGGAGGCAACCGCGCCGTGCGGGCGGTGCTCGACAGCGGGGGCGACGCGCTCCTGGTGACGGACGAGGAGCTGAGCCGGGCCAGGGACGAACTGGCCCGGCAGGGCCTGTGGGCCGAGCTGTCGGCCGCGGCCGGTCTGGCCGGGTTCCGCCAGTGGGCCGCCCGCGAGGGGGACGCCGACGGCCCGGTGGTGTGCGTGTCGACGTCCAGCGGCTTCAAGGACCTCGGGGTGGGCGGTGATCCGCTGGAGCCGGTCGAGCCGACGTGGGAGGCCCTGGCCCGGGCGCTGGGCCGCTAGGCCGCCGGGCCCCAGGGCAGCCGGGCCGCAGGGCACCAGGGCAGGTGGGCACCAGGGCCGCAGGGCACCAGGGCAGGTGGGCCCCGGGGCCCTTGCGCTGGGCCACCGGGTCAACGCGCCGCCGGGTCACCAGCCCACCAGGTGGGCGTAGCGGTCGTGGGCCCGGGTGGTGGGCCGCTAGGCCGTCAGGTGGGCGTAGGAGCGCGGATGGGCCGCGAGGTACTCGCGCAGCGTCATCGGGGCGTGGCCGGTGAGGCGGCGGACCGTGTCGGCGACCGTGCTCATCTCGCCGGTGGCGATCGCCTCGTAGGAGGTGACCCAGCCGGCGACCTCCCAGTGCTCCGCGCCGTACCCCGCGCGTGAGGCGTAGGCCTCGGCCGGGGTCTCCGGGACGTAGCGGACCTCACGGCCGGCCGCCCGCGACAGCTCCTCCGCCACCTCGGCGAGGGTGAGGGCCTCCTCGCCGGTGATGTCGTAGGTGGCGCCGTCGTGCTCCGAGCCGCCGCTCAGGACGGCCGACGCGACGTCCGCGATGTCCTCGTGGGCCACCGCCGCGACGCGCCCGTCACCCGCCGGGCCCCGGATGACGCCGTCCTCGCCGGTCATCGCGGCGAACCCGGCGAGGTACCAGCTGTCGCGCAGGAACGTGTGGGGCACGTCCCGGGCCTCGATGTACCGCTCTGTGTGCCAGTGGTCGCGCGCGAAGGTGAACGTCGCCTGGGGCGCGGCGCCCAGGAACGACACGTACACGATCCGTCCCACGCCCGCCGCGAGCGCCGCGTCGACCGCCGTCCGGTGGTCCTGGATCCGGTCGGGGCTCTCGTGCGCCGACACCAGGAACAGCGTGTCGGCGCCGTCCAGGGCGCGGCGCATCGCCTCGCCGTCCCCGTACGGCGCGGGCGCGGCCTTCACCGCGCCCGGCAGGTCCGGCAGCCGGGCGGGGTCACGGCCGAGGAGCCGGGTCTTGAGGCCCTGGCCGGCGAGGCGGCGGGCGACACGGCCGCCGACACGGCCGCTCGCCCCGGTCACAGCGATCACGGATGGCATACCGCCGAGTCTGCCTCGGCAGGCTCAGGCGTACACCTCGGTGACCTCCAGCACGCGCGCGGTGATCCGCCCGTCCGGCGTACGGTCGGGGTCGGCCAGGTAGGCGCGGTAGGCGTCCTCGCAGGGGAACCTCACCAGGTGGACCTCGGACAGTCCGTCGGCCGTCCGCAGCCGCCGCTCCAGCCGCCCGCCGTGGCGCGGGAGGAGGGCGAGCGCCCTCTCCTCGTACGCCAGGGCCTCCTCCAGCGCGTCGGCCGGGTAATCCAGCACAACGGCCAGCTGGAAGGCCGGTGCGCCCGGGGCGTCCAGCGGCTTGTAGAAGTGGACGTCCACGTTCCCGCCGGGGACGCCCTCGGAGCGGCCGGTCTCGACGTACCCCAGGCGCCGGTAGAAGGACGGCGCCTGGAACGAGAACGACGACACGATCACGCGGTCGCAGCCGCGCCGCCGCGCCTCCTCCTCCGCCGCGCGCATCAGCCGCGTACCGAGCCCGGTCCCGCGCTGGTCGTCGCGGACCCACAGCATGCCGACGCCACAGAGCCCGCCCCACGTCCAGCCGGTGAGGCCGCCGGTGATCTCGCCGGTCGTGTCGTCGGTGGCCCGCACCGACAGCTCGGTCTCGTCGGAGGCGCCCGTGGCGGCCCGGTTGAAGGCCGTCAGCTCCTTGTCGAGGCGCGCGGACAGTTCCTTGTCCTCGCCGCCCACCGTGATGGTCACCTGTCCTCCAGGTCGCCTTCGCTCTCCAGGTACACCTGCCGCAGCGCCTCCAGCACCCGCGGGTCGGGCTTCTCCCACATGCCGCGCGACTCGGCCTCCAGCAGCCGCTCGGCGATGCCGTGCAGGGCCCAGGGGTTGGCCTCCTGGAGGAAGGCCTTGTTCTCCGGGTCGAGGACGTAGGTCTCGGTGAGCTTGTCGTACATCCAGTCGGCGACGACACCGGTCGTGGCGTCGTACCCGAAGAGGTAGTCGACGGTCGCGGCCAGCTCGAACGCGCCCTTGTAGCCGTGGCGGCGCATCGCCTCGATCCAGCGCGGGTTGACCACGCGGGCCCGGAAGACGCGGGACGTCTCCTCGACGAGGGTGCGGGTGCGCACGCTCTCCGGCCGGGTCGAGTCGCCGATGTACGCCTCGGGGGCCGTGCCCTTCAGCGCGCGGACGGTGGCGACCATGCCGCCGTGGTACTGGAAGTAGTCGTCCGAGTCGGCGATGTCGTGCTCACGGGTGTCGGTGTTCTTGGCCGCCACCGCGATGCGCTTGTACGCGGTCTCCATCTCGGTGCGGGCGGGCTTGCCTTCGAGGCCGCGCCCGTACGCGTAGCCGCCCCACACCGTGTACACCTCGGCGAGGTCGGCGTCGGTGCGCCAGTCGCGCGAGTCGATCAGCTGGAGGATGCCCGCGCCGTACGTGCCCGGCCGGGAGCCGAAGATGCGGGTGGTGGCGCGGCGTTCGTCGCCGTGCTCGGCGAGGTCGGCCTGCGTGTGGGCGCGGACGAAGTTGTCGGCGGCCGGCTCGTCGAGGGAGGCGGCGAGGCGGACGGCGTCGTCCAGGAGCCCGATGGTGTGCGGGAACGCGTCGCGGAAGAAGCCCGAGATGCGCAGCGTCACGTCGACGCGCGGGCGGCCCAGCTCGGCGAGCGGGATCGGCTCCAGGCCGGTGACGCGGCGCGAGGCGTCGTCCCAGACCGGGCGGACGCCGAGCAGGGCGAGCGCCTCCGCGACGTCGTCGCCGGCGGTGCGCATGGCGCTGGTGCCCCACAGGGACAGGCCGACGGAGGTGGGCCAGTCGCCGTTGTCGTCGCGGTAGCGGGTCAGCAGCGAGTCTGCGAGCGCCTGGCCGGTCTCCCAGGCGAGGCGGGACGGCACGGCCTTGGGGTCGACGGAGTAGAAGTTGCGGCCGGTCGGCAGCACGTTGACCAGACCGCGGAGCGGGGAACCGGACGGACCGGCGGGCACGAAGCCGCCGCCCAGGGCGTGCACGGCGTGGGCCAGCTCGTCGGTGGTGGCGGCGAGGCGGGGCACGACCTGGCGGGCGGCGAAGTCGAGGATCGCGGTCACCTGCTCGCCGTGGCCCTCGGCGACGGCGGCGACGGCGGCCGGGTCCCAGTCGGCGGCCTCCATCGCCTCGACCAGCGCGCGGGCCTTGGCCTCCGCCTCGTCGGCGCCTGTGCGGGTCGCGGCGGACTCGTCCAGCCCGAGGGCCTCGCGCAGGCCGGGCAGGGACTGCGTACCGCCCCAGATCTGGCGGGCGCGGAGGATCGACAGGACCAGGTTGACCCGTTCGGGGCCGGTGGGGGCGCCGCCCAGGACGTGCAGGCCGTCGCGGATCTGGGCGTCCTTGACCTCGCAGAGCCAGCCGTCGACGTGGAGCAGGAAGTCGTCGAACCCGTCGTCGTCCGGGCGGTCCTCCAGACCCAGGTCGTGGTCGAGCTTGGCGGCCTGGATCAGCGTCCAGATCTGGGCGCGGATGGCCGGCAGCTTGGACGGGTCCATGGAGGAGATCTGCGCGTACTCGTCGAGCAGCTGCTCCAGGCGCGTGATGTCGCCGTACGACTCGGCGCGGGCCATCGGCGGCACCAGGTGGTCGACGAGCGTGGCGTGGACGCGGCGCTTGGCCTGGGTGCCCTCACCCGGGTCGTTCACCAGGAACGGGTAGATCAGCGGGATGTCGCCGAGGGCGGCGTCGGGGCCGCACGCGGCGGACAGGCCCGCGTTCTTGCCGGGCAGCCACTCCAGGTTGCCGTGCTTGCCGAGGTGGACCATGGCGTCGGCGCCGAAGCCGCCGTCCTCGGCGCGGGCGGCGATCCAGCGGTAGGCGGCCAGGTAGTGGTGCGACGGCGGCAGGTCGGGGTCGTGGTAGATCGCGATCGGGTTCTCGCCGAAGCCGCGCGGCGGCTGGATGAGGATCAGCAGGTTGCCGCGCCGCAGGGCGGCGAGGACGATGTCGCCCTCCGGGTTGGCGGAGCGGTCGAGGAACATCTCGCCGGGCGGCGGGCCCCAGTGCCGCTCCACCTGCTCGCGCAGCTCCCCGGGGAGCGTGGCGTACCAGCGCTTGTAGTCGGCGGCCGGGATGCGGACCGGGTTCCTGGCCAGCTGCTCCTCGGTGAGCCAGTCCTGGTCGTGGCCGCCGGCCTCGATGAGGGCGTAGATGAGTTCGTCGCCGTCACCGGAGGCGAGGCCCGGGACGTCCTCGTCGCCGAAGTCGTACCCCTCCTCCCGCAGCCGGCGCAACAGCGCGACGGCGGAGGCGGGGGTGTCGAGGCCGACGGCGTTGCCGATGCGGGAGTGCTTGGTCGGGTACGCGGAGAGGACCAGCGCCAGGCGCTTGTCGGCGTTCGGGATGTGGCGCAGCCGGGCGTGGCGTACGGCGATCCCGGCGACGCGGGCGGCGCGCTCGGCGTCGGCGACGTACGCGGGCAGGCCGTCGGCGTCGATCTCCTTGAAGGAGAACGGCACGGTGATGAGGCGGCCGTCGAACTCGGGGACGGCGACCTGGCTGGCGGCGTCGAGCGGCGAGAGGCCCTCGTCGTTCTCCTCCCAGGCGGCGCGCGAGCCGGTCAGGCACAGGGCCTGGAGGATCGGCACGTCGAGCGCGGCGAGGGCGCCCGCGTCCCACGACTCGTCGTCACCGCCCGCCTGCGCCTCGGCCGGCTTGGTGCCACCGGCGGCGAGGACGGTGGTGATGACCGCGTCGGCCGTCCGCAGGCTCTCCAGCAGCTCCGGCTCGGGGGCGCGGAGGGAGGCCACGTAGAGCGGGAGGGCCTGGCCGCCCGCGTCCTCGATGGCGTCGCAGAGGGTGTCCACGAAGGCGGTGTTGCCGCTCATGTGGTGGGCGCGGTAGTACAGGACGGCGACCGTGGGACCGATGGTGGTGCGGGCGGTCCGCTCCAGCGGGCCCCAGGTGGGGGCGGCGGCCGGCGGCTCGAAGCCGTGGCCGGTGAGCAGGACGGTGTCGGAGAGGAAGCGGGCGAGCTGCTCCAGGTTGTCCGGGCCGCCGTGGGCGAGGTAGGCGTGCGCCTCGGCCGCGATGCCGATCGGGACGGTGGAGGTCTCCATCAGCTGGGCGTCGGGGGCCTGTTCGCCGGTGAGGACGACGAGCGGCTTGCCGGTCTCACGGAGGGCCTGGAGGCCTTCCTCCCAGGCGCGGATGCCGCCGAGGAGGCGTACGACGACGAGGTCGGCGCCGTCGAGGAGGCCGTCCAGGTCCTGGACGGGGAGCCGGGCGGGGTTGGCGAACCGGTACTCCACGGGGCCGCCGGCCGCGCGGGCGCTGAGCAGGTCGGTGTCGGAGTGCGACAGCAGCAGGATCGTCGTGGCGGGCGCCGGGGCGGGCGCCGTCTCGGGCGTGGTCGCGTGCGTCATGACGTGCGCAGGCCTTCCTCGGGGTGTCCGCGCCCCGGGTGGTCGTAGGACGGCGGGAGTTCCTGACTCGTCCGGTTCCGGCCGGACTCACAGTGGCGGGACCGCGCCGGATTCTCACCGGGCTTCCTCCCTAGGGCCCTGGGACCCTGTGCCGTCTGCATAGTAGAGGCTGCGCGTATGCTCGCCGCCATGCCGCCCAGCTCACCAAACCCCCAGGACCGGGGTGAAGCGCACATACGGGACCGTGTCCGCGAGCGCGGTGACGCGTGCCCCGGCGCACTCCGGCTGCACCGGGCCGACGACGGATCGCTCGCCCGGCTCCGGGTTCCCACCGGCGTGCTGACGCCCCGTCAAGTGACCGTACTGGCCGACGCGTCGGACCGTCTGGGCGACGGGCACCTCTCCCTCACCTCGCGCGGCAACGTGGAGTTGAGGGGCCTCGGCGACGGCTGCGGAGCCGGGCTGGCGGACCTGCTGCGCGAGGCGGGCCTGCTGCCGTCCGAACGGCACGAGCGGGTACGGAACATGGTCGTCTCGCCGCTCGCCGGGCCGGGTGTGCAGGGGTGGGCCGCCCGCCTGGACGCGCTCCTGTGCGCCGAGGACTGGACGACGGAACTCTCCGGCCGCTTCCTGTTCGCCGTGGACGACGGACGGGGCGACGTGGCGGGGCTGGCCGCCGATGTGACGTTGCTCGCAGCCCCCCACGGCGGCGCCCTGCTGCACGTCGCGGACCGGACCTGGCGGGTCGCCCCCGCCGACGCGCCCCGCGCCGCGCTCGCGGCGGCCGGGGCGTTCCTCGCCGCCGCGCGGCGGGCGGGCACGGGCGCGTGGCGGGTGCGGGAGCTGCCGGCGGGGCAGGACGTGGACGTGACGGAGCACCTGCGGCGGGCGGCGGTCGCGGCCGAGCCCGTACCGGAGGCCGCCCTCCCGGCCGGCGGGCCGCCCCCGCCCGGGGTGATCGGCGACGGCACGGTGTCCGTCCTGGCCCGCCTCGGCCGGGTGAGCTCGGCCCAGTTCCGCGCGCTGCTGCCCGCCGAGGAGGTACGGGTCACCCCGTGGCGCGGCTTCGTACTGCCGGGCCTCGCCGGGCGGGCGGCGGCCGAGGAGCGGCTGCGCGCCCTCGACGGCGCCGGGTTCATCACCCGTACCGACTCCCCCTGGACCGGGGTCACCGCGTGCACCGGACGCCCCGGCTGCGCCAAGTCCCTGTCCGACGTACGGGCGGACGCGCGGCCCCGCGAGGGTGCGCTGCCCGTCCACTGGTCGGGGTGCGCCCGCCGGTGCGGCCACCCGCAGGGCGCGTGGACCGACATGGTCGCGACCGGCGAGGGCGCGTACCAGATGACCGTACAAGGACCGACGAAATGAGCGAGAGCAGAGTGTTCGACTACGAGAAGGACGGCGCGGAGATCTACCGCCAGTCCTTTGCCACGATCCGCGCCGAGGCGGATCTCGCGGGCCTGCCGGCCGACGTCAGCCAGGTCGCCGTGCGGATGATCCACGCCTGCGGCATGGTCGACCTCGTCCGCGACCTGGCGTACACGCCGGACGTCGTGGCCCGCGCCCGTGAGGCGCTGCGCGCCGGCGCGCCGATCCTGTGCGACGCGCGGATGGTCGCCAGCGGCGTCACCCGCAAGCGGCTGCCCGCGGACAACGACGTGGTCTGCACGCTCTCCGACCCGTCCGTCCCGGCGCTCGCCGCCGAGCTCGGGACGACGCGCAGCGCCGCCGCGCTGGAGCTGTGGCGCGACCGGCTGGAAGGGGCGGTCGTCGCGGTCGGCAACGCCCCGACCGCGCTCTTCCGCCTCCTGGAGATGATCGAGGCCGGCGCGCCCCGCCCGGCGGCGGTCATCGGCATACCGGTCGGGTTCATCGGGGCGGCCGAGTCCAAGGACGCCCTGGCGGCCTTCCCGGGCCTCGAGCACCTGGTGGTGCGCGGGCGGCGGGGCGGCAGCGCGATGGCGGCGGCCGCGATCAACGCGATCGCCCACGAGGCGGAGATCCAGGCATGAGCGGAAAGCTGTACGGCGTGGGGCTCGGCCCCGGCGACCCGAACCTGATGACGGTCGCGGCGGTCAAGGCCATCGCGGCCGCCGACGTGATCGCGTACCACTCGGCGCGGCACGGGCGTTCCATCGCCCGCTCCATCGCGGCCGAGCACATTCGCGAGGACCACGTCGAAGAGCGCCTGATGTACCCGCTGACGGTCGAGACCACCGACCATCCGGGCGGCTACCGGGGCGCGCTGAACGACTTCTACGAGGAGGCGTCGGCGCGGCTGGCCGCCCACCTGGACGCGGGCCGCACGGTCGCCGTCCTCGCCGAGGGCGACCCGCTGTTCTACGGCTCCTACCAGCACATGCACAAGCGGCTGGCGCACCGTTACGACACCGAGGTCATCCCGGGCGTCACCTCGGTGAGCGCGTCGGCGGCGCGCCTGGGCAAGCCCCTGTGCGAGGCGGAGGAGATCCTGACGATCATCCCCGGCACGCTGCCGGAGGAGGAGCTCACCGCCCGCCTGGCGGCCACCGACTCGGCGGTCGTCATGAAGCTGGGCCGCACCTTCCCGGCGGTACGGCGCGCCCTGGAGCGGGCCGGGCGCCTGGAGGACGCGCACTACGTGGAGCGGGCCACGATGGCAGGCGAGCGGACGGGCGCCCTGGCGGACGTCGACCCCGAGTCGGTGCCGTACTTCTCCGTGGCGGTGCTGCCGTCGCGCGTCGACTCCGGACCGGCCGCGCCCGACCGGGGCGAGGTCGTCGTCGTCGGTACCGGCCCGGCGGGCCCCCTGTGGCTGACGCCCGAGACCCGGGGCGCGCTCGCCTCGGCGACCGACCTGGTGGGCTACACGACCTACCTGGACCGTGTCCCGGTGCGCCCAGGGCAGGAACGGCACGGCTCCGACAACAAGGTCGAGTCGGAGCGGGCCGAGTTCGCCCTGGACCTGGCCCGCCGGGGGCGCCGCGTGGCGGTGGTGTCGGGCGGCGACCCGGGGGTGTTCGCCATGGCGACGGCGGTCCTGGAGGTCGCCTCCCAGGCCCCGTACGCGGACGTCCCGGTGCGCGTCCTGCCCGGCGTGACCGCCGCGAACGCCGCCGCCGCGAAGGCGGGCGCGCCGCTCGGCCACGACTACGCGACCATCTCCCTGTCGGACCGCCTCAAGCCGTGGGACGTCATCGCGGAACGCCTGCGCGCGGCGGCCGCCGCCGACCTGGTCCTCGCCCTCTACAACCCGGGCTCCGCCAGCCGCACCTGGCAGGTGGCCAAGGCCCGCGAACTCCTCCTGGAGCACCGCGCCCCGGACACCCCGGTGGTCGTCGCCCGCGACGTGGGCGGCCCGGAGGAGTCCGTCCGCGTCCTGCCCCTGATGGACCTGGACCCGGCGGAGGTCGACATGCGGACCCTCCTGCTCATCGGCTCCTCCCAGACCCGGGCCGTCCGGCGCGGCGACGGCGGCACGGTGGCCTGGACGCCACGCACGTACCCGGAGGCGTAACCGGCCCCCGTACGCGCACGGGCCGGCCCGGGTGCGTACGGGAGGTGTGCGTACGGGGAGGCCGAGGCGGGCCGCCCCCGCCGCGGCGCGGGCGGATGGCTGCGCGTCGGGTGCATCCGCGGCGTGCACGGGGCCGTGGACCACCTTCACGCGCCGGTCGTACACGTCCGGAGCGGCGGGGCGCGCGCCGCGGTCCGGCCGGCGGGCGTACGGCCGCGTGCTGAGCGGGGCGGCCGGGCGCGGCCCCGCGTGAACCAGGATCCCCCCTTCGGGGAACAGCAGGTGACTGCTGGACCTTTGGGGGGATTCATGGTGGAGAGCCGCAGGCGGTTTCTGCAGCTTATGGGGGGCAGTGGGGCGGCAGCGGCGTTGGCTGGAGGTGGGTTCCTGGTGGGACGGCGGTCTCCCGGACAGGTGGCGGTGCCCAGTGGGCTGCCGTTCACGTTCGAGGCGCGGGGGTTCCGGTGCGTGCTGGACGTGCCCGACGGGATGCGGCCGTGGCGGGACCGGGTGGCCCCCCGGGAGGACGAGGGGACGCACGACGGGGACGGGGTGCGGATGTTCCGGTGGAAAGGAGGGCTGCACGACCACCCGGTGGGGCAGATCCAGTACGGCCTGGAGAACCTGGCCGCCTACCGGCGCACCGGCGACGCGTTCTTCCTCGTACGGGCGCGGGCGCAGGCCGATCGGGTGGTGGCGCGGCGGCACGAGCGGCGCGGGGCGTGGTTCTTCCCGTACCCCTTCGACTTCGCGCACGACGTGCACTCCGGGGTCGCCTACCAGGCGCCCTGGTACTCCGGCATGGCGCAGGGCGAGGCACTGAGCCTGTTCGCCCAGCTGGCCCAGCTCCCGGCCGTCCCGGCGACGGCCCGGCAGCGGTACCGCGCGGCGGCCGACGGGGCGTTCCGGTCGCTGCTGGTGGGGGACGACGGGGCGCCGTGGGTGGTCGCCCGGGACGAGGCGGGGCACCTGTGGATCCACGAGTACCCGATCGGCGCGCCGGGCACCTCGGACTACACGTACAACGGCTTCATGTTCGCCGCGCTCGGGCTCTGGGACTACTACGCGCTGACCCGCAGCCCGCTCGCCGCCGACCTCTTCGACGGCTCGCTGACCACCCTCGCCGCGAACTTCCGGAACATGCGCAACCCTCGCTGGCTGTCGCACTACTGCCGTACGCACGCCGTGCCGACCGCGTCGTACCACCCCGTGCACATCACGCTGCTGCGCCAGTTGTCCTGGCTATCCGGCAGCGAACCGCTCGCCGCCCGGTCCGACCTGCTGATGGACGACTACCCGGCGCCGTCGCTCGGCAAGGACGGCGGGCGCGTGCACCTCGCCGAGGGCACGCACACGCTGTTCCGGTACGACGACGACGGCGCCGTCACCGCCACCCGCACCCTGGCGCTGGCCCTCCCCGCCGAGGCCACCGCCTCGCACCGGATCCGGATCAAGGGCCGGGACGTGCACTACCTCCTGACGGACGGGCCGGACAGGGCGGAGGGCTGGTACGTGGCCGAGCGGTACCCGGCCGCGTACGTGCGGGGCGAGTGGTGCGCGTCCGACTACCGGCCCGCGCGGCGGGCCCGGTTCCGGGCAGGGGTGAGCGTCGTCTGCCACAGGGACGGCGAGGAGCGGACGGTGACGTACCCGAAGGACACCCCCGTGCGGTACGACCGCCGCGCCCTCGTCGACGGCCGCATGATGCTGCGCGCGGCCGACGGGGACGCCAAGGGGTGGTGGGTGCCGGGCTCTCAGCTGCTCGCCGGCTGACCCGGCCGGCCCGGCCCCAGCAGCCACGCCGCCGCCTCCTGGGGCGTGGGGGCCACCGGCACGCCGTCCGGGGCCGGCGGGCGGCGCACGACGACGACCGGGACGCCCGCCTCGCGGGCGGCGGTGAGTTTGGGTGCCGTCGCCGCGCCGCCGCTGTCCTTGGTGACCAGGACGTCGATCGCGTGGCGGCGCAGCACCTCCCGCTCACCGTCCAGGGTGAAGGGGCCCCGGTCGAGGAGGACCTCCATCCGCGGCGGGTACGGGGGCTCCGGCGCGTCCACCGAACGGAGCAGGAACCAGGCGTCCGTGACGTGCGCGAAGGAGGCGAGGCCCATACGGCCCGTGGTGAGGAAGAGGCGGCGGCCCAGGGCACGCGCCGTGTCCGCGGCCTCCTTCAGGGTGTCCACCGTGTGCCAGTCGTCGCCCTCGACCGGGGCCCAGCCGGGACGGCGGAGGGCGAGCAGGGGAACATGGGCGTCGGCGGCCGCCCGGGCCGCATGGAAACTCATCGTGTCCGCGAAAGGATGGGTGGCGTCGATGACCGCGTCCACCTGGTGCCCGCGCAGCCAGCGTGCCAGGCCCTCGGCCCCGCCGAACCCCCCGATGCGGACCTCGCCCGGCGGCAGCTTCGGGGCGGCGACCCGCCCCGCCAGCGAGGACGTGGTCCTGACCGTCCCGTGCTCGTGGAGGATCTCCGCGAGGCGGCGGGCCTCGGTCGTTCCACCGAGGATCAGTACGTGCATCGAGGTCCGTCCATGAGTACGAGTACGGGTTCGGGTTCGGGTTCCGGTTCGGGTGCGGCTTCCGGGGCGGCAGGCGGGCGCAGCGCACAACTCAAGCACACCGGCCTGAGGCCCGGATGGACGACCGGGGCGTGCGCGACGGCGGCCACGACCGCCGCCTACACCGCGCTGCTGACCGGGGACTTCCCCGACCCGGTCACGATCACCCTGCCGAAGGGGCAGACCCCCGCGTTCGCGCTGGCCGCGGAGGAGCTGACGGCCGGGTACGCCATGGCGGGGATCGTGAAGGACGCCGGTGACGACCCGGACGTGACCCACGGGGCGCTGGTCCGGGCCACCGTCCGGGCCCTCCCGGCCGGCGCGGGCGTGGTCTTCCGGGCGGGGCCGGGCGTGGGCACCGTCACCCGCCCGGGCCTGCCGCTGGAGGTGGGCGAGCCCGCGATCAACCCCGTGCCGCGGCAGCTGATGCGCGAGCACGTCGCGCGGGTCGCGGCCGCGCACGGCGGCACCGGAGACGTGGAGATCACCGTCTCGGTCGACCACGGCGAGGAGATCGCCCGTTCCACATGGAACCCGCGCCTCGGGATCCTGGGCGGGCTGTCGATCCTGGGCACGACCGGGGTGGTCGTGCCGTACTCGTGCTCCGCCTGGATCGACTCCATCCGGCGCGGGGTGGACGTGGCGCGCGCGGCGGGCCGCACCCATGTCGCCGGGTGCACGGGCTCGACGTCGGAGCGGACGGTCACGTCGCTGTACGGACTGCCGGAGGACGCCCTGCTGGACATGGGCGACTTCGCGGGCGCCGTCCTGAAGTACGTACGCCGGCACCCGGTCGACCGGCTCACGATCTGCGGCGGCTTCGCGAAGCTGTCCAAGCTCGCGGCGGGGCACCTGGACCTGCACTCGGCGCGCTCCCAGGTCGACAAGGGCTTCCTGGCGGAGCTGGCCCGGCGGGGCGGCGCCGACGAGGAGCTGGCGGAGCGGGTGGCGGCCGCCAACACGGGGCTGGCCGCGCTCCAGCTGTGCGCCGCGGCCGGTGTGCCGCTGGGCGACCTGGTCGCCGCGGCGGCCCGCGACCAGGCGCTGGCGGTGCTGCGCGGCGCGCCCGTCACGGTCGACGTGGTGTGCGTCGACCGCGCGGGCACGGTGGTGGGGCGCAGCACGGTGGCGTGACGGCTCCCGTGAGCCGGCGCGGACCCCGGGCCGGGCGTTCGACGTTCGACGGACGCCCGAGGCCGCCCGCACGGCGGACGGCGGACGGCGGCAAGGGGCGGGCGCGGATGCGGGGCAGGTGCGGCGTGCGGCGTGCGCCTCGGCGCACGTGCCGGGTGCCCCGCGCCGGGGGACGGGGCCCGGGCGGAGGCGCCGGTGCCGGTGCGGTGCCACGCCCACGCGCTCAGGTGCCGCGCCCACGCGCTCAGCCACAGGCGCCTCGGCGCACGTGCCGGACTCCCGTGCGCTCAGCACACGTGCCGGTCGCGCTCCGGCGAGTACAGGTGGCTGTCGCGGAACTGCGTCGCCGCCAGGGTGCGGCCCACCAGGATGACCGCCGTGCGGGTGATGCCGGCGTCCTTCGTGGCGGCCGCGATGTCGGCGAGGGTGCCGCGCAGGATCACCTCGTCGGGGCGGCTGGCCATCGCGACGACGGCCGCCGGGCAGTCGGCGCCGTAGTGCGGGGTCAGCTCGGCGACGACCCGGTCGACGTACCGGGCCGCCAGGTGCAGCACCAGCAGGGCGCCGCTGCGGCCCAGCGTCGCCAGGTCCTCGCCCTGCGGCATGGCCGTGGCCTGCTCCGCGATCCGGGTCAGGATGACCGTCTGGCCCACCGTCGGCACGGTCAGCTCCCGCTTCAGCGCCGCCGCTGCCGCCGCGAACGCCGGGACGCCCGGCACGACCTCGTAGGGGATCCCCGCCGCGTCCAGCCGCCGCATCTGCTCGGCGACCGCGCTGAAGACGGACGGGTCGCCCGAGTGGAGGCGGGCCACGTCGTGCCCCTCCTCGTGGGCGCGGACCAGCTCGGCGGTGATGGCGTCCAGGTCCAGGCGGGCGGTGTCGACGAGCCGGGCGTCCGGCGGGCACTCGGCCAGCAGCTCGCGCGGGACGAGGGACCCGGCGTACAGGCACACCTGGCAGGAGGCGAGGGTGCGGGCGCCGCGCACGGTGATCAGGTCGGCGGCGCCGGGGCCCGCGCCGATGAAGTAGACGGTCATTCTCAGCCTGCCTGGGGTTTCGTTACGGACCATTGCGTGACCGGCATGGCCTGGCGCCAGCCGGTGAAGCCACCCACCGGGACGGCGTGCGCGACCGCGAGCCGTACCAGCTCGCCGCCGTGGCGCCGGTATCGGTCGGCGAGCAGCGCCTCCGACTCGAGCGTCACGGTGTTGGCGACCAGCCGCCCGCCCGGCCCGAGGACGTCCCAGCAGGCGTCGAGCAGCCCGGGGGCGGTCAGCCCGCCACCGATGAACACCGCGTCCGGGGGCGGGAGTTCCGCGAGCCCGGCCGGGGCGGCGGCGGTGACCACTTCGAGGGCGGGTACGCCGAGGGCGGCGGCGTTGCGGGCGATACGGGCGGCCCGCTCCGGGGAGCGCTCCACGCTCACCGCACGGCAGGTGCGGTGCGTACGCATCCACTCGATGCCGATCGAGCCGGACCCGCCGCCGATGTCCCACAGCACCTCGCCGGGGGCGGGTGCCAGCGCGGCGAGCGTCGCGGCGCGCACGTGCCGCTTGGTGAGCTGACCGTCGTTCTCGTACGCCGCGTCCGGCAGGCCGGGCACGGCACCGAGGCGCAGGGCGCCCGGCGCGCGTACGCACGCGACGGCGATGACGTTCAGCGGGTCGCCGGGCGGGTGGGCCCACGCGTCGGCGGTGCCGGTCAGGTGGTGCTCGCGGTCGGAGCCGAGCTGTTCCAGGACGGTGAGGCGACTGGGCCCGAAGCCTCGGTCGCGCAGCACCCCGGCGACCTCGCCGGGGGTCGCCGCGCCCGCGCTGAGCACCAGCAGCCGGCGCCCGTCGTGCAGCGCGGCGGTCAGGGAGGCCAGGGGGCGTCCGACGAGCGTGACGGTCTCGGTGTCCTCCAGCGGCCAGCCGAGGCGGGCGCACGCGTACGAGACGGAGGACGGGTGGGGCAGGACGCGCAGCCGCTCGGGGCCGGCCGTCTCGGCGAGGGCCCGCCCGATCCCGTAGAACATGGGGTCGCCGCTGGCGAGCACGGCGATCCGGCGGCCCTCGCGAGTGTGCTCGGCCAGCAGGCCGGGAACGGCGGGGCGCAGCGGGGACGGCCAGGCGACCCGCTCGCCGCCGCACTCCTCCGGTACGAGGGCGAGCTGGCGGTCACCGCCGATGATCACGTCGGCGTCGCGCAGGGCCGTGCGGGAGGCGTCCGGGAGCCCGGCCCAGCCGTCCGCGCCGACGCCGACGACGGTCACGGGCGGCGGGGCGGCGGATGCGGGGGCGGGGCTGCTCACGGGCTGGAACCCTACCGGCCGGTCGCCGGGCCTCAGGGCCGGGGGCACGACCGACGGTGCACCCGGCGGGCCGCCGCTCGACGTGACGCTGCCGCGTACGTTCCCGGCCGTGCGCCGCTCGGTCCGCTCACGGCCGCCGCGCGCCTGATGGGCCTCCCGCAGCCGACGGTCACCGCAGGCGCGGGCACTGGAGCGGCGGCCGGGAGCGCGGCGCCGTCACGGTGGTCGGGGCCGCCCCACGGGGGCAGGCGGTGAACGGCTCCCGGCCGCCGGTAGGTCCCCGGCTCCCGGGGGACTCGGTACTCGCAGCCGGTACCCCGCCCGCATCTGGTTTAATATTCAATCAATAGTTTTCCGGTGACCGCGAGAGGTGAGCGCGATGCAGTTCGGGATCTTCACCGTCGGTGACGTGACGCCCGACCCGACCGACGGTCGTACGCCGAGCGAGCACGAGCGGATCAAGGCCATGGTCACCCTCGCTCTCAAGGCCGAGGAGGTGGGTCTGGACGTCTTCGCGACCGGCGAGCACCACAACCCGCCGTTCGTCCCCTCGTCCCCCACCACCATGCTGGGGTACATCGCCGCGCGCACCGAACGCCTGGTGCTGTCCACCTCGACGACCCTGATCACCACCAACGACCCGGTGAAGATCGCCGAGGACTACGCGATGCTCCAGCACCTGGCGGACGGCCGCGTCGACCTGATGACGGGGCGGGGCAACACCGGCCCGGTCTACCCCTGGTTCGGGCAGGACATCCGCCAGGGGCTCCCGCTCGCCATCGAGAACTACGGTCTCCTCCACAAGCTGTGGAGGACCGACGTCGTCGACTGGGAGGGACGGTTCCGCACCCCTCTCCAGGGCTTCACCTCCACCCCGCGCCCGCTGGACGGCGTACCGCCGTTCGTCTGGCACGGCTCGATCCGCTCGCCCGAGATCGCCGAACAGGCCGCCTACTACGGGGACGGCTTCTTCCACAACAACATCTTCTGGCCCATGGAGCACACCAGGAAGATGGTGGGCCTCTACCGGCAGCGGTACGCGCACCACGGCCACGGCACGCCCGAGCAGGCCATCGTCGGACTCGGCGGCCAGGTCTTCATGCGGAAGAACTCCCAGGACGCGGTACGGGAGTTCCGGCCGTACTTCGACAACGCGCCCGTGTACGGGCACGGTCCGTCCCTGGAGGAGTTCACCGAGCAGACCCCGCTGACCGTCGGCTCCCCGCAGGAGGTCATCGAGCGGACGCTCACCTTCCGCGAGTCCGTCGGGGACTACCAGCGTCAGCTCTTCCTGATGGATCACGCCGGTCTGCCGCTCAAGACGGTGCTGGAGCAGCTCGACATGCTCGGCGAGGAGGTCGTACCGGTGCTGCGCGAGGAGTTCGCCCGCCTGCGGCCGGCCGGTGTGCCCGAGGCCGCCCCGGCGCACCCCGCCACGATCCGGAAGGAGTCCGTCCGGGGCTCGTCGTGACCTCCGCCGGGCTGAGCAGCCCTCGTCCCCGCGCCCGCCGGCCGGCTCACCGAGTCGGTGGACCGGGGGCTCCGCCCGACTCCCGCCGGCCCCCGAGCAGGCCCGGGGCCAGGCCACGGACCAGGACACGGACCGCGCGCTGCGGCCGCTCTTCGCCGCCTGCGGGCGCGGTCGGTGCCCACGGCCGTCCACGCGGCGCCCGGAAACGATGGCGTCCAGGGGCGATGGCGCCGGGGGCCGGGCATGGGGCGGCCGGTCCGGGCAAGGAGAACCAGGTACCGGACGTGCCCTTCGGGCGGCAGCGGCTCGCTCGCCGGGCGGATGACAGGAGGTCGTCATGGTGACAGGCAGGATCGTCGTGGGCGTCGACGGTTCGGAACCGTCCCTGAAGGCCCTGGAGTGGGCCGCCCGGCAGGCGGAACTGACCGGTGGCACCCTTGAGGCGGTCATCGGCTGGGAGTACCCGGCCACCGGCTGGTCCGGCATCACCCCGGCGCCCGCACCGGCCCTCCCGCCCGAGTACGACCCGGAGGACATCGCCCGCCGGACCCTGGACGAGGCGGTGACGGCCACCCTGGGCGACGCGGCCGCCGTGTTCGTCGGCCGGCGGGCGGTCCACGGCCACGCGGCCCAGGCCCTGCTGGAGAGCGCCCGGGCGCCACCCTCCTGGTGGTCGGCGACCGCGGCCGCAGCGGCTTCAAGGCGGCGCTCCTCGGCTCGGTGAGCCAGCACGTCACCCAGCACGCCCCCTGCCCGGTCGTCGTGGTCCGCGGCGAGGCCGCCCCGCCCGGCCGCCCGGCCACCGACTGACCACGTCACCCACGACGCACGCCACGCTGTCCCGACCGCCCGCCGCGACGGCCCGGGGCGCACCCCTCGCCCCCGGGGCACGCCCGCCCACGGTGCCCGCCTGGGTCCGGGGCACGCGGGGCGTACCTACTTGCGGTTGTACAGCCGCATCGTCACCGCGCCGAAGACGGCCACGAACAGGGCCGACCAGCCCAGCGACCAGGCGATGTCCGCCCCCGGCCAGTCGCCCGCCATCAGCTGCCGCACCGCGCTCGCCAGGTGGGTGACGGGACTGTTGTTGACGAACGCCTGGAGCCAGCCCGGCATGGTCTTCGGATCCACGAAGATGTTGCTCAGGAAGGTCAGCGGGAAGATCACCATCATGCTGACGCCCATCACGGACTTCTCGCTGCGCAGCAGCAGACCGAACATCGTCCAGACCCACGAGAACGCGAACGAGAACACCAGCAGCAGCGCCACCCCGGCCGCCACGCCGAGCACACCGCCGTGCGGGCGGTAGCCGATGATCAGGCCGACGGTGAGCATCACGGCGGACGCGATCAGATAGCGCACCACGTCGCCGAGGAGGTAGCCGACCATCGGGGCGGGCCGCCAGATCGGCAGCGTACGGAAGCGGTCGAAGACGCCCTTGGTGATGTCCGTGTTGACCGAGACACCCGTGTACATGGTGATCATCACGACGCTCAGCGTGAGGATGCCGGGCAGCAGGAACTGGATGTACGCCGAGACCGACCCGGCCAGCGCGCCCCCGAAGAGGTACGTGTACATCAGCACCATCATGATCGGGAACGCCGTGACGTCGAAGAGCTGCTCCGGCACGTGCTTGATCTTCAGCATGGCGCGCCAGCCGAAGGTCAGCGAGGCGGACAGCGCGCTCGGGCGCGGCGGCCGGTCGCCGGCGACCAGCAGGGCCGCCAGGTCCTCGGTGCGGGGCCCGGTGAAGGTGGCGTCGTCGGTGGCGGTGCTCATGCCGTGGCCTCCTGGGCCTTGTCCGTACGGTCCGTGAGCGCCAGGAACACCTCGTCCAGACTCGGCTGCCCCAGCGCGAAGTTGTCCACCACGACGCCCGCCCGCGCCAGCTCCGCCAGCGCCCGCGCCGCCTGCTCGGCGGCGCCCCGCTCCGTCCCGTGCCCGTCGACCGTCGCGGTCAGGGCCACCGGGTCGGGGTCGAGCTGGACGGTCGCGTTCAGCACGGTCGTCAGCAGCCGCTCCGCCTCCGCCCGCTGCCCGGCCTCCCGCACCCGTACGTGCACCGACCCCGAACCCACCGACGCCTTCAGCTCGCCCTTCGTCCCCTCGGCGATGACCCTGCCGTGGTCGATCACCGCGATCCGCGAGGCCAGCTGATCGGCCTCGTCCAGGTACTGCGTGGTCAGCAGCACGGTCGTGCCCTGGGCGACGACCGCGCGCACGATGTCCCACACCTGGTTGCGGCTGCGCGGGTCCAGTCCGGTCGTCGGCTCGTCGAGGAAGAGCAGGTCCGGTGTGTTGAGGATGGACGCGGCGATGTCGATACGGCGCCGCATGCCGCCCGAGTAGTTCTTCACCTGCCGGTCGGCCGCCTCCGACAGCCCGAACGCCTCCAGCAACTGCGCGCCGCGCTCCCGCGCCGCCCGCTTCCCGTGGCCCAGGAGGCGGCCCAGCAGGACCAGGTTCTCCGTACCGGTCAGGTCCTCGTCGACCGACGCGTACTGCCCGGTGAGGCTCACCCGCCCGCGTACCGCGTCGGCGTCGCGTACGACGTCCTGGCCGAAGACCCGCGCCTCCCCGCCGTCCGGTCTCAGCAGCGTCGCCAGCACCTTCACGGCGGTCGTCTTGCCCGCCCCGTTGGGCCCGAGGACCCCGTACACCGTCCCGGCGGGGACCCGGAGGTCGATGCCGTCCACGGCCCGGTTGTCACCGAAGACCTTCACCAGGCCGCTCGTCTCGATGGCCAGGTCCCTGATCGTCATCGTCACTGTCCTTGCGGGGAGGGGCGGGTGGCGGGTGTCCGGGGCGTTCGGCACGATCCCCACCAGTCTCCGGCCCCCGCCCGTCCCCCGCCACCGATTTTCCCCGCACGGCACCCCCGCCGTGGTGGTCCGCGATCAGCGGTGGCCCGGCGCGGCCCGGCCACGAATGACCCGGCGCCCGTACCGCCGGGTCATTCGTGCGTGTAGAAGACGTAGAACGCCGCCAGACCCGCCGACACCGCGAGGACCAGCGACACCACCGCCACGGTGAGGACGCTGTTGCCGGACAGGCTGTAGAGGAAACCGACGCTGAGGCCGAAGAGGAGACCGAACGCGGCCGCCCGCGCCTCGCGCGGCAGTGCGCGGCGGAAGCGGAGGTAGGCGTACCACAGGGCGCCGAAGACCACCGCGCTCACCACGGCGAGCACCACCTGCCCGGCGGTGAGGGGTCCGTCCCCGTGGCGGACGACGACCTCGGCGTAGAGGCCGTAGAGCACGGCGCACACCGCGAGCACGATCAGCGAGAGTCGGGACACGGGACGGGCCGTACGTTCCCGGGTGCGGCGGTGCCGGCCGGGCAGCGTGACGTGTGAGGCCATGGCGCGCTCCTTCCACTGACCTTCCTCCAGAGCACACCCCCGACCGGCTCCCGGCAAGTGGATCAGTGGGCCGGGGGACGCCGGCGGGCGAGCCGTGAGAGGGTGTCCGCTTGGCCGCCGACCACACCTCCCCTCCGTTCCGCCGGGCCACCACCTGGGCCGCCGGGCTGCTGCTCGTCGTGCCCACCGTCGTCACCGGCTGCCGGCTCTTCGGCACCGACGCCGTCACACCCGTACCGCAGCTCCTGTCCCTGCTGCCCTGGCTCGCCGTCCCGGCGGGGCTGGCGCTCCTCCTCTCCCTCCCGGCCCGCCGGGCGCCGCTGACCGCCTGGGCGGCCGGGGTACTCGCCGTCACGCTCTGGTACACCCAGCCGTACGGCCCGGACAGCACCCCCGCGCACGGCCCCGTCACCGGCCGGCTGCGCGTGCTCGCCGCCAACACCGAGTTCGGCAACGCGACCGCCGAACTGCTCGCCACCGTCCGCCGCGAGCGTCCCGACCTGCTCTTCGTCTCCGAGTGCGACCCCGCCTGCGCGCGGGCCCTCGCCGCCCACTTCCCCTACGGCGCCCAGGTCGCCGCCGCCGGGTCCGCCGGGTCCGCCGTCCTCGGTACCGTGCCCCTGACGGCGGAGCCCGCCCTGCCCGGCACCACCATGGGCATGCCCGGCGCCACGGTCCGCGTCGGGGGGAAGGACGTGGCGCTCCGGCTCGCCCACCCCATGCCGCCGCTGCCCGGCGGTATCGGCCTCTGGAAGCGGGAGCTGGGCCTGCTGCGCGACTTCGCCGCCGCCCACCGGGGCCGCCCCCTCGTCCTGGCCGGCGACTTCAACGCCACCCAGGACCACGCCGCGTTCCGCTCCGTCCTCGACGCCGGTGCCCTGCACGACGCCGCCCGCCTCACCGGCGCCGCCCGGACCGGCACCTGGCCGCTGAACGCCGCCCTGCCGCCGTACGCGCAGATCGACCACGTCCTGGTCAGCGCCGACTTCTCGGTACGCGGCGCCCGCTTCCTCGACCTCGCCCGAACCGACCACCGCGCGCTCCTGGTCGACCTCGACCTGCGTGTCCGGCCGTGAGGCGGCACCGCGCCCGGCGCTGACGCGGATACATTCCGGACGTCATCCTTCCGGGTGGCGTCACCGCACCGCGTCCGCCCGACTACGATGCGCACGACCCACGCGTGCCGCCCGAGCCGCGGCATGCGCGGCCCACGTGCACTCCACCGCCATATGCCGTGCCATACAAGGACATTCGCCATGCGCAGCAGCTCGAGCTCAGCTTCCCGCAGGCCTCCCGGGCGGGGGCTCCAGCCCAATGTCCTCGGCATGTTCGACACCGTCGTGATGGCCGTCGCGGGCAGCGCGCCCGCCTACTCGCTCGCCGCCACCACCGCCGTGCTCGTCGGTACCGTCGGCTTCGCCGCCCCCGCCGCGCTGCTGTACTGCGCGATCCCGATGCTCGGGATCGTGCTGGCGTTCAGCCGGCTCGGCCGGATCGACGTCAACGCGGGCGCCAGTTACTCCTGGGTCGGCCGGACTCTCCACCCGGCCCTGGGCTTCCTCTCCGGCTGGGCGCTGATCGTCGCCGCGACGATCTTCATGGTGGCCGGGTCGCTGCCGGCCGGGCAGCTGACCCTGGCGCTCGTCGCCCCGGACCTGGCCGCCGACACCGCGCTCGCCACCGCCGTCGGCGCCGGCTGGTTCCTGATGATGCTGCTGGTGGTGCTGGGTGGCGCCCGCCTCACCGTGCGCGCGCAACTGCTGATGACCGGCGTCGAGTTGCTCATCCTGGTGCTGTTCATCGTCGGTGTGCTGATGCACCGGGGCGCCGCCACCGCGTTCGACTGGTCCTGGCTGGGCTTCGGGCACTTCGACGGGGCGTCCGGTTTCGCGTCCGGAGCGCTGATCGCCGCCTTCTACTACTGGGGCTGGGACGTCACCAGCAACCTGAGCGAGGAGACCCGCGACAGCCGCCGCACGGCCGGGGTCGCGGCACTCGTCGGCATCGGGGTCGTCTTCCTCCTCTTCGAGGCGTTCACCATCGCCGTCAACGTCGTCCTGTCGGCCGGGCAGATCGGTGCCGCGGGCGGGGCGAACGTGCTGGCGCTGCTGGGCGACGCCGTCTGGCCGGGCATCGGCGGCAAACTGCTGATCGTGGCGGTGATGCTGTCCAGCATCGCCACCCTGGAGACCACGCTGATCCAGGTGACCCGCTCGCTGTTCGCGATGGGCCGGGACCGGACGATGCCGGCCGCCCTGGGTGCCGTGCACCGCCGCTGGAACACCCCGCACATGGCGATCGCCGTGGTGGGGGCGGTGGCGCTGCTGCTGTTCGTGGCGGCGACCGCACTCGGCTCGGTCGGTGACATCCTGGACAGCGCCGTCAACGCGATGGGGCTCCAGATCGCCTTCTACTACGGACTGGCGGGCGTCGCCGCCGTGGTGGCCTACCGCGGGCTGCTGCTGCGGTCCGTACGCGACTTCGTCCTGGGGGGCGCGTGGCCGCTGGCCGGGGCCGCCTTCATGTTCTGGATGTTCTTCGAGTCACTGGGCGGGCTGTCCGGCACGACGGTCGCGATCGGCCTGGGCGGGCTGGGCGCCGGAGTCGTACCGATGCTCTGGTACTGGCACAAGGGCAGTTCCTACTACCGTCCCGCGCGGCTGGACGCGGCACGCGCGCTGGCGGCGACGGGGCCCTACGGCCTGCCACGACAGCGGCATCGTGACACGGAGGGGAACGAGACGCTCGCGACCGACTTCTGACAGCACGACGGGAACGCACGCCGCGCTTCCGACGGGGGGACAGGGACATGGCCGTACGCCGCCGCCGCAGCCGACGCTCCGCACGTTTCGTGCCGGACTTCGATCCGGACTTCGGCGACCGGGCGCTCACCGACGCCCGGCACGACATCGTTATCGGCCGCTGGCAGGGCATACGTGACCTGCTGCGCGACACCGGCGACGACTGGCCCCGCCGGACGCACCGGCTGCGGCTGCTGGCCCACGCGGCGGCCGGGAGCAGCGCCGTGGAGTCGTGGCGGGCCGCCGAACCGGACCACCCGGACGCGGCGGTGCTGCGGGCGGCGACCGAGGTCGTACGGGTCTTCGACCAGGCCATCGCGGTGGGGCGGGGCACGGCGGTGGACCGCGGGCGGCTCGACGCCACGGTCATGGCCTGCCTGAGCGCCGCCGACGCGCGGCCGGCCGATCCCATGCCGTGGGTGTCGCTGCTGACGGTGGCGCGGCTGTACGAGGGCGGCGTGGGGCGCGCGGAGCTGCGCCGCTGGTGGGACGAGCTGCGGCGGCGCGACCCGCACAACCTGGAGGGCCATGTGCAGCTGCTGCGGTACTGGTCGGCCCGGTGGCACGGCACGCACGGCTCGATGTACGACTTCGCGCGGGACGCGGCGGGCGCGGCGCCGCCCGGCTCGCCGCTGCCGGTACTGGTGCAGATCGCGCGGGTGGAGGAGTACCGGTACATCGCGGACGGCGCACGGGGCCGGGGGCCGGTGCGGGGCTTCGACCAGCACTGGAAGCACGAGCTGGCGGCGACGGAGGTGCGGCGGACGTGTGAGCGGTGGGTCGGCGGCCGGGTGCCGGGCCGGGCCCGGCCGGAGGAGGTCGAGCCGCTGAACTACCTGACTCACGCCGCCTGTTACGCGGGTCTGCCCGAGGTGTACGAGGGGCTGTTCGGGCTGCTGGAGGGGCGGGCGTCGCGGGCGCCGTGGTTGTTCACGGGCGAGGCGGCGGAACAGTTCGCGAGGTGGCGCGGGGACGGCCGCGCCACCTCGTGACCCCGGTGTGTCAGACGCCGATGTCGCGGCCGTCCCTGCGGTAGACGGCGACGACCGACGGGCGGACGATCCGGCCCGGGCCGTCGGGCCAGTGCGACGCCGGCTTCTCGGCGGACGCCCCGTCGACCTCGCCCGGGTGCTGTACGGCGACGAGGACGCGGCGCTGCTGGATGATCGGGCCGCAGGTCTCGGCGCCGGTCGGCACGGTCAGGAACTGCTTCAGCTCACCGCGCCGTTCGCCCTGCGTGGCGACGCCGAACAGTCCGTCGTGCGAGCCGAGCCGGTTGCCGTCCGTGGAGATCCACAGGTTGCCGTACGGGTCGAAGGCCACGTTGTCGGGGCAGGAGATGGGGCTGACCTTCTCCTTGGGGTAGCCCGCGAAGTACGTGGCCGGGTCGTCCGGGTCGCCCGCGACGAGGAACAGCCGCCAGGCGAAGCCGTCGGACGCCGGGTCGTCCCAGTGCTCGGCGAGCTCCAGGATCTGGCCGTGCTTGTTGAGGTCGCGCGGGTTGGCCTCGTCGGCGCCCGGCTGGCCGGGCTTGCCCCGGTTGGAGTTGTTGGTGAGGGCCACGTAGACCCGGCCGGTGCGCGGGGACGGCTCGACGTCCTCGGGGCGGTCCATCTTGGTGGCGCCCACCTTGTCGCCGGCGAGGCGGGTGAAGACGTACACCTCCTCGGCGGTCATGCCGGGGACGTGGGAGACGTCGCCGGTGGCGAGCGGGATCCAGTGGCCGCTGCCGTCGAACTCGCCGTCGTTGGGGAGCCTGCCGGTGCCGTCGACGTCCTGCGGGCTGTCGCCGGTGAGCTTGGCGACGTACAGCGTGCCCTCGTCGAGGAGGGTGAGGTTGTGCTCGCGGGCCCGGCGCGAGCCGCCCTTCATCATCCGCTTCGACGAGACGAACTTGTAGAAGTAGTCGAAGCGCTCGTCGTCGCCCATGTAGACGACCGGGCGGCCGTCGGCGGTCAGGCGCGGCTGGGCGGCCTCGTGCTTGAAGCGGCCGAGGGCGGTGCGCTTGCGGGGCGTGGAGTCGGGGTCGTACGGGTCCAGCTCGACGACCCAGCCGAAGCGGTGCGGCTCGTTGGGCTCCTGCTTGACGTCGAAACGCTTGTCGAACCGCTCCCACTTGCGCTCGGTGGTGCCGGAGCCGATGCCGTAGCGCTTGTCGGTCGCGGACGAGCCGTTGGCGAAGTACTGGTTGAAGTTCTCCTCGCCGTGGAGCGTGGTACCCCACGGGGTGGTGCCGCCGGCGCAGTTGTTGAGCGTGCCGAGGACCGTGCGGCCGGTGGGGTCGGCGCTGGTCCTGAGGAGGGCGCCGCCCGCTGCCGGGCCGGTGAGCTCGAACTCGCTGGTCGCGGTGAGGCGGCGGTTGAGCGGGTGGCGCGTGACCGGGGTCAGCCGGCCGTCACGGTGCTGTTCCTGGACGACGACCACGGACAGGCCGTGGGCGGCCCAGGCGATCTCGGCCTGCTCGCGGGTCGGGTTCTCGGGGTCGTACCCCTTGAACATCAGGACCTCGTCCGTGTACTCGTGGTTCGCCACGAGGACCTGGCGGCCGCGCTCGCCCCTGAGCGGCAGCAGCGACAGGAAGTCGTTGTTGTAGCCGAACTGGCCGGCCTGGGCCTTCGCGGTCTGCCTGTCCGGGTCGAAGGCGGGCGCGCCGCGGAGGATCGGCTCGCCCCAGCGGATCACGACGCTCTGGGCGTAACCGTCCGGCACGGTGACCTTGTCGTCCGTGTTGGGCGCGACGGGCGTGAAGCGCAGGCCCCTCGCGCCGGCGCTCCTGCCCGCCGTACGGGGCGTGGCGGCGGCCGCTTCCGGCCCTGCCGCCGCCTGGGCGACGACGGTACCGCCGGCCGTGGCGGCGACGGTGACGACGGCGGCGGCGCGCATCATCGAACGGCGCGACAGGGCACCGGCTATCACGTCGCCGGCGTACTCGTTGTCACTGGTGTTGGGCACCTCGTGGAAGCAGGCGTCGCCGCACCGGTAACGGCAGGTGAGGGCGGAACGGCCGCCTCCGTGCGGGTTGGTGCTCAGCAGCGGCAGCAGCTTGCGCACTTCGTCCTCCTCCGGCGCAGCCTGCGCCGACATGGTGTCGGGAATCGGTCCGGCGGCGACGTTAGGCGCGTAGATGTGCAGGTCGGAGGCGGCGGGGTGAACGGTGAATGAATGGGGCGCGTCAGGGGTGGGGTTGACGCGAATGCCCCTTGCCTTTCCGCGCCGCTCGGGGCGGCTAACCTTACGTGTCCGCCCTGGCCAGGGATGATTCCTCTCAGTACGGACATACACGGCACCCCATATGCGAAAGGCCTAGCCCATGGGCATTCGGAGCTTGCTGCGCAAGGTGTTTGGACGCGACGGTGCGGAGCGCGACGAGACGGCAGCCGCCTCCGTTCCGCCCCAGGCGGAACGCGCGGTGCCCCAGGAGGAGTCCACGGCGACCGGGGAGCCCACGGCGACGGTCCCGCCGCAGACGTCGCCGGCGCAGGCGCAGTCGACGTCGCCGTCGCCGTCGCCGTCGCCGGAGCAGGTGGCGGCGGAACTGGTGGCGGCGTCGTTCGACAAGGCGCGCCGCGCCTCGGTCCCGGCCGCCCGCGAGGCGGAGACCGAGGCCCCCGACACGAAGCCCGGCGTCCCGCCCCAGCCGGACGCCGCCCCGGAGCCGGAGGCCGCCGCGCCCAAGCCGGAGGCCGCGCCCGAACCGGAGGCCGCGCCCGAGAGCGAGCCCGAGGCCGCCGCCAAGCCGGAGCCGGAGGCCGCACCCGAGCCCGAGCCCGCCGCCAAGCCGGAGCCGGAGGCCGCACCCGAGCCCGAGGCCGCGCCCCAGCCCGAGCCCGCCGCCAAGCCGGAGGCCGCCACGCCTAAGCCGGAGGCCGCCGCCAAGCCGGAGCCGGAGGCCGCGCCCGAGAGCGAGCCCGAGGCCGAGGCCGAGGCCGCTACCGGAACCGTCACCGAGCCGTCGGGGGAGCCCGCCACCGCGCCGGAGACCGAGCCCGCCGCCGAACCGGAGCCCGAGGCCACCCGGAAGACCCCGGAGCCGGAGCCCGCCGAGCCCGAGGCCGAGCCCGCGAGCAGGCCCGAGGCCGAGCCCACCACCGGGCCGGAGGCCGAAGCCGCCACCGAAACCGAGCCCGCACCCGACGCCACGGCCACCGCCACCGCCACCGCGCCCACCGAATCCACCGAATCCACCGCCCCCGAGGAGCCGGAGGCGACCGCGACCGAGACCGCAGGCAAGCCCGCGTACTCGGCAGCGCGCGTCAAGAGCCGGGCGCCCCAGCTGGCCGACGCGTACAAGGCGGCCGGCGCCGTGCTCCGCAAGCGCGGGCTCACCGGCGCACGGGCGACCGTGTACCTGGTCCTCGACAGGTCCGGGTCGATGCGGCCGTACTACAAGGACGGCAGCGCGCAGCACCTCGCCGAGCAGGCACTCGCGCTCGCCGCGCACCTCGACGACAGGGCCACCGTCCCGGTCGTCTTCTTCTCGACCGAGATCGACGGCACCGGCGAGATCACCCTCGACGACGTCGAGGGCAGGATCGAGGCCCTGCACAGTTCGCTCGGCCGCATGGGGCGGACGAACTACGACCGTGCCATCCGCGAGGTGCTGGACCACCACGGGAAGTCGGACGCGTCCGGCCGCCCCGCGCTGGTGCTGTTCCAGACCGACGGCGCGCCCGAGTCGAAGACGGCCGCCACGGAAGCGCTGGCGGACGCGGCGAAGAGCGGCGGGAACGTGTTCTGGCAGTTCGTGGCGTTCGGCGAGGAGGACGCCAAGGCGTTCGACTACCTGCGCAAGCTGGACGCGCCCAATGCCGGTTTCTTCCACGCGGGCCCCACGCCCCGCGACGTCCCGCACGCCACGTTCTACCGCGAGGTCCTGGCGGACTGGTCCGTCTAGCCGGCGTCCTGGGCCCGGTCGTGACCGTCCACCGCCTCCGCCGGTACCGGCAGGCGTACGGACGGTCGCGACCGGGCCCCGCCGTCCCGGCCGGTCACCATCCCGGCCGCTCACCGTCGCCGCGCCACCGTGCGCGTCACCGGCGCGCACGCCCCCCACTCTCCACAGCCCCGCTCTCCATGGCCCCGCTCTCCACGCCCCCGCGTTTCGCGAACCTCTCCCCCCATCCGTCTCCCCCCTCGAAACGAAGGTGAGGGGAGCTTCCGGGGACGGATAGGATTTCGACCATGGCGGCCACTGGATCCGAGAAGCAGGGGGCGAAGGCGTACTACGTCACGACCCCCATTTACTACGTCAACGACGCTCCTCACCTGGGCCACGCCTACACGACCGTCGCAGGCGACGTGCTCACCCGCTGGCACCGTCAGCGTGGCGAGAAGGTGTGGTACCTCACCGGCACGGACGAGCACGGTCAGAAGATCATGCGCACGGCCGACGCGAACGGGGTCACCCCGCAGGAGTGGTGCGACAAGCTCGTCGAGGAGGCCTGGAAGCCCCTCTGGGAGCACCTGGACATCGCGAACGACGACTTCATCCGTACGACGGAGAAGCGCCACACGGACCGGGTGCAGGAGTTCGTGCAGGACCTGTACGACAAGGGTGAGATCTACAAGGGCGGGTACGAAGGCCCGTACTGCGTGGGCTGCGAGGAGTACAAGCTCCCCGGCGACCTGATCGAGGACGAGCAGGGCACCAAGCTCTGCCCGGTCCACAAGAAGCCGGTGGAGATCCTCAAGGAGGAGAACTACTTCTTCAAGCTCAGCGAGTACGGCCCGAAGCTGCTGGAGTTCTACGAGAAGAACCCCGGCTTCATCCAGCCGGAGTCCGCCCGCAACGAGGTCCTGAACTTCGTCAAGCAGGGCCTTCAGGACCTCTCCATCTCCCGCTCCACCTTCGACTGGGGCATCCCGATCCCGTGGGACGACAAGCACGTCATCTACGTGTGGGTCGACGCGCTCCTGAACTACGCGACGGCGGTCGGCTACGGATCGAACCAGGCGAAGTTCGACGAGACGTTCCCGGCGGACGTCCACCTCGTCGGCAAGGACATCCTGCGCTTCCACGCGGTGATCTGGCCGGCCATGCTGATGGCGCAGGGCCTGCCGGTGCCGGGCAAGGTGGCGGCCAACGGCTGGCTGATGGTCGGCGGCGAGAAGATGTCGAAGTCGAACCTGACGGGCATCAAGCCGCAGGACCTGACCTCGCACTTCGGCGTGGACGCCTACCGCTGGTACTTCCTGCGGGCGATCGCCTTCGGCAGCGACGGCTCGTTCTCGTGGGAGGACTTCACCGCCCGCTACACCTCCGAGCTGGCCAACGACTACGGCAACCTCGCCTCGCGCGTGGCGGCCATGGTCGGCAAGTACTTCGAGGGCGCCCTCCCGGAGGCCACGGCCGCCGGTGACGCCGAGCAGGCGGTCCGGGACGGCCTGACCAAGGCGGTCGCCGAGGCCGACCGGAAGATCGGCGAGGAGCTGGACTTCCAGGGCGGCATCCTGGCGATCTTCGACTTCGTGAAGCAGGTCAACGGCTACATCACGGAGCAGGAGCCCTGGAAGGTCGCCAAGGACACCTCGGACGAGGGCCGCGCCCGCCTGGCGACGATCCTCTACACCGCCGCCGAGTCGCTCCGCGCTGTCGCCGTCCTGCTCAACCCGATCATGCCGGAGACCTCCCAGAAGCTCTGGGACTCCCTCGGCGCGGAGCCCGTCCTCGGCCCCCTCGCCGACCAGACCGTCGACTCCGCCGCCACCTGGGGCCTTCTCCCCACCGGCGCCACGGTCACCAAGGGCGCGGTCCTCTTCCCGCGCCTGGAGGAGCCGAAGAAGGACTGACCTCCTTCCCCCGCACGACCGCA
>NZ_BAAASR010000001.1:0-143492 GCF_039532985.1 Streptomyces gobitricini | reverse complement strand
GAAGACGCGAGCGGCATTCGGCCGATCTCGGGAAACCGAACCGGACGGCGAGGGCACCCATCTTCAGATCATGGGCGTTGCCGTTGAGCGGGAAGGCCATCGACTCACGGATGTTGGGCTCGTGGTGCCGGACCGCGCCCCACGACAGCGTGCCCCCGCATGGGCACGCAGGCAAGTCAGTTGCGCGACGCGTATGAGACGAAGCCCGCCCATGCGGTCGGGGTGAGCGTGAGCTGGGGGCCGTTGAGGCACTTGGAGTCGCGGACGTGGACCGTGCCGGGGGAGGCGGCGACCTCGACGCAGGAGTCGCCCTCGCTGCCGCTGCTGTGGCTGCTCTTGAACCACGCGAGTTCGGACGAGGCCCCGACCGAGGTGTTGCGGATCATGTCTCTCCCAGCAGTTGCTCGATGAGGGCTCTCGACTCACGGGGAGTGAGAGCCTGGGCCCTGATGATGCCGTAGCGTAGCTCCAGGATATGGAGCTGCCGCCCATCCGTCACCGGTCGTCCGTTCGCCACCACGGGAGAGCGACCGACCGCTGATCCGTCACCGAACTTCAGCAACTCGATGCCGCCATCCACTCCTGCGTGCTCCTGCCGGTCCATCGGCATCACCTGAAGCTCGACGTTCCGCATGTGGGCCACCGTCAGGAGGTGTTCGAGCTGGGCGCGCAGCCGTGTCCTTCCGCCCAGCGGACGCCGGAGCGTCCACTCCTCCAGGACGAAGCCCATTTCTGGCGCGGGGTCCCGCTCGAAAACGGACTTGCGGGCCATACGACCGGCCACCATCCGCTCCACCTCGTCCTGCGAGTGCGCCGGCCGTCGCATGAGCAGCAGCCCGCGGGCGTACTCCGGTGTCTGCAACAACCCGTGGATGTTGAGCGGGTCGTAGAGCTGGAGCTCCACCGCCTGGGCCTCCACCTTGGCCAGTTCCCGGACTTTCTTCGGGTACCGGACCTTCGCCACGTCCTCCTTCATGGCCGAGAGCAACCCACCCGCCCCCAGGACCTCGTCCGCCTTGTCCAGGAACTCGGGCCGGGGAATCCGCTTCCCGCCCTCGATCTTGTAGACGAGGTCCTCGCCGTAGCCGACGGCCACTCCGAAGTCCGGGGCGCGCATGCCCACCGCCTCCCTCCGCAGCTTCACCTGCCGTCCCACCGTGGCGATGACGGCCACGCCCCAGTCGTCGTCCGGGTCCACCTCCCACCCCGGCTCGTCCGCGTCGCTCTTGAGCCGTCGTACTCCGGTCCCGCCGTCCACCGACATGCCCCGTACCTCTCTGTCCGCGCTCTCGTGCCGCGACGTCCCTACCCCTGCGGCTCGTCCGGACAGCCCGGACAGCAGTGGACAAGCTCCGGACAGTCACTCTACGCATCTGCGTCGTCACTGTTCACGGCCGGGCGGGGGCGGTCAGGCTCGGTGCTGTGAACCAGACCGACGTCACTCAACTCCGCACCCACTTCGCTCATTTCCAGGCCCTGCTGTCCTCCACCCCACGCGGCGCCCGGCTCGCCCGGCTGCTCGCCGTCGAGTGGCTGCGGACCCGGCAGGAGGTGCCGTACCGCGTGGCCGAGACCGCCGCGCAGCTCGTCGCGGAGCTCGCGGCCAACGCCGCCACGCACGGCCGCGTCGCCGGACGGAGCTTCCGGCTCGCGCTCCTCGCCGACGAGGGCGTCCTGCGGATCGAGGTCACCGACACCCGGGCGGACGACCTTCCCCACCGCCGCCCGCCGTCACTCGACGCGGAGTCCGGCCGTGGGCTGCTCCTCGTCGAGTCGCTCGCCGACCGCTGGGGCGCCACGCGCGGGCCCGCCCCGCAGAAGACCGTCTGGGCGGAACTCGATCTTCCGCGCTCCTGACCAGCGGCAACGACGCGGCCACCGGCCTACGGGAACGTGGACGCCGGTGGGGCCGCCGGTCTTCCAAGAAACGAAGAGAGAGAAAGGAACCGGACCAAACCCCACCCCTCCTCCCCCTCGGCGAGCCGCTCACTCACGCGGGTGAAAAACAGCAACTCGGCTGCCTTTGGGACGGGTTGCTTGATCTACGCTCAGCGCGACACACCACATCACCGCTGACATGCGTCGGCCCCCGCCGGGAGTGCGAATCCCAGTGCGGGGGCCTGACCACCGAGGAAGTTAGGGCTTCCCGATGGATACCCAGAACAGTAGCGTGCGCCCGCGCGCCCGGTCCCGTAACGACGGGAAAAACCACCCCTCCCGGGGAGCCCGCGAGGCCACGCACCGCGGCGGCGTCATCCACGACAACTCCCGCCACACGACCCGCTTCACGGTGATCGGCAACCACCTCGCCCAGCACGCCGAGCTGTCGCTCCTGGCGATCGGCCTGGCCGTCCACATCCAGTCGCTGCCCGGCGGCGCCCAAGTCGACATCGGGACCCTCGCGGACCGCTTCCCCGAGGGGAGGATCCGGATCTCGGGTGCCCTGCGGGAGCTGGAGGCGCACGGTTATCTGCGCCGTACCCGCATGCGCACCGAAGGGGGCAGGATGGTCACCCGCACGGTGTCCTGCAACCAGCCCGGCCGGACCGGCGCCACGGAGGAGCCGAAGCCCCGGCCCCGGCGCAGCACCGACGAGCCGGCCCGCCGCCGCGCGCTGCCCGCCGTACCGCAGCCCGCGTACGCCGCCCCCGACCTCCTCCGGACCGCCTTGGGAGTCCTGTCCGGCCTGCGCCGCGAGGACCCCCGCCTCCTGCTCTCCGCCACGGACGCCGAGCACCTCGTCCCGGGCGTCGCCGCGTGGCTCGAACGCGACCTCACCCCCGAGGCCGTCCAGCGGGCTCTGACCACCGGTCTGCCCCCCGAGCCGCTGCACCGCCCGGCAGCCCTGCTGGCCCACCGCCTCGCCGCCCAGCTGCCGCCCCCGCCGCCCTTCCGCACCCCGGACTCGCCGTCGGCCGTCAGGCATCCGCTCCAGAACTGCGACACCTGCGACCGTGCCTTCCGCGGCCCGGAGCCGGGAACCTGCGGGGCATGCGCTTCCGGGCGGTAAGCCCGGAAACGCGAAGGCCCGGAAACGCGAAGGCCCGGAACGCGAAGGCCCGGCATCCGAGGATCCCGGGCCTTCGTCGAGCAGCGGCGGACTACTTGTCCGCGACCGGCTTGCGGAGAGCGATGTTCAGCTCCTTGAGGCGGGCCTCCTCCAGCTCCGTCGGCGCGCCCATCATCAGGTCCTGGGCGTTGCCGTTGAGCGGGAAGGCGATCGTCTCGCGGATGTTGGGCTCGTCGGCGAGGAGCATGACGATGCGGTCGACGCCCGGGGCGATGCCGCCGTGCGGCGGGGCGCCGAACTGGAAGGCGCGGAGCATGCCGGCGAACTCGGTCTCGACGGTCTCCCGGGAGTAGCCGGCGATCTCGAAGGCCTTGAACATGATGTCCGGCTCGTGGTTCCGGATCGCGCCCGACGACAGCTCGATGCCGTTGCAGACGATGTCGTACTGCCAGCCGAGGATGTCCAGCGGGTCCTGGGTCTCCAGGGCCTCAAGGCCCCCCTGCGGCATCGAGAAGGGGTTGTGCGAGAAGTCGATCTTCCCGGTCTCCTCGTCCTTCTCGTACATCGGGAAGTCGACGATCCAGGCGAACCGGAAGACGTTCTCCTCGAACCGGCCGGCGCGCTTGGCGGCCTCGACCCGGACCGGGCCCATGATCTTGGAGACCTCGTCGAACTCGCCGGCACCGAAGAAGACGGCGTGGCCGGGCTTCAGGCCGAGGCGCTCGGTGAGGACCTTGACGTTCTCCTCGGTGAGGAACTTGGCGATCGGGCCGGTCAGCGCGTTGCCCTCGCCGACGCGGACCCAGGCCAGGCCCTTGGCGCCGAGGGAGACGGCGTAGTCGCCGAGGCCGTCGAAGAACTTGCGCGGCTGGTCACCGGTGTCCGGCACGGCCAGCGCGCGGACGTGCTTGCCCGCGAACGCCTTGAACTCGGAGTTCTCGAAGACGTCGGTGATGTCGACGAGCTCCAGGTCGGTACGGAGGTCCGGCTTGTCGTTGCCGTACTTGAGCATCGACTCGCGGAACGGGATGCGCGGGAACGGGGAGGTGACGTGGCGGCCGCCGCCGAACTCCTCGAAGAGCTCGGTCATCAGCTTCTCGATCGGCTGGAAGACGTCCTCCTGCTCGACGAAGCTCATCTCGACGTCGAGCTGGTAGAACTCGCCCGGCGAGCGGTCGGCGCGGGCGTCCTCGTCGCGGAAGCAGGGCGCGATCTGGAAGTACCGGTCGAAGCCGGAGATCATCAGCAACTGCTTGAACTGCTGCGGGGCCTGCGGCAGCGCGTAGAACTTGCCCGGGTTCAGGCGGGAGGGCACGACGAAGTCACGGGCGCCCTCGGGGGAGGTCGCGGTGAGGATCGGGGTCGCCATCTCGTTGAAGCCGAGGGCCACCATCTTGGAGCGGATGGAGGCGATGACGGCCGAGCGCAGCATGATGTTGCGGTGCATGCGCTCGCGGCGCAGGTCCAGGAAGCGGTACTCCAGGCGCCGCTCCTCGTTGACGCCGTCGTCCGTGTTGATCGTGAACGGCAGCGGGGCGGCCGCGCCCAGGACCTCCACCTCGGAGATCTCGACCTCGATCTCGCCGGTGGGAAGCTCGGTGTTGACGTTCTCGGCGCCGCGCGAGACGACCTTGCCGTCGACGCGGACGACCGACTCCTTGGTCTGCTTGTCGAGTGCCTCGTACGCGGCGGTGCCGGGACGGGCGACGAGCTGCGTGATGCCGTAGTGGTCGCGCAGATCGATGAAGAGGATGCCGCCCAGGTCGCGCCGATTGTGCAGCCAGCCGCTCAGCCGGACGTCGGTACCGACGTCAGAGGCGCGGAGCTCGCCGCAGGTGTGGGACCTGTACCGATGCATCGTCGTTCATCCAGTCTTCGGGGAGAGGGTTTGGCTCGACCCGTCAAGGTTACCGGGCGCGCCAAGATCGCCGGGGCACAGCTCGGTGGCGGCTTGTCCGTTCATCTTCTTAGAGTGGGGCAATGCGTACCGAGGACGTCCTGGCCGCCATCGCGACCGGCCTGTGGCGCTGGGACAACGCCTCCGGGATCGTCACGCTCGACGCGGAGGCGGCCCGGCTGCTGGGGCTGCCCGCCGAGCCGGTGGAGCTTACGGAGGCGGCCGTACGCTCCCGCTTCCACCCGGTCGACTGGAACGAGATCGACGGGGTCGTGAACCTCGCCGTGGCCGAGGGCACCCTGGCCGAGGCCCGGCTGCGGATCATGGACGAGAGCGGGCGGGTGATCCGTACCGTACGCAGCCGGTCGAAGCCGTTCATCGAGGGCACCGACTACCAGCTGGTCGGCACCCTCCAGGAGGTCGCCGAGCCGCAGCCCGGCACGGCGGCCCGTACGCCCGTGACGGGCGACTGGCGCCGTTCCCGCGAGGCGTTCCTGCTGGACGCGGGGCGGGCGCTGGCGGAGGCCCGGTCCACGGCCGAGGTGCTGCGGGTGGCGGCGTCGCTGTCGATGCCCGGCTTCTCGCCGGACGGGCTCGCGGTGTTCGGTGTCTCGGGCGACCGGCTGACGATCATCGGTCACCACGGGCACAACGCGGGCGATGACGGCCCGTTCACGGACATGCCGCTGGACACCGACTACCCGGCGGCCGAGGTGGTACGGACCGGGCGGGCGATCTACCTGCCGACACCGGCGGAGTACCGGTCCCGCTTCCCGGCGACCTGGCCCCTGGCGCAACGTTTCGGCAGGGAGTCGTGGGCGTTCCTGCCGCTGATCGTCGCGGGGCGCACGATGGGCGCCTGGATGGCGGCGTTCACCTACCGGGTGTCGTTCACGCCCGACGAGCGGTCCGTGCTGACGACCGTCGCCCGGATGCTGGCGCAGGCGCTGGCGCGGGCAGGGGTGGCCGAGTCGGAGCGGGAGCTGTCGCTGGGCCTCCAGCGCACGATGATGCCGGTCCTGGGGCCGGCCATCCCCGGCATGGAGGTGGCCGCGCGGTACGTCCCGACCGGCGGCGGGCTCCAGGTCGGCGGCGACTGGTACGACATGATCCAGTTGCCCGGAGGACGCGTCGCGCTGGTGATCGGCGACGTGCAGGGGCACGACGTGCGGGCGGCCGGGCTGATGGGGCAGCTGCGGATCGCGCTGCGCGCCTACGCCTCGGAGGGCCATCGCCCGGACGCGGTGCTGTCCCGGGCCTCCCGTTTCCTGTACGGCATCACGGACGGGGCCGAGGGCGGCGACCACGGGGCGGCGCGGTTCGCGACCTGCCTGTACCTGGAGGTCGACCCGGCGACGGGGACGCTCGACATCGCGCGGGCCGGCCACCCCGACCCGGCGATCCGGATGGCCGACGGCACGGTGATGCTGCGGCCGACGGCGGGCGGGCTGCCGCTCGGCATCGTGCCGGACACTGACTACCCGACGACCCGGCTCACCCTCGAACCCGGCGAAACGCTGATGGTCTGCACGGACGGGCTCCTGGAGACCGGTGGGCACGACCTGGAAACCGGCTGGACCCGTATCCGCACGCTGCTGGAGCTGCACGACACCGAGGGCGAGTCGCTGGAGGGGCTGGCCGACAGCCTGGTGCAGGCCGTGCACGGGCCGGGCTCGCACCACACCACCGGGCCGCTCGCCGACCGCCGCGAGGACGACATCGCGGTCCTGCTGCTGTCCAGGACCGGCGCGCCGCCGCGGACGGCCGCGGCCCGGCGTACCGCGATGACCGTCGCGCAGGCGGAACCGGAGCGGATCGCGGCGGCCCGGCAGCACCTGCGGGAGCTGCTGCACGACTGGGCGGACCCGGAGCAGGTCGACTCGGCGGTCCTGATGGTGTCCGAGATGCTCACCAACGTGCTGGTGCACACGGACGGCGACGCGCTGCTGGTGGCGGAGGCGACCGGTGACCACGGCAAGCGGCGGCTGCGGGTGGAGGTGGCTGACTCCAGCGACGAGCTGCCGCACCGGCGGCGGCCGGGTGAGATGGCGTCGTCGGGGCGCGGGCTGATCCTCATGGAGATGCTGGCGCACGAGTGGGGGGTGGACCCGCGGGGCGAGGGCAAGTCGATCTGGTTCGAGCTGCGCGAGGACCAGGGCGGCGAGCCCTAGCAGCCCGCGGTGGGGCGGGGGGTGTGGGGCGGGCGGGGTGGCGCAGAGGCGTGTGGGCGGCGACGCGGTGGCGTGTGGGCCGGGGGCGTGTGGGCCGGGGGCGTGTGGGCCAGGGGCCGGGCGGCGGGCGGCCGGGCGGGCGGGCGGGCGGCGACGGTGCGGAGCCGGTGCGGGGCGGACGCGGAGTGCTAGCTCGCCGCGACCGGGTGCGTGAGGCGCAGTTTGGACTGGCCGTGCGGCAGCCGCTCCCAGTCGTCCATGAAGTGAGCGACCAGGCCGTGCTTCGCCGCCAGCCGCACCAGCGTCTCCGTACGGTAGTAGAAGTCCTCGCCCAGCACGTGGTGCTCGTGGCCCTCGGTGCGGTCGTACGTGAAGTCGAAGAAGCCGCCGGGCGCCAGCACCCGTCCGACGTGCGCCAGGCACTCGTCGATGACCTCCAGGGGCGAGTGGGAGAACACGCTGTGCGCGTGGACCACCGTGAAAGCGGCGTCCGGCAGGAAGTCCAGCTTCAGGTCGTCGACGGGCGTCAGATACGGGAGCTTGCGCTGGAGTCCGTACCGTACGACGGTCTTCTTCGCCTCGATGAGGATGTCGGGCGAGATGTCGATCCCGTAGTAGTGGCCGGGCTCCAGGTGCTCGATGAACCGCCACCCGGCGCGCAGATTGCCGCAACCGATCTCCAGCATCCGGTCCTCGGGCCGCAGTCCGTGGGCGACGAGGTAGTCGTACTGCATCTGCCCGATGGCCAGCCAGCGCGCGTGCGAGGGGACGCCGCCCACCGCGGCCTCCGGACTGCGGGCGGTGTCGGACGCCATGACGGCCCGGTAGAAGCCGACGTGGTCGCCGCGGTGCTTCAGGCGCAGCCGGCAGTCCCGGGCGGCCCGCCGCAGGTGGGGCACGATCCGCTGGGGGTGCGTCAGCGCGTACCGCAGCTTGTGGCCGAGCCGGGAACGGTTCTTCAGCAGACGTGGTTCGGGTGGTGTCGCGTCCTGCATGACGGCCTCCGTACGTCCGGGCTGCTCCCTGCGGGGGATGCTAGCCAGCCGGGGAGGGCGGGAGCCGCCGACCGGGCCCGTGGCTCCCCCGAACGGCCGGACCGGGCGCTACGGGCCGCCGGCGGCGTACAGCCTCCGCAGTTCGCCGATCACCCCGAACGCGGCGGCCGTGAGCGGCACGGCGAGCAGCATGCCGAGGATCCCGGCGACGGACGCGCCCGCGGTGATGGTGATCATGACGACAGCCGGGTGCATCTGGACCGTACGGCTCTGGATCACCGGTTGCAGGACGTGCCCTTCGACGAGCTGTACGGCGAGGACGACGCCGACCGTCCACAGCGCGATGACGACGCCCCGGTCGGCGAGCGCCACGAGGATCGCCACCGCCCCGGAGATGAACGCGCCGAGGTACGGGATGTACGCGCCGACGAAGACGAGCGCGCCGAGCCCCACGGCGCCGGGGACGCGCAGGACCAGCAGGCCGGCCGTGATGAGGAGGGCGTCGATCAGCGCGATGAACGTGGTGCCGCGCATGAAGCCCTCCATGGCCTCGAAGGCGCGGCGGGCCATGGCCTCGACGTGGTCGGCGCCGCCCCGCGGCACGAGGGAGCGCAGCCCGCGCATCGCGCGGCCGGAGTCGCGGAGGAAGAAGAAGACGAGCAGCAGGGCGAGGACGGCCATGGCGATCACCTCGCCGACGACGCTCAGCCCGCTGATGACACCGGACGCCGCCGTGCCGCCGAATTTGCCGAGGAGGTCCCGGGCGTTGCCCGCGACGTCGTCCAGCGAGGTTCCGACGGCGCCGAAGTGCTCGGTGAGGTCGGTGGCGGCGCGGCGCAGCGAGGTGAGGATCTGGTCACCGGTGTCGATGAGCACGGCGACCACGATGTAGCCGGCGCCGCCGACGACGGCGACCACGGCCGCGCAGGTCAGCCCGGCGGCCAGGGACCGCTGGACCTTCATGGCGAGGAGCCGCCGGTAGAGGGGCCCGAGCAGCGCGGTCCCGAGGAGAGCGAGCAGGACGGGCGTGACGGCGGTCCGGAACGTCGCGCACAGCCATACGCCGACCGCCGCCACGCCGGTGACGAGCAGGATGACGACGCACCAGGCGGCGAGGCGCCGGACGGGTTCGGGAAGCGTGTGCACCGTCCCACGGCACCATGCCCGCGCCGGGCCCGCCCGTGGACGTGCCCCGCGCGAGGGACCCCCGCCCGGGAGCGGGGGCGGGGGGCGTCCGCGCCAGGACACCGCCCAGGGTGGCGGAGGCCCGGGCGGGGGGCGTCCCGTCAGGCGCCTGGTGCGATCTCCGGCCCCTGGCCGTCCTGCATGCCGTGGACGGCGGGGACGCGGCCGAGCCGGCCGGCCTGGAAGTCCTCGAAGGCCTGCTTGAGCTCCGCCTCGCTGTTCATGACGAACGGCCCGTAGTGCGCCATCGGCTCCCGGATGGGCAGGCCGCCCAGGAGGATGATCTCCAGGTCCGGGGTGTGGCCGTCCTGCTTGTCGTCGGCGCGGACGGTGAGTGAGCCTCCGTCGCCGAAGACGGCCGTCTGGCCGAGGTGGACGGGCCGGCGTTCGGTGCCGACGGAGCCGCGCCCGGCGAGGACGTACGCGAGGCCGTTGAAGTCCTGCCGCCACGGGAGCGTGATCCCGGCGCCCGGGCGCAGGGTGGCGTGGATCATGGTGATCGGGGTGTGGGTGATGCCGGGGCCCTGGTGTCCGTCGAGCTCTCCGGCGATGACGCGCAGCAGGGCGCCGCCGTCGGGGGAGGTGAGGAGCTGGACCTGGCCGCCGCGGATGTCCTGGTAGCGGGGGTCCATCATCTTGTCCTTGGCGGGCAGGTTCACCCACAGCTGGAGCCCGTGGAAGAGGCCGCCGGACATGACGAGGTGCTCCGGCGGGGCCTCGATGTGCAGCAGCCCGGACCCGGCGGTCATCCACTGGGTGTCGCCGTTGCGGATGGTGCCCCCGCCGCCGTTGCTGTCCTGGTGGACGAAGGTCCCGTCGATCAGGTACGTGACGGTCTCGAAGCCGCGGTGGGGGTGCCAGGGCGTGCCCTTCGCCTCGCCGGCGCTGTACTCCACCTCGCCCATCTGGTCCATCATGATGAACGGGTCGAGGTAGCGGTAGTTGATCCCGGCGAACGCGCGGCGCACCGGGAAGCCCTCCCCCTCGAAGCCGCTGGGCGCGGTGGTCACGGCCAGCACCGGGCGCGGTACGGCGCCCGCGGGCACGTCGACGCGCGGCAGGGTGAGCGGGTTCTCGACGGTCACGGCAGGCATGGCGGGTCCTCCTCGGGGCGGCGTGATCCCACTTTAGTTGAACGCTGAACTTCCTGCCAGGGGAACGCCCCTTCCCGCCCGCCCATTCCCGCCGGAGCCTCGGGAGCCGCCGGAGCCTCGGGAGCCGCCCACTCGGGGCGGGCCGCCCGCCGGCAACCCGGTCGCCTCCCTCAGGCGCGGGCGCCGGCCATGGTGTCCGTGATCAGCGCCAGCAGCGCCTCGTCCCGGGTCGGCAGCAGGAGCTCGACCGCCCCCTCACCCACCGCGTCGCACACCAGGGCGGAGCCGCCCTCGCACGGCGTGACGGCGACATCGGCCGGTGCCACCAGACGCAGCGACGTCCCCCCGGCACGGCTCAGCACGACTCCCCCGCGCGTCACCGAAAGCTTTCCGCGCCGCATGGCGGGGCCTTCCGACGCCACCCGGTGGCGGCAGCGCAGCACGACCTTCTCGCCACGCCGGTGCGCGGCCATGCGCCGGGCCGCGCCGACCTTGTCGAAGGTCACGCCGAAGAGCCGCAGGCCAAGGTCCGTCAGGGAATGCGCGATGAACTCGAACAACAACAAGGGGCAACCGTTCGTCGGTAGGGGGGAGGCGTCGGCGGACGCCGCGATCAGTGGCTCAGCCGTACATCCGCCGCATGGCGAAGTCGACCATCTGCTCCACGGCCTTCGCGTCGAACACCATCCGGTGGTCGCCCTCCATGTCGAGGACGAAGCCGTACCCGGTGGGCAGCAGGTCGATCACCTCGGCGCCGGTGATCACGAAGTACTTGGACTCCTTGCCCGCGTACCGGCGCAGCTCCTTGAGCGACGTGAACATCGGGATGACGGGCTGCTGGGTGTTGTGCAGCGCGAGGAAACCGGGGTTGTCACCGCGCGGGCAGTAGACCTTCGAGGTCGCGAAGATCTGCTGGAAGTCCTCGGCCGACAACGACCCGGTGGTGAACGCCCGCACGGCATCGGCGAGCGAGGGCGGCGACGGCTCGGGGTACAGCGGCTGCTGCTGCGCGTACCCCTGCTGGGGCGAGGCGTACTGCTGCTGGGCGCCCGGGTTCTGGTCGTAGCCGTACATGCCGGTAAGCGTACTGAGTACGAGGGGCCCCATGGCGCCCGCCCGGAGGATCCGCCGGCCGGGCGCACACGGGGAAGTCGCCGCTCGGCCACGGCCTTCGAGACCCCCCGGCGGGGCGGTCCGTCGAGGCGCGGGGCGCCCACGGGCTTCAGGCGCGCCGGGCATCAGGGGCGCGAGGGACGCGAGCCGTCACGGGCGCGAGGGCCACACAGGCCGCACAGGGCCAGGCCGCGCAGGCCGGACCGCCCAGCCCGCCAACCTGGCCGGAGGGGCTCCGACCAGGGCCTTTGCGCCACACCCACCGGGCCCGGGCGGAGGGCGGCGCGGGGGCCGCACGCGTAACGCGTCACAGATTGCCCGATAGGGGTTGCTCTTATTACCGACGGGTAGCATCATCGTAGCTACTTACTGGTACGTGTACGAGGATTCCGCCTCCCCGAGCCTTACGGAGCCGTCGCCATGGGGCACTACAAGTCGAATCTCCGCGACATCGAGTTCAACCTCTTCGAGGTCCTCGGGCGCGACAAGGTCTACGGCACCGGTCCGTTCGAGGAGATGGACGTCGAGACCGCGAAGAGCGTCCTGGACGAGATGCGCCGTCTCGCCGAGAACGACTTCGCCGAGTCCTTCGCGGACGCCGACCGCAACCCGCCGGTCTTCGACCCCGAGACCAACACCGCGCCGGTCCCGGAGACCTTCAAGAAGTCCTACCAGGCCTTCATGGACTCCGAGTACTGGCGCCTGGGCCTGCCCGAGGAGATCGGCGGCACCACCTCCCCGCGTTCGCTGATCTGGGCGTACGCGGAGCTGATCCTCGGCTCGAACCCGGCGGTCTGGATGTACTCCTCCGGCCCGGCCTTCGCCGGCATCCTCTTCGAGGAGGGCAACGAGGCGCAGAAGAAGATCGCCGAGATCGCCGTCGAGAAGCAGTGGGGCTCCACCATGGTCCTCACCGAGCCGGACGCCGGCTCGGACGTGGGCGCCGGCCGCACCAAGGCCGTGCAGCAGGACGACGGCTCCTGGCACATCGAGGGCGTGAAGCGGTTCATCACCTCCGGTGAGCACGACATGTCGGAGAACATCCTCCACTACGTCCTCGCCCGCCCCGAGGGCCACGGCCCCGGCACCAAGGGCCTGTCGCTGTTCCTCGTGCCGAAGTTCCACTTCGACTGGGAGACCGGCGAGCTGGGCGAGCGCAACGGCGTCTACGCGACGAACGTCGAGCACAAGATGGGCCTGAAGGCGTCCAACACGTGCGAGATGACCTTCGGTGACCAGCACCCCGCCAAGGGCTGGCTGATCGGCGACAAGCACGACGGTATCCGCCAGATGTTCCGCATCATCGAGTTCGCCCGCATGATGGTCGGCACGAAGGCCATCGCCACCCTCTCCACGGGCTACCTGAACGCGCTGGAGTACGCCAAGGAGCGCGTCCAGGGCCCCGACCTGGCGAACTTCATGGACAAGACCGCGCCCAAGGTCACCATCACGCACCACCCCGACGTGCGCCGCTCGCTGATGACGCAGAAGGCGTACGCCGAGGGCATGCGTGCCCTCGTCATGTACACCGCCGCCGTTCAGGACGAGATCCAGATCAAGGAAGCGGCCGGTGAGGACGCCAAGGCCCTGATCGGTCTCAACGACCTGCTCCTGCCGATCGTCAAGGGTTACGGCTCCGAGCGGTCCTACGAGCAGCTCGCCCAGTCGCTCCAGACCTTCGGTGGCTCCGGGTACCTCCAGGAGTACCCGATCGAGCAGTACATCCGTGACGCCAAGATCGACACCCTCTACGAGGGCACGACCGCGATCCAGGGCCAGGACTACTTCTTCCGCAAGATCGTCCGCGACCAGGGCGCCTCGCTGAACGCCCTCTCCGAGGAGATCAAGAAGTTCCTGGCCGTCGGCACCGGTGGCGAGGAGCTGGCCCCGGCCCGCGACGCGCTCGCCAAGGCGGCGGTAGACCTGGAGGGCATCGTCGGCACGATGCTGACCGACCTCACCGCCACCGGCGAGGACGTCAAGAACATCTACAAGGTCGGCCTCAACACCACCCGCCTCCTCATGGCCTCCGGTGACGTGGTCGTCGGCTACCTCCTGCTGCGCGGTGCCGCCGTCGCGGCCGAGAAGCTGGAGACCGCCTCCGCGAAGGACACGGCGTTCTACCGGGGCAAGATCGAGGCCGCGAAGTTCTTCGCCGCGAACATCCTGCCCAACGTCTCCACCGAGCGCGCCATAGCCGAGGGCGTCGACAACTCCCTCATGGAGCTGGACGAGGCCGCGTTCTAGTCCCGGTCCGCGAACGGCCCGAACGGTCCGGAACCGTACGACCGGTCCGAACAGTCCGGTCGATGGCGGCCCGCCCCCCGAGGTCCCGGGGGGCGGGCCGCTCCGTCTTCACCGGGCGGCGCACACCGAGAAGTGGCTCACCCGGCACGTGCCCGACGGCACCGCCCCGCGCAGCTGCACCGCCGTGCCGTCCCCCGCCACGTACCACCGCTCACCGCGCGGAACGCCCGCGACCGGACGCTCCCCCGGCTCCATCGCCACCCAACGGCCGTGCACCGTGCGGTGCCACCGGGCCCGCGCCCCGCAGAAACGGCAGGTCATCACCGAACCACTGCGCGGCGGGCGCGGCGCGGGTATCGAGGCGATCGGTGTCACGGGGGCCGAGGCGCGCGGCGGCGCCGGTATCGAGGCGCGCGGCGTCGCGGGGGCCGAGGCGCGCGGCGTCGCGGGGGCCGAGGCGCGCAGCGCAGCGGCGGTCACGGGCAGGATGTCGCCCAGGCGCACCGGCTCCCGGTCCGGGGTGCCCGTCGCCACGGTGGTGCACGCCGCGCACAGCGGCATTCCCAACAGGGCGCTCCACTCCGCCCCGGGTGTCTCGCATGCGGCACAGACGGGCGAGACGGGCGTGGTCATCGTGGTCACCAGTGCACCTCCGGTCGCGACCGGCGAGTCAGCGGACTGCTGTCCCGCTACGTCCTCCGATAGTCGCAGCCACCACTGACAACGGGCCGTTCACGACCGCCCCCCTCAACTGACCCGCCCGTAAAGTGAGGCCCATGAGCAGCTCACCCGCCCGCTTCGACCGCGGCCACACCGACGACCTCATGACCTTCCTGGCGGACTCCCCCACGCCGTACCACGCCGTGGCCAACACCGGCGAACGGCTGGAGAAGGCCGGCTTCCGGAAGCTGGACGAGACCGCCGCCTGGGACGGTACGAGCGGCGGCAAGTACGTCATCCGCGGCGGGGCGATCATCGCCTGGTACGTACCGGAAGGCGCAGGACCGCACACCCCGTTCAGGATCATCGGCGCCCACACCGACTCGCCGAACCTCCGCGTCAAGCCACAGCCCGACATGGGCGCGCACGGCTGGCGGCAGGTCGCCGTCGAGACCTACGGCGGAACCCTGCTCAACACCTGGCTCGACCGCGACTTGGGCCTGTCCGGCCGGCTGACGCTGCGGGACGGCAGCCACCGGCTGGTGAGCGTGGACCGGCCGCTGCTGCGCGTACCGCAGCTCGCGATCCACCTGGACCGGCAGGTCAACGAGGGCCTCAAGCTGGACCGCCAGCGGCACATGCAGCCGATCTGGGGGCTCGGCGACGACGTCCACGAGGGCGACCTGATCCGGTTCGTCGCCGACGAGGCGGAGGTGGCCGCCGGGGACGTGGCCGGCTGGGACCTGATGGTCCACGCCCTGGAGGCACCCGCCTACCTGGGGCGCGACCGGGAGCTGCTGGCCGGTCCGCGCATGGACAACCTGCTGTCGGTGCACGCGGGCGTCGCCGCCCTCGCCGCCGTATCCGCCGCCGGAGACCTGGAGTTCATCCCCGTACTCGCCGCCTTCGACCACGAGGAGAACGGCTCCGAGTCCGACACCGGCGCCCAAGGGCCCCTGCTCGGCGGGGTCCTGGAGCGGTCCGTCTTCGCACGCGGCGGCGGTTACGAGGACCGGGCCCGTGCCTTCGCCGGGACGGTCTGCCTCTCGTCGGACACCGGCCACGCCGTGCACCCCAACTACGCCGAACGCCACGACCCCACGCACCACCCGCGCGCGGGCGGCGGCCCCATCCTCAAGGTGAACGTCAACCAGCGGTACGCGACGGACGGCAGTGGCCGCGCGGTCTTCGCGGCGGCGTGCGACAAGGCGGGGGTGCCGTGGCAGACGTTCGTGTCGAACAACGACATGCCCTGCGGCACGACCATCGGCCCGATCACGGCCGCCCGCCACGGAATCCGGACGGTCGACATCGGCGTGGCGATCCTGTCGATGCACAGCGCCCGTGAACTGTGCGCCGCCAACGACCCGTTCCTGCTGGCCAATGCCCTGGTCGCGTTCCTGAAGTAGCCCGCCCCGCGTAGGTGTTGCGGGTCGGGGTACCCGCAACACCTACGCAGACGAGGAGGCGGGAATCATGGGCCTGGGTGGCTGCATCATTCTCATAGCGGTCGGGGCGATCCTCACCTTCGCGACCGACTGGGAAGCACAGGGTGTCAATCTGGACCTGGTGGGGCTGATCCTCATGGCGGTCGGCATCATCGGCGTCGCGACGTTCGCCAGCATCGCCAGGCGCCGGAGGGCGGTCGTCCCGACGGTGGCGCCGACGGTGGTCGACCCGATGGACGAACGGCGTTACTAGGCATCACGGATCAAGGCGCACGGACAGACCGGCCTGACACGATGCCGGCCCGGGCCGCCGGCCCGACGGGCGTGCCCTCGCACGCCATCGGCCCCGGGCGACAGGTCTTACGGGGCCTGCCCGCCCGCGGCTGCCGTAGCACTCGCGGTGACCGCGGGTCCGCGGTGAACACGGGTCCGCGGTGACCTTGGTGACCGTGGGCGGCTCCGTGACCGACGCGTACGGCGAACGGCCCGGCGGACCACGGTCCTCGCCCACGAGGCCCGCTCACCTTCGGGAATACCGCGACCGTCACCACGACACGACCGGGAGAGCGGGCGCGCGGGCAGGGAGACCGACGGGCCGGGCGGCCGGAAGGCCGCCCGGCCGACAGGTGCCGGCGCGCCGATCACGTTCCCCGTACCGACTCGTACCGACTCGTACCTGCCGGTATCGCCCCGCTTCGGCGCCTACTCGGTGTCCATCCCCGCGAGGATCAGCGGCAGCCGGGACACCCCTGACTCGGTGACCTTCACCGGAACGCCCCAGTCCTGCTGGTGGACGTGACAGGCGGGGTACTCGTTGGCCGGGTCGTCGTCGCAGGACGCGGCCATCGCCGACACGTGCAGCACGCCCTCCGGGACGGCCGGGTTCAGCGTCAGCTCCCGGAACAGGTCCGTGCCGGTGCCCTCGCCCGAGGTGAGCAGCCCGGGCGGCGTGGATGACACCAGGAGCCGCGTGGACGGCCCGTACCGCTCGTCCAGCTTCTGGCCGGTCGGCGCCCGGAAGACGACGTCCAGCCTCAGCGTGCCGGGCGCGACCTCGGTCGCCTCCCGCCTCGTCCGGTGGGCCACGGCGGCCACCTGGACGGCTTCCTCGGGCAGCCGCAGCCGGGTCAGCCGGTGGCGCGCCGACTCCACCACCACGATGTCGTCGCCGACGAGCACGGCGTCGCTCGGCTCGCGCAGGTCGGTGGCGAGGGTGGTGACCTCGCCGGTCGACGGGTCGTAGCGGCGCAGGGCGTGGTTGTACGTGTCCGCCACGGCGACCGACCCGTCCGGCAGGGCGGTGACGCCCAGCGGGTGCTGGAGCAGCGCCTGGCCGGCGTTCCCGTCCCGGTGGCCGAAGTCGAACAGGCCGGTGCCCACGGCGGTGTGGACGGCGCCCTCGGGGTCGACCCACCGCAGGGCGCTGGTCTCGGAGTCGGCGACCCACAGGCGCTCCTCGGTGGCGGCGAGCCCGGAGGGCTGGGCGAACCAGGCCTCGTCCGCGGGCCCGTCGACGAGCCCCTCGTTCGTCGTCCCCGCGGCGACGCGCACCGTGCCGTTCTCCGGGTCGTACGCCCACAGCTGGTGGACGCCCGCCATGGCGATCCACACCTCGCCCCGCCACCAGGCCACGTCCCACGGCGACGACAGGGCGACCTCGCGGGCGGGCCCGGCGGTGGGGGAGCCCTGCCACCACTGCGTCCCGGTCCCGGCGAGCGTCCCGACCTCCCCGGTGCCGAGGTCCAGCACCCGCAGGGCGTGGTTGACGGTGTCGGCCACGACCACCCGGCCGTCGGGCAGCGCGCAGAGCCCTTGCGGCTCGTTGAACCGCGCCTCGTCACCCTTGCCGTCAGCGAGACCGCGCTCACCGGCCCCGTACCGCCGCACGACGGTCTCACCGTCCGCCGCCAGCTCCACCACCTGGTGCCGCGTGGTGTCGGTCACCAGCAGGTTGCCGCTGTCCAGCAGGAGCGCCTTCCCGGGGAACCGCAGGTGCGTCGCGACGGGCTCCGGCGGCACGTACGGCCCGTCACCGCGCCGCAGGGTGCCCTTGGCCTCGTGCTCGGCCTCCAGCTCCTCGACGAGCGTCTCGATCGCCCTGGCGTGCCCCTCACCGGCGTGCTGGGCGACGACGTACCCCTCGGGGTCGATCACGACGAGCGTCGGCCAGGCCCGTACGGCGTACTGCTTCCAGGTGGCGAGCTCGGGGTCGTCGAGGACGGGGTGGTGCACCTGGTACCGCTCGACGGCGTCGACGACGGCCTGGTGCTCGGCCTCGTGGACGAACTTCGGCGAGTGGACACCGATGATCACGACGGTGTCCCGGTGCTTCTCCTCCAGCTCGCGCAGCTCGTCCAGGACGTGCAGGCAGTTGATGCAGCAGAACGTCCAGAAATCGAGGATCACTGTGCGACCTCGGAGGTCGGCGAGCTTCAGGTCCTTGCCACCCGTGTTGAGCCAGCCACCCTTGCCGATCAGCTCGGGGGCACGGACACGGGCACGGCGGGGCGCGGGCGCGGGGGTGGGCGCCGGGACGGCATCGTTCATGGTTCAAGCTTGCCATTCGCCGACGAGCGGCGGGGCACGCCGGGTCGTGCCCCGCGCCCGTATCGCGGGGAGCCTCACAGGCCCAGGGCCCGTGAGGCCAGCTCCGTCCCCCGTACCCGTGCCCCGATCTTGGCGAAGGAGAGCTCCCGCGAGGTGGAGGTGTCGTCGGCGAACGGCGAGAAGCCGCAGTCGTCGCAGGTGCCCAGCTGCTCGACCGGGATGTACCGGGCCGCGAGCAGCACCCGGTCGCGCACTTCCTCCGGGGTCTCGACCCTGGGGTCGATCGGGTCGGTCACGCCGACGAACACGCGGATGCCGGGGCGGAGCTGGTCGGTGATGATCCTCAGCACCCGCTCGGGGTCGGGCTCGCCGGCCAGCTGGACGTAGAAGTTCCCGACCGCCAGCCCGAACAGCTTGGGCAGCAGTCCGGCGTAGTCGACGTCCAGGCTGTGGGTGGAGTCGTGGTCGCCTCCCGGGCAGGTGTGCACGCCCAGGCGGTCCCGTTCGGCCTCGCTGAAACGCTCGAGCACCGTGTTGTTCAGCGCGACGAAGTCGTCGAGCAGGCCCCCGGACGGGTCCAGCTTGAGGGAGAGCCGTCCCTCCGTGAAGTCCAGTTGTACGCGGTGGGCGCCCGCCTCCAGGCAGCCGCGGATGTCGGCCTCGGCCTCGTCGGCGAGATCACGGAGGAATTCCTCGCGGGAGTACCCGGCGATGGGGTCGCTCGGGTAGAGCAGGCTGAGGGCGGACGGGGCGATGACCGCCTGCTTGAGCGGCCGGTCGGTGTGGCGCCGGGCGTCGCGCACGAAGGTCTCCGCCCGGGTGCGGTAGCGGAACGGCCCCGAGGCGAGGCGTGGCAGTTGGCGGGTGTGGCCGTCGGCGAAGGGGATGACCGCGCCGTCCGGGTCCAGGTTGGTGAGCCCCGCCACGGGATAGGTGACGAAGCTGGGCTTCGACTGCTCCCCGTCGACCAGGACGGGGCAGCCGAGCTGCTCCAGGGTGGCCAGGGTCTCGGCCGTGGCCTGTTCCTGGAGCGTGGTGAGGTCGGCCGCGCTCAGGCGCCCCGCTGCGTGTTCGTCGAGTGCCACCCGCAGGGAACGGGTCCGGGGAATGCTGCCGATCGGCTCGGTGGGGATGCTCATGATCCAGACCATAGGGGCGGAACGGGCAGCCTCCGACGGGGTCCGCGGGCCGGCGGAGCAGCGCCTTCCGGAACGCCTCAGGCGGTGCGCGGGTACCGGTGGCATGCGCGCGGGGGTGCCCCCGACGGGGTTCACCGCATCGCGTGCGGTGACGGCACCGGCGCCACGTTGACCGCTGACCTCGGTCCGGGCGGGGTACGCGTCCGTCATGAGATACCTGGTACGCGACAAGATCTTCGCCATCGGCGACGACTACTGGATCGAGGACGAGAACGGCCGGCAGGCCTTCCTCGTCGACGGCAAGGCACTCCGGCTGCGGGACACCCTGGAGCTCAAGGACCCCGCAGGGCGGGTGCTGGTCACCCTGCGGGCGAAGATGCTGAGCCTGCGCGGTGCGATGACCGTCGAACGGGACGGGGAGACGCTCGCCACCGTCAGCCGCAAGCGGCTGTCGCTGCTGCGCAACCACTACCGGGTGGCCCTGGCCGAGGGGCCGGAGCTCGACATCAGCGGGCGGATCCTGGACCGGGAGTTCACCGTCGCCCGGGACGGTGAGGTGCTGGCGCGCATCTCGCGGAAGTGGCTGCGGGTGCGTGACACGTACGCCGTCGACGTCGTACGGGATGACGCGGCCGAGGCCGCGCTGCTGATCGCGCTGGCGGTGTGCGTCATCCGTATGGCGGACAAGGACTGACGTCACCCGCCCGCCCGCCCGCAGCCCCGCCGCCCACGCGGTGGGGTGTGGGGGCGGGTGGCGGCGGGGGGCGGCGCGGTTCTGGTCGGGTGCGGGCGGTTCGGTGCGGCCTGGTCCGCCCAGCGGGTGCGGGCGGTTCGGTCCGGGCGGTTCGGTCAGGTGCGGCACACGGCGCGGTCCGCCGGGCGGGTGCGAGTGGCGCGGTGCGCGACCCGGTCCGCCGGGCGGTGCGGTTCCGGTGCGCACGGCGCGGTCCTGTGCGGCACGCGGCGCGTCCACCCGCCGGGTGCGTGCGGCGCGGGGGGCGCCGTCCGCCGGGCCGGGGGCCGGGCGGGCCGGGGTTCCGGGCGCTGGGTCAGCGGCGCGGGGGCGCCAGGCCCAGGAGGCGGTCCTTGAGGGCGGGGAACCGGTCGCGGGTGGTCGCCACGAGCGCCGGGTCGAGGTCCACCGTGAGGGTCTCCTCCCCGTCGCCCGCCTCCGCGAGGACCTCGCCCCAGGGGTCGACGACCAGGCTGTGGCCGGCCTGGGGGACGCCGGCGTGGGTACCGCCGGTGCCGCAGGCGAGGACGTACGCCTGGTTCTCCACCGCGCGGGCGCGGGCCAGCAGGGTCCAGTGGTCGCGGCGGCGCGCGGGCCAGCCGGCCGGGACGACGAAGGCGAGCGCCCCCGCGTCGACCAGCCCGCGGAACAGCTCCGGGAAGCGGAGGTCGTAGCAGGTGGCGACGCCCAGCGACAGGCCGGGCACCGGGACGGTGACCAGCTCGTCACCCGCCCCCATCAGCACGGCCTCGCCCTTGTCGAAGCCGAAGCGGTGGATCTTGCGATAGGTGGCGACGAGGTCGCCGGAGGGGGAGAAGACGAGGGCGGTGTTGTAGAGGGCGCCGTCGGGCGCGCGCTCCACGATGGAGCCGGCGTGCAGCCAGACGGAGGCGTCGCGGGCCGCCTCCGCCATCACCTCGTGCGTCTGGCCGGCCAGCGGCTCGGCGTCGGTCTCGAACGACTCGTACGCGAAAGCCCCCACCGGCCAGAGTTCGGGAAGGACCACCAGATCGGCGGCCCCACGCTGTTCGGCCACCAGGGAAGCGACGCGCGCCCTGCGGGAATTGGGCGATTCGGCCTGATCTACTGCGATCTGGATCAGCGAGGCGCGCACACTACCACCGTCCTGGCATTCGAGCCGTCAACACAGGCCTACGATCGTCACACGAAAGCACTGCCGGGGTGCCCGTGTGCAGCGTAACTTAGCTGCCACAGCACCCAGCCCGCGTACGAACCGCCCGAGGGGTCCCGTGACCGTCCATCCCAGCCTCCAGCCCTACGCCGACGCCTGGACCCACTCCATCGAAGCGATATCCGAGCTGGTGCAGCCACTCGTCGAAGGCGAGTGGAATCGAGCCACGCCGTGCCCCGGCTGGTCGGTGCGCGACATCGTGTCGCACATCATCGGCATGGAGTGCGAGATGCTCGGCGACCCGCGCCCGATCCACTCGCTGCCGCGCGATCTCTACCACGTACGCAGTGACTTCGCGCGCTACATGGAGATGCAGGTCGATGTGCGCCGGCACCACACCGGCCCCGAGATGACCGCCGAGCTGGAGTACACGCTCATCCGCCGCGCCCGGCAGCTGCGCAACGAGAACCGCTCCCCCGACACGCTGGTCCGCGCGCCCCTCGGCGCGGAGCAGTCCCTCGAACTGGCCTACCGGATGCGGGCCTTCGACGTCTGGTGCCACGAGCAGGACCTGCGCACCGCGCTGGGGGTGCCCGGCAACCTCGACTCCCCCGGCGCGTATGTCGCCCGTGACAACTTCCTGGCCGTCCTGCCGAAGGTGGTCGCCAAGGACGCGGGCGCGCCGCCGAACACGGCGGTCGTCCTCGACGTGCACGGCCCGGTGGAGTTCCTGCGGACGGTACGGGTCGACGCCGACGGCCGCGGCTCCGTCGACGGGGCGCCCTCGCTGGGCCCCGCCGTGACGATCGCGACGGACTGGGAGACGTACGTACGTCTCGCCTGCGGCCGGGTGAGGCCGGCGGCCGTCGCCGACCGGGTCAAGATGGAGGGCGACACGGAGCTGGGGGAGGCGATCCTCGCCTCGTTCGCCGTCACTCCGTAGGGCCGCTGCCGCTACGCCGCCGGCACGTGGACGGCCTCCACCTTGCTCGCCACCAGCCGCTCCCGCTCCAGCCGTGCCGTGCGCGCCCGCAGCCGGAGGATCTGCGTGACGCCGAGCGCCTGGAGCACGAAGACGGACGAGAAGGCGATCCGGTAGTCGTCGCCGGTGGCGTCCAGCAGCAGGCCGACGGCGAGCAGGGTGGTGATGGAAGCGGTGAAGCCGCCCATGTTGACGATGCCGGACGCCGTGCCCTGCCGTTCCGGCGGGTTCGCCGGCCGGGCGAAGTCGAAGCCGATCATGGAGGCGGGCCCGCAGGCGCCGAGGATGACGCACAGGGTGGCCAGCAGCCACATCGGGGCGTGGTCGCCCGGGTGGGCGAGGGTGGCCGCCCACCCGGCGGCCGTCGCCGCGACGGTGCCGAGCGCGAGGGGTGTCCGCGCTCCGTGGTGCCGGGCGATGATCTGGCCGTAGGTCATGCCGAAGACCATGTTGGAGAGCACCGTCAGGGTGAGCATGTCGCCGGCCGCCCCCCGGGAGAGACCCTGGTCCTCGACGAGGAAGGGCAGACCCCACAGCAGCAGGAACACCATCGCCGGGAACTGGGTGGTGAAGTGCACCCACATGCCGAGCCGGGTGCCGGGCTCCCGCCAGGACCGGGCGATCTGGCGGCGGACGTACGCCGCGCCCGCGTGGGGCGCGGGTTCCGGCTCGTACCCCTCGGGGTGGTCCTTCAGGAACAGGACGAGCAGCACCAGGACGACCACCCCGGCCAGCGAGCTGCCGGCGAACGTCGCCGTCCAGCCGAGCCCGTCCAGGGTCCGGGCGATCACGATCGTCGAGACGAGGTTCCCGAGCACCCCGAAGAGCCCCGCGACCTGCGCGATCAGCGGCCCTCGCCGGGCGGGGAACCACCGCGTGCCCAGCCGGAGCACGGAGATGAAGGTCATCGCGTCACCGCAGCCGAGCAGCGCGCGGGAGGCCAGGGCCATGCCGTACGAGGGCGAGAGCGCGAAGCCCAGCTGGCCGAGGGTGAAGAGCACCACGCCCAGGGTGAGGACCTTCTTGGTGCCGAGCCGGTCGACCATCAGGCCGACGGGTATCTGCATGCCGGCGTAGACCAGCAGTTGGAGGATGGAGAAGGTCGACAGGGCGGAGGCGTTGACGCCGAAGCGGTCGGCGGCGTCGAGGCCGGCGACGCCCAGGGACGTACGGAAGACGACGGCGACGAGGTAGACGCACACGCCGACGCCCCACACCAGGGCGGCCCGGCGCCCGCCGGGCGGGTCGGCGGGCGAGGATATGGCGGCGGCCGAGCTGCTCACCGGTCCTCACCCCTGACCAGGACCTTGACGCGGCTGACGTGACGGTGCACGCACCGGGCGGCGCCCTCGGCGTCACCGGCGCGGATGGCGGCGAGGATCTCCGCGTGCTCGGCGACGTTCTTGGCGACGCGGTCGGGGTGGGCCTCCATCACGGCGACACCCATGCGCAGTTGCCGGTCCCGCATCTGGTCGTAGAGGCGGGAGAGGATGTCGTTGCCCGCGTGGCGGACGATCTCCGCGTGGAAACAGCGGTCGGTGACGGCGACGGCGGCGAGGTCACCCTCGTCGGCGCGCCTCCGCTGCTCGTCCAGCAGTTCCTCCAGCCGCTCCAGGAGTGACGCCGGGGCGGGGACGGCCCTGCGTACGGCGAACTCCTCGACCAGGAGCCGGGTTTCGACGACGTCGGCGATCTCCTGCGCGGAGACGGCGAGGACCAGGGCGCCCTTCTTGGGGTACAGCTTCAGCAGGCCTTCCATCTCCAGCTTCAGCAGCGCTTCGCGCACCGGCGTGCGGGACACTCCGACGGCCTCGGCCAGCTCTCCTTCGGTGAGGAGCGTCCCGCCCTGGTAACGGCGGTCGAGTACGGCTTGCTTGACGTGGGTGTAGACGCGGTCGGCGGCGGGAGGGGCGGAAGGCATGCGTACAGCATAGATACAAGAGGGACGCATCATGGGCCGTTCGGCCGGGATACCGGGAGGTAGGACGGACGTCACAGCGCCGGCGCCGCGCGACCCGTTCTCATGAGCCGCACCACGCGAGCCGCTTCACGTGACCCGCGCCACATGTTCCGTTCTTTCTCACCGATCCGGGGTTCCGGTACATCCTTCCGGCGCGTTCGGGGGTCTTGTCTTGGGCACCGCTTTTCCGGCCCGCCAGGCTGAGGCGTTTTCGTCGTAACTGAGACTCGAACTCGGAGCGTTTTGTTTTGATATCGATGAACACGGCCGTGCGCCGCACCGCCACGGTCGTCCTCTCGGGTGGTCTGCTGCTGACCGCCTCCCCGCTCACCGCACCCGCCGCGGCGGCCACGCCGATCCCGTCCATCAGCGCCAAGGGCGGCTTCATGGTGGACCAGGCGACGGGCAAGGCCATCTACGGCAAGGCGAACACCACCCGCCGCCAGATGGCCAGCACGACGAAGGTCACGACGGCGATCGTCGTCCTCACCACGCCCGGCGTGGACCTCAACCGCAAGGTGACCATCAAGCAGGAATACCGCGACTACGTCGTCCGGACCGGCGCGAGCACCGCCGACCTGAAGACCGGCGACAAGGTGACCGTCCGGCAGCTGCTGTCCGCGCTGATGCTGCCGTCCGGCTGCGACGCCGCGTACGCCCTCGCCGACACCTTCGGCACCGGCACCACCACCGCCGCCCGCACCAAGTCGTTCATCGGCAAGATGAACGCCAAGGCCAAGCAACTGGGCCTGACGAACACCACGTTCGACTCGTTCGACGGGATCTCGGCGACCGGGAACAACTACACGACCCCGCCGGAGCTGGCGAAGATGGCCCGCCACGCCTTCAGCAGCGCCGCCTTCCGCGACGTCGTCAAGGCGACCTCGTACCGGACCACCGCCACCACCAGCACCGGCGGCACGCGCACGTACACCTGGTACAACACCAACAAGCTGCTCGGCTCCTACAGCGGTGCCGTCGGCATCAAGACCGGCACCGGCACGGCGGCCGGCCCGTGCCTGGTCTTCGCGGCCACCCGCGGCACGCAGACCTACGTGGGCGTCGTCCTGAACGCCCCCGACCGCTTCAACGACGCGGCCAAGCTGCTGGACTTCGGCTTCGGGTCCACCACGGCCAGGACCATGGAGCTGCGCTCCCTCCCGGCGGGCGCCCAGCGCGACTGACGGGCACGCACACGGTGAAGGGCCCGGACGCGACGGCGCGTCCGGGCCCTTGTGTCGTCCTGGGGACCGCCCGGGTGACCGTCCTGGTGACCGCCCGGGTGACCGTCCGGGTGACCGCCCGGGTGACCGCCCGGGTGACCGCCCGGGTGACCGTCCGGGCGGCTCAGGCCCAGGTGATCAGCCGCTTGGGCCGCTCCAGCACCGCGGCGATGTCCGCGAGCACTTTGGAGCCCAGCTCCCCGTCGACCAGCCGGTGGTCGAACGAAAGGGCCAGCGTGGTGACCTGACGGGGCTTCACCTTGCCCTTGTGCACCCACGGCTGGAGCTTGATCGCCCCGACCGCGAGGATCGCGGACTCGCCCGGGTTGAGGATCGGCGTACCGGTGTCGACGCCGAAGACGCCGACGTTGGTGATGGTCACCGTGCCGCCCTGCATGGCCGCCGGGGTCGTCTTCCCCTCACGGGCCGTGGACACCAGTTCGCCGAGGGAGGCGGCCAGCTCGGGCAGCGTCTTGTCGTGCGCGTCCTTGATGTTCGGCACGATGAGGCCGCGCGGCGTGGCCGCCGCGATGCCCAGGTTGACGTAGTGCTTGAGCACGATCTCCTGGGCGGCCTCGTCCCAGGAGGCGTTGATCTCCGGGTTGCGCTTGATCGCGACGAGCAGGGCCTTCGCGACGAGCAGCAGTGGGTTCACCCGGAGCCCGGTCATGTCCTTGTCGGACTTGAGCTCCTCGACGAGCTTCATCGTGCGGGTGACGTCGACCGTGATGAACTCGGTGACGTGCGGCGCGGTGAAGGCGGACCCGATCATCGCCTGCGCGGTGGCCTTGCGGACGCCCTTGACGGGGATCCGGGTCTCCCGGCCGGTGGCCGGCTGCTCCTGCCGCGCGGCGGCCTGCGGCACCGGCTGCGGGGCCTGCGGCTGTACGGGTGCGGCGGCGGGTGCGGTGGCCGAGGCGGCGGCCGGGTCCGCCGCCGCGTGCACGTCCTCGCGGGTGATGATCCCGTCCGGCCCGGTCGGGGTCACCGTCGCGAGGTCGACCCCCAGGTCCTTGGCCAGCTTCCGCACGGGCGGCTTGGCGAGCGGCCGGGAGGCGGGCGCGGCGGCGGGGGCGGCGGTGGCCGCGCCCGCGTGGCCGTTCAGCTCGCCCTGGACGGCGGACCGCGCGGCGGACTGCTCCGCGGGGGCCGCGGCGCCCTTGCGCGGACGGCGCTTCGTGGAGGACTCGGCGACGCCGTAGCCGACCAGCACCGGCTGGCGGCCCGTCGGCTCGGCGGGCTCGGCGGCGGCGTCCTTGGCGGCCGGTTCGGAGGCCGCGGGCTGGGCGGTCTGCGGCTGCTCGTCGGCGTCACCGCCGACGTTCACCGAGATGATCACCTCGCCGACGTCGACCGTCGTGCCCTCGGGGAAGCGCAGCTCGTGCACGACCCCGTCGTACGGGCTCGGCAGCTCGACGGCCGCCTTCGCCGTCTCCACCTCGCAGACGACCTGGCCGTCGGTGACGGTGTCACCGGGCTGGACGTACCACTTGAGGATCTCTGCCTCGGTGAGCCCCTCGCCCACGTCCGGCATCTTGAAATCGCGGATCACGGTGGGTCTCCTCAGTACGCGAGCGAGCGGTCGACGGCGTCGAGCACCCGGTCCAGGCCCGGCAGGTATTCCTCTTCCAGCCGTGCCGGCGGATACGGGGCGTGGTAGCCGCCCACCCGCAGGACCGGCGCCTCCAGGTGGTAGAAGCACCGCTCCGTGATGCGGGCGGCGATCTCGGCCCCGGAGCCGTAGAAGACCGGCGCCTCGTGGACGACGACCAGCCGGCGGGTCTTCTCGACCGACGCCTGAACGGCGTCGAAGTCGATCGGGGACATCGACCGCAGGTCGACGACCTCCACGGACCGGCCCTCCTCGGCGGCGACCGCCGCCGCCTCCAGGCAGAGCTTCACCATGGGGCCGTACGCCGCGAGGGTCAGGTCCGAGCCCTCCCGCACCGTGCGGGCCTTGTGCAGCTCGCCCGGGATGGCCTCGGTGTCGACCTCGCCCTTGTCCCAGTAACGCCGCTTCGGCTCGAAGAAGATCACCGGGTCGTCGCTCTGGATGGCCTGCTGGAGCATCCAGTACGCGTCCGAGGAGTTCGACGGCGAGACCACCTTGAGGCCCGCGACGTGCGCGAACAGCGCCTCGGGCGACTCGCTGTGGTGCTCGACGGCACCGATGCCGCCGCCGTACGGGATGCGGACGACGACCGGCATCTTGATCTTGCCGAGCGCGCGGGCGTGCATCTTGGCGAGCTGCGTGACGATCTGGTCGTACGCGGGGAAGACGAAACCGTCGAACTGGATCTCCACGACGGGCCGGTAGCCGCGCAGCGCGAGTCCGATCGCGGTGCCGACGATGCCCGACTCGGCGAGCGGGGTGTCGATGACCCGCTCCTCGCCGAAGTCCTTCTGGAGTCCGTCGGTCACGCGGAACACGCCACCGAGCTTGCCGACGTCCTCGCCCATGACGAGAACCTTGGGATCGGTCTCCAGGGCCTTGCGCAGCGACTCGTTGAGCGCCTTGGCGAGGGGCAGCTTCTGTACAGCCATGGTTACTTGACCTCCCCGTCCGCGAAGGACGCCTGGTACGCGGCGAAGTGCGCGCGCTCCTCGTCGACGAGCGCGTGCCCGTCGGCGTACACGTGGTCGAACATCGCCATGTGGTCGGGGTCGGGCATGGCTCGGACGGCCTCACGGACACGCTTGCCGAGCGTCTCCGACTCGGTCTCCAGCTCCTCGAAGTAGGCCGCGTCGGCCAGACCCTGCTTCTCGAGGTACGTGCGCAGGCGCAGGATCGGGTCCTTGGCCTCCCACGCCGCCCGCTCGTCGTCGAGGCGGTAGCGGGTGGGGTCGTCCGAGGTGGTGTGGGCGCCCATCCGGTACGTGAACGCCTCGACGAGGGTCGGGCCCTCGCCGCGGCGGGCGCGCTCCAGCGCGGACCGGGTCACGGCCAGGCAGGCGAGGACGTCGTTGCCGTCGACGCGGACGCCGGGGAAGCCGAAGCCCTGCGCGCGCTGGTAGAGCGGGACACGGGTCTGCTTCTCGGTCGGCTCGCTGATCGCCCACTGGTTGTTCTGGCAGAAGAACACGACCGGGGCGTTGTAGACGGCGGAGAAGGTGAACGATTCGGCGACGTCACCCTGGCTGGAGGCACCGTCCCCGAAGTACGCGATCACGGCGCTGTCCGACCCGTCCTTGGCGACGCCCATGGCGTAACCGGTGGCGTGCAGGGTCTGCGAGCCGATGACGATCGTGTACAGGTGGAAATTATTGCTGGTGGGATCCCAGCCACCGTGGTTCACGCCACGGAACATTCCGAGCAGATTGGTCGGGTCGACCCCGCGGCACCAGGCGACTCCGTGCTCACGGTAGGTCGGGAAGACGTAGTCGTCGTCCCTGAGGGCCCGGCCGGAGCCGATCTGGGCGGCCTCCTGGCCGAGCAGCGAGGCCCACAGGCCCAGCTCGCCCTGGCGCTGGAGGGATGTGGCCTCGGCGTCGAACCGACGGGTCAGCACCATGTCGCGGTACAGACCGCGCAGCTCCTCGGCGCTGAGGTCGATGTCGTACTCCGGGTGCTGGACGCGCTCACCCTCGGGCGTCAGCAACTGTACGAGCTGGGGCTCGGCGCTCTGGGCGCCGGATGCCTTGGTTCCGCTCGCGCTGGTGCGCTTACTGCTGCGTCGCGGCTTGCGCGCGGCAGTGCCTTCCACGGTCACGTGCGTGCTCCTCCGTCTGTCCGGCCCCCGGGGTCCGCCGGGTTGGCTGGGGTTCCCCCTGCTCCTTCGGAGCCAGGGGGAGCGGCTCGCCTGTCTCCGTACGCGTGCACGGGGTGGGTGCCCTCGACCGGGAACAGGCGTGACAGGTGCCCCGGCGAGCCCCCTGTCATAGGCACGTTACCCAGTGCACCGCATTACTGCGAAACCCCCTTTGACCTGCGTTTTTGCTTGGATTTCCAAGTAAATCGCAAAGGGGTGGACAAATGACTGGTCACAGCCTTGTGAGCCGCCGGAACAGGGGGCACGTTATCCCGCGCACCCCGGGCACGGGAAGAGTGAGTATGTGAGACTGATTCCGTGCGCGAAGAGGGAAAAATCACCGTATTTCTACTGGACGACCATGAAGTCGTTCGGCGCGGCGTCCACGAAATGCTCTCCGTCGAGGACGACATCGTGATCGTCGGAGAGGCCGGAACGGCGGCAGACGCCCTGGTCAGGATTCCGGCGACCCGTCCGGACGTCGCCGTTCTCGACGTCCGCCTCCCCGACGGGAGCGGTGTCGAGGTGTGCCGGGAGGTCCGGGCCCTGGACGAATCCATCAAATGCCTGATGCTCACCTCCTTCGCGGACGACGAGGCCCTGTTCGACGCGATCATGGCCGGTGCGTCCGGATACGTGCTGAAGGCGATCCGCGGCAACGAGCTCCTGACGGCGGTACGGGACGTGGCGGCCGGCAAGTCGCTGCTGGACCCGGTGGCCACCGCGCGCGTGCTGGAGCGACTGCGGGACGGCAACGGCCCGAAGGGGGATGACCGGCTCGCGGCCCTGACCCACCAGGAGCGCAGGATCCTCGACCTGATCGGCGAGGGGCTGACGAACCGCGCGATCGGCGAGCGGCTGCACCTGGCCGAGAAAACGATCAAGAACTACGTCTCCAGCCTGCTGTCCAAGCTGGGCATGGAGCGGCGCTCGCAGGCGGCGGCGTACGTCGCCCGGATGCAGGCCGAGCGGCGCTGAGGCCCCCGCCCGGGCCGTGGGCGGGGTGGCGAGGGGAGGGGGGCCGGGACGGGCGCCGGGACCGGGACCTACGTCCTGGCGTGGCGGGTCGGGGTACCCCTTTCCGGAGCGGCGGCCACCGCCGAGAGTGGAACCATGCGCCCCACCGACGAGACGCCCGCGGGCGCGATCCCCGCCGGCACGATCCCCGCCGGCACCATCCCCGCCGGCACGATGCCCGGGGACGCGACGCCCGCAGACGCGATCGAGCTGCTCGGGCGGGTCCGCTACGGCCGGATCGCGACCAGCATGCGGGCGATGCCGTTCATGGCACCGGCCCGGCACGTCCTGGTCGACGGCAGTGTCGTGCTGCGTCTCCACCGCGACCTGGGCTGCCACCGGGCCTGCGACGGCAGCGTGGTCGCGTACGGCGCGGACAACCTCGGCTCCGGAGCGGACGTCCTGTGGTCCGTGCAGGTCACCGGCACCGCGCACGTCATCGCGCCCAGCGAGCGCGAGGTGGCGCTGTTCGGGCCGCCGCCCCGATGGACGGACGGCGCCGGGTCCGGGTCCGCGTACGTGCGCGTACGACCCGCGTTCGCGACTGTCCAGATGCTGGACAGCCCCGGAGGTTCCGGCGAGCGACCTTCTCACCACGCTCCGTGATCTAACATTTGGTGAGTGCCGCGCTCATCTGCAACCGCCGCCCCACCCGTGAGTGCGCTCCTGCGCCGCTACGACAACCCGGGCGAACCCCTCTCCTGCGTGCCCGTCACCCAGGGCCTCCTCAACCGCGGCTACCGTCTCGCCACCACCCACGGTGCCTACTTCCTCAAACAGCACCTGGACGCCCCCACCGCCGACCGCGCCACCATCGTCCGCCAGCACCGCGCCATCCAGCGCCTGCACGCCCTCGGCGTCCCCGTGGCCCCGCCGCTGCCCGACGCGGAGGGGGACACCGTCGCCGAGATCGACGGCCGCTGCTACGCCCTGCACCCATGGGTCGACGGGCGGCACCGGGCCGGGGCGCAGCTGTCGGCGGCCGGGTCCCGGCGCCTGGGCGCCCTGCTCGGGCTCGTGCACACCTGCCTGGCACAGGTCATGGAGCCGCACCACGACCGCCGGCACCGCAGCGCCGACCCGGAACAGACCTTCCGGGTCATCGACCGGCTGCTGGCCCTGGCACGGGCCCGCCGGCCCCGGGACGCCTTCGACGAGCTCGCCGAGCACCGGCTGCTGGAGCGCCGGCGGCTGCTGGCCGACCACGCCCACCGCCGCCCGCCGCCCGCCTCGGCGGGCGGCTGGGTGCACGGGGACTTCCACCCGCTGAACCTGCTCTACCGGGGCGCGGAGCCCGCCGCGATCATCGACTGGGACCGGCTGGGCGTGCAGCCGCGGGCGGAGGAGGCGGTACGGGCGGCCGCGATCTTCTTCGTACAGCCGGCGGGGGGCCTGGAGCTGGAGAAGGTGCGCGCCTACGCGCGTGCGTACCGGCGGGCGGCCGGGGCGGACCCGGCCGAGCTGGCGGCGGCGGTGCACCGCGTGTGGTGGGAGCGGCTGAACGACTTCTGGATACTGCGCTGGCGCTACCAGCTGCACGACAGCAGGGCCGACCCGCAGTTTCCCGCGGCGTCGGCCCTGGCGGTGTGGTGGACACGGGAGTACGAGGCGGTGTGCGACGCCTTCGCCGGATGAGCGGCGCCGGGGCGGGCGCCCCGGCTGCCCCGGGTGCTCCCGGCGCCGCGCGTACCGGCGGCTCAGCCGCCTTCGTCGCCGCGCGTGCCCGTGGCTCAGCCGCCGCCGGCGCCCGTGGTGGTCGCGCCCTGGTCGGTGGTCCCGCTGGTCGTTCCACCCTGGTCGGTGGTCCCGCTGGTCGTCCCGCCCTGGTCGGTGGTCCCGCTGGTCGTCCCGCCCTGGTCGGTCGTACCGCTGGTCGTCCCGCCCTGGTCGGTCGTACCGCTGGTCGTCCCGCCCTGGTCGGTCGTACCGCCGTCGGTGGTTCCGCCCTGGTCCGTACCGCCGTCCGTGGTACCCCCCTGGTCGGTGCCCTCGGTGGTGCCGGGGGTGGACGGCGTACCGCCGGTCGGCGGGGGCGGGTTGTTGGTCTTGGGCTCCGACGGGTCGGGGTTCCAGCCGCCCCAGTTGCCGCCGTTGCCGCCGTTCCCGCCGCCCGTGGAGCCGCCCGGGTCCTCCGTCTTCTCGTCCGTCTTCTCGTCGGACGGCGTGGGCTTGGTGGTGTCGCCGGGCTTGGACGGCGCGGTGGAGGCCGGGGGCTTCTCCTTGCCGTCGTCCGCGGGCTTCTTGGTCTGGTCGAGCGCGTACGCCACACCCGCCACGATCGCGATCAGCGCGAGCGCCGCGAACAGCCACACCTTGCCGCGGCCGTTCCTGCGGCCCTGCCCGCCGTCGTACGCGTAGGCGCCGTCGTCGGGGTTCACCGGCGGCAGGATCGGGCCCTGCGAGGTGTCGCCGTGCATCGGACGGCCCATGGCGGCGGTCGCCGCGACACCTCCGGCCGGGATGCCGCCGCCCTCGTGCATATCGACCGGCCCGGTGTTCCAGGTGCCGGTGTGGCTGCCCTGCTGCTGGAGCATCTGGAGCCCGTACTGGACCAGGCCGCGCATCTCCTCAGCGCTCTGGAACCGGTCGTCCGGGTCCTTGGCGAGCGCGCGCATGGCCAGACCGTCCAGCTCCGGCGGGGCGACGTCGGAGACCTCCGACGGCGGGACCGGGATGTCCTGGACGTGCTGGTACACCACGGACAACGGTGTCTCGCCGGTGAAGGGCGGCCGCAGCGCGAGCAGCTCGTACAGCAGGCAGCCCGTGGCGTACAGGTCGGAGCGGTGGTCGACGGCCTTGCCGAGGGCCTGCTCCGGCGAGAGGTACTGCGGGGTGCCCATGACCATGCCGGTCTGGGTCATGGTCGACTGCGCGCCGTGCAGGGCGCGCGCGATGCCGAAGTCCATCACCTTGACGGCGCCGCTCTGCGTGATGATCACGTTCGCGGGCTTGATGTCACGGTGCACGATGCCGTGCTGGTGCGAGTAGGCGAGGGCCTCCAGCACACCGGAGACGATGATCAGCGCCTGCTCGGGCGGCGGCGCCTCCGCGTTGATCAGCAGGTCACGGATGGTGCGGCCCTCGACCAGCTCCATCACGATGTACGGCACGGACTGGCCGTTCACCACGTCCTCGCCGGAGTCGTACACGGCGACGATGGCGTGGTGGTTCAGCCCGGCGACGGACTGGGCCTCGCGGGTGAAGCGGGCCTTGGAGACCGGGTCCTCGGCGAGGTCCGCACGGAGCAGCTTCACGGCCACGGTGCGTCCCAGCCGTACGTCCTCCGCCGCGAACACCTCGGCCATGCCGCCGCGGCCGAGACGATGGGTCAGCCGGTAGCGGCCGTCCCCGACGAGTCCGCCGGCGCCCCACTCGGCGGCTTCCGGCGCTCCTCCGCCGCCGCCTGCCTCGGATTCGGATGCCATCAGTCCTCGCCGTCGTTTCTGTCCGCTTGCTCTGCGCGTGCGGTGTGCCGCCGTGTTTTAAGGGGTACTACGCCACGTCACGCTACAGCCTCCGCGCGCCGCGCCGGTTCGAGATTGACCGGCCATCCAACCGGTTCCCCGTACGCCTGTGCAAATCTCCCGCCGGATCCATGGCGGTCCGGTACGGGTCCGGTAACACTTCCGAGACGCTTGTTGTGCGTACGGTCACGGATCGGGCACCCGGCTTGACGTGTCACTGCCCTCGGGCAGACTTGGCCCGTAAAAACCGGATCACCGCGATCCACCGCGGCCACCGGGGACGCGCGCGCACGGGGGAGCAAGATCATGAGCCAGGACGGCGCACAGGGCCGCTATGCGGGCGGCTCGGTGGCGGGCGGCCGGTACCAGCTTCGCGACCTGCTCGGTGAGGGCGGCATGGCGTCCGTGTACCTGGCGTACGACAGTGCGCTGGACCGGCAGGTCGCCATCAAGACGCTCCACACGGAGCTGGGGCGCGAGCAGTCGTTCCGGGAGCGCTTCCGCCGTGAGGCGCAGGCCGTCGCCAAACTCCAGCACACCAACATCGTGTCGGTCTTCGACACCGGCGAGGACGACCTCGGCGGCTCGCTGATGCCGTACATCGTCATGGAGTACGTGGAGGGCCAGCCCCTCGGATCGGTGCTCCAGGCCGACATCCAGGCGCACGGCGCGATGCCCGCCGAGAAGGCGCTCAAGGTGACCGCCGACGTGCTCGCGGCGCTGGAGACCAGCCATGAGATGGGCCTGGTCCACCGGGACATCAAGCCGGGCAACGTGATGATGACCAAGCGCGGCGTGGTCAAGGTCATGGACTTCGGCATCGCGCGCGCCATGCAGTCGGGCGTCACGTCGATGACGCAGACCGGCATGGTCGTCGGCACGCCGCAGTACCTCTCGCCGGAGCAGGCGCTGGGGCGCGGCGTTGACGCGCGCTCCGACCTGTACTCGGTCGGCATCATGCTGTTCCAGCTGCTGACGGGCCGGATCCCGTTCGACGCGGACTCGCCGCTGGCCATCGCGTACGCCCACGTGCAGGAGGAGCCGGTCGCGCCGTCCTCCATCAACCGGTCGATCACCCCGGCCATGGACGCGCTGGTGGCGCGTGCGCTGAAGAAGAACCCGAACGAGCGCTTCCCGAGCGCCGCCGCCATGCGCGACGAGTGCCTGCGGCTGCTGTCGGCGGGCCAGGGCCAGACGGGCGCGCCGGTCATCGTCCAGGGCGCGCCGCACGCGAGCAGCGGCGCGGGCGTCGGCTCGGCGGTGTTCCCGCCGGTCGACCACACCACCCCGGCGCCGGGGCCGCACAGCGTCCAGACGCCGTACCAGCCGTACGGGACGCCGGCGCCCACTCCTTCGTACGGTTACCCGCAGCAGCCGCAGCAGCCGCACCCCCAGCAGGCTCCCGCCTACCAGACGCCCGCCCCGCCGCCGTACACGATGTCCCCGCAGGCCGGGTCCCCGGCGCCGTCGAGCGGCGGGGGCAGGAGCAACATGCCGGTCATCGTGGGGGCGGTCGTGGTCGCCCTGCTCGCGATCGGCGGCCTCATCACGGTCCTCTCCCTGAACGGCGACGAAGAGGACCCGGGCGCACAGGCGGGCGGTGGCGGTGCGAGCCAGTCCGCCGAGGGTTCCCAGGCGGGCCACAAGCCCCCGGAGCGCCACCGGACGATGAAGACCACCAAGTGCACCGACGCCCCGGAGGACACCGACGACCCGGCGAAGGTCCAGGCGCCCAGCTTCACCTACAAGGACGTCATCTCGGTGAAGAGCTGCATCCAGGCGGCGGGCTGGAAGTTCAACATCAAGGAAGTGGACGACCCGCAGTTCGCCGAGGACCAGGTGATCACCCAGTTCCCGACGGAGGGCACCGCCGTGATCCCCGGCAACCAGACCTTCGAGCTGACCGTCGCGACGGGCGACCCGGGCCAGTGACCCCGCCACCCCGCGTGCGCCAGCCGCCGGGGGGCGCCGGGGGGCGGGTTCGTCCGGGGGCGGGTTCGCCCGGGCGGGCAAGTGACGTGTGGACGGGCGGGGTTCGCCCGGGCGGGCGCGTGGCGTGCGGGTGGGCGGGTCGCCCGGGCGGGGCCTGCGGACGGGCGAGTCGGCGGCGTGCAGCGGGCGGGCGGGGCGACTGGACCGGCTGCGGTGCGAGCGAGCCGGGCGCCCGGCCGCCGGTGCCGCATCCGGCATCCGGAGGCGAGCGGGCGGCGCGGCTGCCGGAGTCGCCCGCATTGAGCGACCGCGTGCGGTGGCCGGGCGGCGTGGTTGGCGTCGCGTCCCGGGACTGAGCGTGGACGGTCGTCCCCGGCGTAACTCCTGTGGGTGGCTGTGGAGCCGCCCGGGATGCCGGGGTGCTGCCACCGTGTGAGGCTGAGTGCGTTGTGGAGCCGGTCGACGGCTCCTGGCGGCTCGGCACAGGAGGGGGTCACCCGGTGGCTCCAAGGCTCGAATCACGGTGTGCGACGGCGGTCGCGGGTCTGTTGCTGGTCGCGTCCTCGGCATGGGGCGCCCCGGCCGCGTACGCGGACCAGACCGGGCCCGCCGAGGAGCCCGGCGTGGGGCTCGTCCGGCCCGGTGACGGTTCCTCCGGCGCGCCCTCCGCCGCCGCCCCTTCCGCGTCGCCTTCGGCCTCCGGGGCGGGCACCGGCACCGGCACCGATACCGGGACCGCGCCCGGTGCCGTGCTGGGGCCGACGCGGGACGCCGTCGCCTCGCCCTCCCTGGCCGGGCGGCCCGCCGGTGAGGGCCGGCAGCGGCCCGGGCGGCCGGCGTCGCCGTCCGTGAGCCCCTCCGACGACGCGTCGCCGGGTGCGGCATCCGGTTCGGCCGGCCCCGCACGTACCAGAACGGCAACAGCGCCGGAGCTGCCGTGGGGGGAGGAGCCGGAGGCCGAAGCAGTACCCGAGACGGAGTCGCCCGCGGTGGCCGACCCGCCGCGCTCGCCGCCCGCCGCCGCCTACGAACCGGCCGCCCAGACCGCGGACACCCTCGCTGACCGGCAGGTTCCGGTACTGACGCTGGGTGTCGGGCTCGCCATGATGGGCCTCGGGCTCGGTTTCCTCGGCCTGCGCATAAGGCGCCGCTGACCGCCGCCGTACCCCGGCGTCCCTCTCACGACGGACGCCGCACCTCCCTCTCAGGTCGCTTGTCGGCGTCGACATACTCGGTATACATACTGAGTATGTCCATCCGGCACGGGCTCCTCGCCCTCCTCGAACGCGGCCCGCGCTACGGCTCGCAACTCCGTACGGAGTTCGAATCACGCACGGGCTCGACCTGGCCCCTCAACGTCGGGCAGGTCTACACGACGCTCAGCCGTCTGGAGCGCGACGGCCTGATCGGGCAGGACGGTGAGGACGAGGCGGGCCACGCCCTCTACGCGATCACCGAAGCCGGTCGGGAGGAGCTCAAGGTCTGGTTCGAAAGACCGGTCGACCGCACCAGCCCGGCCCGCGACGAGCTGGCGATCAAGCTGGCCATGGCGGTCGGCGCGCCCGGGGTCGACATCCGGAACGTCATCCAGGCGCAGCGCCGTCACACCGTCAAGGCGATGCAGGACTACACCCGGCTCAAGGCGCAGGCCCTCACCGCCGTGGAGAGCGGGGCGGAGCGGGAACGGGACGACGTGGCGTGGCTCCTCGTCCTGGAGCAGCTGATCTTCGCGACGGAGGCGGAGGCGCGGTGGCTCGACCACTGCGAGGCCCGCCTGATCCGGCTCTCCACCACGGCTCACCCGCCCGGTGCCGTCGCTCAGACCGCGCCACCGCGCGTGCCGGGGCCGGGTCGGGCGGCGTCCCGCCCGGGAGCATGACCAGCCCCCGGCGGCCCGTGCCGCGGCGCCGGCTCTGACCGGCACCACCCATCACGTACACCCGCACTCGTACCCGGCGCCCGAGTACCACCGCTCCGTCTGGCCGGCGCCGCTCCTGACCATCCGACCATGTGTCGCCTTTCCGTACGCATCCGCTCCGTACGCCCGCGCGCCGCCGCGTGCGTACGCCAAGGGGGAACCTGCTCCATGTCATCACCATCCCGCTCGCCCCAAGAGCCTCAGAAATCGCTGCCTCAGCAGCACCAGCAGCCCGTGCTGCAACTTCAGGACCTGACCCGTGTCCACGGTTCCGGCGCCACCGAGGTGCACGCCCTGCGTGGTATCGACCTGGACGTCTTCCCCGGTGAACTCGTCGCCGTCATGGGCCCTTCGGGTTCCGGCAAGTCGACGCTGCTCACCATCGCCGGCGGCCTGGACACCCCCAGCTCCGGCCGGGTGATCGTGGAGAACACGGACATCACCGCCGCCGACCGCAAGACGCTCGCCGCCCTGCGCCGCCGGAGCATCGGGTACGTCTTCCAGGACTACAACCTCATCCCGGCGCTCACCGCCGCCGAGAACGTCGCCCTGCCGCGCGAGCTCGACGGCGTCTCCGCCCGCAAGGCGCGCCGTGAGGCGCTCGCCGCACTGGAGGAGATGGACCTCGGCCACCTCGCCGACCGGTTCCCCGACGAGATGTCCGGCGGCCAGCAGCAGCGCGTGGCGATAGCCCGGGCGCTGGTCGGAGACCGGCGGCTCGTCCTCGCCGACGAACCGACCGGCGCCCTGGACTCCGAGACCGGCGAGTCCGTGCTCGCACTGCTGCGCGCCCGCTGCGACGCGGGCGCGGCGGGCGTCCTGGTCACCCATGAGCCCCGGTTCGCCGCGTGGGCCGACCGCGTGGTCTTCCTGCGGGACGGCGCGGTCGTCGACCAGACCATACGAAGCGACGCCGACTCCCTGCTCACGGGCCGGGCGGCCGAGCGGTGAACAACTGGTTCCATTCCTGGCGCGCCGCGGTGCGCATCGCCCGCCGTGACGCCTGGCGCTTCAAGGGCCGCAGCTTCCTCGTCCTGGCGATGATCGCTCTGCCGATCATCGGCGTCAGCGCCGCCGACCTGACCCTGCGTACGTCGGAGCTGTCCACCGAGGAGACGCTGGCCCGGACGCTCGGTGCCGCCGACGCCCGGATCATCGACCCCGACTACGGCGGAGTGCCGATCCTCCAGCATCCGGTGCAGGAAGACTCCACGCCGGCGGGCAACTACGACAACAAGCCGTGGCCCGAGGGCCGTACGGATGTCACAAAGGCCTTTCCTGCGGGCTCCACGGTTCTGACGGACTCCGCCGGTGCGGGAAAGATCCGCACCGCCCACGGGATCCTCCAGACCGAGATCAGGGAGCTCAAGGCCGCCGACCCGATGGCCAGAGGCATCCTGACCCTCCAGGACGGCCGGTTCCCCGAGAAGGCCGACGAGGTCGCCGCGACCACGCACTTCCTGGAGGCCAGCGGGCTCGGTCTCGGCTCGACGGTGGCCGCACGGGGACTCGACCGCGAGTACCGCGTCGTCGGGTCGTACGAGCTGCCCAATGAGCTCAAGGCCGACCAGCTCAACGCGCTGCCCGGGGCCTTCCTGGACCCGCTGGGCAAGGCGCTGGACGCGGCCGGTATGCCCGGAACGGGCAAGAGCACGACGCACCTGCTAGCCCTGCCCCGTTCGACGGATGCCGATGGTTTCACGTGGAACATGGTCAAGGAGGCCAACGCCAAGGGCGTCATGGTGATCTCGCGTGCGGTCGCCCTCGACCCTCCGGCCGACTCCGACGTACCGCTGCTCCAGCGGGAGGGCTGGGGCGACTACGGCGACAGCGCCGCTGCCAAAGCCGCCGCGCTCGCGGCCGCCGGAACGATCGTCGGCCTCGCGATGCTGGAGATCTGCCTGCTCGCCGGTCCCGCCTTCGCCGTCGGCGCCCGCCGCTCCCGGCGCCAGCTCGGGCTGGTCGGCGCCAACGGCGGCGACCGCCGGCACATCAGGGCGATCGTCCTGGCCGGTGGCCTGGTCATCGGTATCGCCGCGGCCGTCGTCGGCACCGTGCTCGGGCTGCTCCTGACCTTCCTGCTCCAGCCGGTGCTGGAGGACTACATGGGCCAGCGCTTCGGCGCCTTCGACGTCCGGCCGTTGGAACTGCTCGGTATCGGCCTGATCGCCGTGCTCACCGGCCTGCTGGCCGCCGTCGTGCCGGCCGTCACCGCCTCCCGCCAGACGGTGCTCGCCTCGCTCACCGGCCGCCGTGGGGTGCGCCGCAGCAGCCGTGTCCTGCCCGTCGTGGGTCTGATCGCCGCCCTGCTGGGAGCCGCGATCGCGCTCTACGGGTCGGTCGTCTCGGACCAGTTCATCATCGTGGCGGGCGGCAGTGCCCTCGCCGAGCTGGGTGTCGTCGCGCTGACCCCCGCCCTGGTGGGTCTGTTCGGGCGCACCGGCCGCTGGCTGCCGCTCTCGCCGCGCCTGGCGCTGCGGGACGCGGTGCGCAACCGGGGGCGTACGGCTCCGGCCGTCGCCGCGGTGCTGGCCGCTGTCGCGGGTACCGTCGCCGTGGCCACCTACCAGGCGAGCGACGACGCCCAGCAGCGGGCGGCGTACGAGGCCCGGCTGCCCCACGGCGCGGTCTCCGTGGTCCTCGGGGAGGGCGGCGGCCGGGACGTCCTGGCGGTGCGCGACACGGTGCAGAAGAACCTGCCCGTCGAGGTGCGGGCCGATGTGGACCGGATCGTGGTGGGCAAGGCCACCTGCGAGATGTACGCGGACGCCGAGGGCTGCGGCCGTCACGAGGTCGTCATCCCCAAGGCCAACCAGTGCCCGCTGTGGGTGTACATGCCCGATGGCTCGGATGCGTCCGACAAGTACACCAAGGCCGAGCGCCGTAAGCTCGCCCAGGACTGGCGCTGCAAGGAGACGCCGAGCATGGCGTACACCGAGAGCGGCCTGGTCGTCGCCGACGCCAAGCTGCTGAAGGTACTGGAGATCGAGGACCCGGCGGCCGAGAAGGCGCTCGCCGAGGGCAAGGTCGTGTCGTTCTCCCGCACGATGGTCGACGCCAAGGGCAAGCTGGGCATCAAGCTGATCACCGACCCCGCCAAGGCCGAAGAGGCCATGGCCAAGGGTAAGGAAGCGCCGGGCCAGGTGAAGTCGTTCGACGTGCACCAGGCCGCACCCGGGACCGAGTCGTACGGCCTGGCGGGCATCGTGCCACCGGCCGCCGCCAAGGCGGCGGGCATCACGACGGTGCCGTTCGGGGCGTACTTCTCGACCGAGAGGATGCCGAGCACGGAACAGCGTCAGAAGCTCGACGACGAGCTCTCCAAGACAGGCGCTTCCGTCGACCTCCATGTGGAGGAGGGGTTCGTCAGCGAGAACAGCATCGTGCTGCTGTCGCTGACCGTCTTCGCCGGGCTGATCACCATCGGTGCGGCCGGTATCGCCACCGGTCTCGCCCAGGCCGACGCGGAGGCCGACCTGAAGACCCTGGCCGCGGTCGGTGCTCCGCCGCGGGTGCGACGGACGCTGAGCGGCTTCCAGTGCGGGGTGGTCGCCGTGATGGGTGTGCTGCTCGGTTCGGCGGCAGGCGTTCTGCCGGCGATCGGGTTGCGACTGACCGAGCGGCGCCAGCAGATGAGCTGGTACGAGCAGGCCCTGGACCTCGGCGGCCTGATGGAGAGGCCACAGGTGCCGATCATCGTGCCGTGGGGGACGCTGGCCGCGCTCCTGGTCGCCGTCCCCGTGGGCGCCGCACTGCTCGCCGCTCTGGTCACGCGGTCGCGCGGGGCCCTGGCCCGTCGCGCGGCGGCGTAAGAGGCGTCGTCCGGACGGTTGTGCCCCCGTACGAGGGTGGATCACCCTCGTACGGGGGCAGACCGTGTGATGACGCACCCGTGCGAGAGAATGGCTGGCATGGAGATGCCGAGGAATGAACGGTCGCACGAGAACCCTCAGATCCTGGTCGTAGGCCAGGACGGAATGGCGCTCGGCGGCGGTGACGGTGACGACGAGTCGCGCGAGGTCCCGGTGACGGAGATGGTGGAACAGCCCGCGAAGGTCATGCGCATCGGCAGCATGATCAAGCAGCTACTGGAAGAAGTCCGCGCGGCGCCTCTCGACGAGGCCAGCCGGGTGCGCCTCAAGGAGATCCACGCCGGCTCGGTGAAGGAGCTGGAGGACGGCCTGGCGCCAGAGCTGGTGGAGGAACTCGAGCGTCTCTCCCTGCCGTTCACGGACGAGGCGATCCCCTCCGAGGCGGAACTGCGCATCGCCCAGGCCCAGTTGGTGGGCTGGCTGGAGGGCCTGTTCCACGGTATCCAGACGGCGCTGTTCGCCCAGCAGATGGCGGCGCGCGCACAGCTGGAGCAGATGCGCCGGGCGCTGCCGCCTGGCGCGCCGACCGATGACGACGACGGCCACGGTCACGGTGCTATCCGCTCCGGCCCGTACCTGTAGCCGACGGCCCCGGGCCACGGCCCGACGCAGCCGAAAGCGGCTCACAATCAGAGCCGTTCGGGTCGACTCAGGGCGGCTCGTCAGCCCCAGGGGCCCGGCACACCGTGCGTGTGCCGGGCCCCGGGCGTGTGCCGAACGGATTTCCGAGGGCCTGCCGGAGCTTGCTCAGAGGGCGTGCGCATCGCGTTCCGCGCGGTGTGCTTGTGCGCGCACTGAGCGGGTGCTGACCGGACGGGCCGCCGACGGGAGCTCGGCTGACGGCATCAGGCGGACGGCGTCAGGCGGACGGCGCGACCAGCAGCACCTTGCCCACGTGAGAGCTCGACTCCAGCGTGCGGTGCGCCTCCGGCGCCTCCGCCATGGGGAAGGTACGGTCCACGACCGGGCGGACCGAGCCCGCACCGACCAGCGGCCAGACGTGCTCGCGGACCGCCGCGATGATCGCGGTCTTCTCGTCCAGCGGCCGCTTCCGCAGGGACGTCGCCGTCACCGCCGCGCGCTTGTTCAGCAGGGCGTTCAGGTCAAGCTCGGCCTTCCGCCCGCCCTGGAGGCCGATCACCGCGAGTCGCCCGTTCACCGCGAGCGCCTTCACGTTCCGCTCCAGGTACTTGGCGCCCATGATGTCGAGGATGACGTCCGCGCCGGCCCCGTCCGTCGCCTTGTGCAGTTCCTCGACGAAGTCCTGCTCGCGGTAGTCGATCAGGATGTCGGCGCCCAGCTCGGCGCAGCGCGCCAGCTTCTCCGGGCCGCCCGCCGTCACCGCGACTCGTGCGCCCACCGCCTTGGCGAGCTGGATGGCCATCGTGCCGATACCGCTGGCGCCTCCGTGCACCAGCAGCGTCTCACCGGGCCGCAGGTGGGCCACCATGAACACGTTCGACCAGACCGTGGCGGTCACCTCGGGCAGCGCCGCCGCCGTCACCAGGTCCACGCCGTCCGGCACCGGCAGCAGCTGCCCCATCGGAACGGCGACCTTCTCGGCGTAACCGCCGCCCGCCAGCAGCGCGCACACCTCGTCACCGACAGCCCATCCGGCGACCCCCGGCCCCAGCGCCGCGATACGACCGGAGCACTCGAGGCCCGGGTAAGGGGAGGCGTCGGGCGGGGGGCTGTAGAAGCCCTGCCGTTGCAGGAGGTCGGCACGGTTGACGGCGCTCGCCGCCACCTCGACGAGAACTTCGCCCTCACCGGGCACGGGATCGGGCACCTCGGCCCAGACGAGAGCCTCAGGGCCACCGGGTTCGGGAATCGTGATCGCATGCATGGCCGCGAGGCTACTCCGGCGGCGTCCTCAAAGGCGGCACACTCCGCGCCCGTACGATCGTGATCAGCCGGTCGGTCAGCTGCAACGGGCTCGCCGCCGGATCGTCGTAACCGAGCAGCCGGTGTCCGCGCAGCACACTGATCACCAGGTCGTCCGTCTCCCGCACGCTCTTGCCCACCTCGGCCTTTATGACCGGCCGTTCGACCAGGTCGAGACCGGTGCCCTGCTGGATCAGGTCCTCCATCACCGTGCCCGCGCTGGGGCTGAGCACGGACAGGCCCAACAGGCGGCCGGCGGCGCTCGCGCTGGTGATCACGGCGTCAGCGCCGGACTGGCGCAGCAGCGGTGCGTTCTCCTCCTCGCGCACCGCTGCCACGATCTTGGCGCCGCGGTTGAGCTGGCGGGCGGTGAGGGTGACCAGGACGGCGGTGTCGTCGCGCTGGGTAGCGATGACGATCTGCCGGGCGCGCTGCACCTCGGCGCGCAGCAGTACGTCGCTGCGGGTCGCGTCGCCGATCACGCCCGTGAACCCGTCCGCGTTCGCCGTCTCGATGACCTTGCTGTTGGGGTCGACGATGACGATCTGGTCCTTCTTCAGGCCAGTGGCGCACAGGGTCTGGATCGCCGACCTTCCCTTCGTACCGAAGCCGATGATGACGGTGTGGTCGCGCAAGGTGGTCCTCCAGCGATTGAGCCGCCACTGCTCGCGGGTCCGTTGAGTGAGGACCTCGAGAGTGGTGCCGACCAGGATGATCAGAAACAGCACGCGCAGCGGCGTCACCAGCACCACGTTCACGAGCCGTGCCGCGTCGCTGTAGGGAACGATGTCGCCGTAGCCCGTCGTGGACAGGGTCACGGTCGCGTAGTAGATGGCGTCGAGGAGGCTGACCGTCTCATCAGCGCCGTCGCGGTAGCCGTCTCGGTCGAGCATGACGATCACGACGGTCAGCGCGAGGACGGACAGCGCCATCAGCAGCCGCTTGACCACCTGCCGCAGGGGCCGTTGGACGATCGGATTCGGCAGCCTGATGTGGCCGCTGACGAGATGCTCGTCAGCTCCGCGCGCCATCGCGTCCTGGCCAGGAAGTTTCACGTGAAACACCTTCCGGTGGTCGCCGCCCAGGGCAGGTCGAGGATCTCCAGCACGTCACCGGCCCTGGCGCCGCCCGGCGGGACGACCGCGAGACCGTCCGCCGCCGCGATTCCGCGCAGCATGGCCGGTCCGTTGTAGTGCAGCGGTACGACGAGCGGGGACGCGGGCCCAGCCGGCCGGCCCCCGGCGCCGTGGCCGGCGGGCTGTCCGGTGGCGCGTCCTCCGGCGTGGGCGACCGGCACCAGCCGCGTGTCGTGCGGGTGGCCGTGCACCTCGTCGCGGACGGTGGCCCGGTACGGCTCCGGGGCCCGGCGACCCGCGAGGCCGCGGAGCAGCGGCTCGGCGAGCGTGAGCAGGCCCGAGACGGCCGCGAGCGGGTTGCCGGGCAGGCCCACGAGGTACCTGGCCGGAGTGAGCCGGGCGAGCAGCATGGGATGGCCGGGGCGGACCTTCACGCCGTCGACCAGTAGCTCGGCGCCCGCCTTGTCGAGGACGGGGTGCACATGATCGACGGGTCCCGCGGCGGTGCCTCCGGTGGTGATCACCACGTCCGCCTCGGTCCCACTCACCGCCGCGTACAGCGCGTCGGCGTCGTCGCCGATGCGCCGTGTCACGGTCACGTCCGCGCCGAGCGCGCGAAGCCAGGGGGCGAGCATCGGGCCGAGTGCGTCGCGAATGAGCCCGTCGTGCGGCAGACCGGCCGTGAGCAGTTCGTCGCCCAGCACGAGCACATCGACGCGTGGGCGTTCGACGATACGCAGCTCGTCGTACCCGGCGGCCGCGGCCAGGCCGAGGAGGGCGGGGGTGACGGGTGCCGAGGCCGGCAGCAGCTGGTCGCCCGAGCGGCATTCCTGTCCACGCGGCCGGATGTCCTGCCCATGCGTCACGTCGCGCTGGGCATGCAGATGCCCGGTGGCGTCCGCATGGGAGTGTTCGCTGCGGATCACGGCGGTGGCGCCGGGCGGTACACGGGCTCCGGTGGCGATGCGTACCGCCTCGCCGTCGGGGAGCGGAGGTGTCTGCGCGTGGCCGGCCAGCACGGAGCCGCCTTCGCGGACGCGCCAGGGGCCGGGGCCCGCGACAGCCCACCCGTCCATGGCCGAGGTGTCGAACGACGGCAGGTCGGTGAGCGCGGCCAGCGGCTGGGCGAGCACACCGCCGAGTGCCTGTCCGAGGGGCACCCGCCGCGTCCCGGTGGGGCGGGCGGCGCCGAGGCGGGCGGCGAGGGCCCTGGCTTCGCCCCAGGGCGTGGCCCGGTGCCGTTCCGGTGTGCGGACCTCTGGCCCGAGCAGGGCGAGCGCTTCGTCGACGCCGTCGTCTTCCGGGTCGGTCATCTGTCGCCGGTCCCACTCTCGGTGCCGGTGCCGGTGCCGGTCCCCCGGCCAGTACCGGTCTCGGTGCCGGTGCTGCCGGCCGCTTCGCCGGGGGCACCGTCGGCCTCGGCCGCCCAGCGGTCGGCGAGGGCCGATGCCCTGCGCGCGGCGTCGGCCACCGCCTGCGAGACGGCTTCGGGACCGTCCCCGGCCGCCTTGGCCGCCGCGTAACCGACCAGGAAGGTGGTGAGCGGCGCGGCGGGCCGGGCGACGCCGTGCGCGGCGTCGCGGGCGAGGTCGAGCAGGACGCCGGTGTCGACGTCCAGGTCGACGCCGAGCTCGGCCTTGACTGCGGTGATCCATTCGTCCAGCACGTTCCCATGCTCCCTGATCGTGGCCCGGGCCGTGGCGATGTCTTCCCAGGTGTCGCAGTCGAAGGAGGCGAGGGGCCCCGACGGGATACGGAGGAGTCGCAGTTCCTGCGTGAGAAGGCGCAGCGGCAGCCCGGTGAGGTTGCCGTGTTCCGCTGCCAGGAGTGCGAGTTCGCGGCGCAGCGGCTCGGTGCGGTACGCGGCGACGAGCGGCTGGTCCCGCCCGTCGGGGTCCACGGACAGGACACCCTCCGCGTCCCGGTCCGCCAGCGCGTCGACCAGCGTCCTTACGCCGCCGTCCCGGAGGAACGGCAGATCGCCGCTCAGGACGACCACGGTGTCGGCCTCCACGTGCCGCACACCGGCCGCCAGCGCGGCCAGCGGTCCGCTGCCGGGCGGCTCCTCCCGTGCCCACACCACAGGGCGCACGGTAGCCCGCCGCCCGCCCACCACGACGGCGCGTCCGGCCTCGCGGCAGGCCCCCAGCACGCGGTCGAGCAGGGTCCTGGCGCCGACACTCACGCCCGGCTTGTCCACGCCACCGAGCCGCCTGGCGGCTCCCCCGGCGAGTACGACGACGTCAAATGGGGTCACGGCACCAGTATCCCCAGGGGTGCTTCCCCGCCCGCCGCCGGGGCCACCGGGCCGGGGCGCGTGGCCCCGTGCCCTCACGGCGGAATCACACGGGTCACAGGGTTCGCAGCAGCACCGCCGGTTGTTCCACGCAGTCGGCCACGTACCGCAGGAAGCCACCGGCCGTCCCTCCGTCGCACACCCGGTGGTCGAAAGTCAGTGACAGCTGGACGACCTTCCGGACGGCCAGTTGGCCCTCGTGCACCCACGGCTTGGGGACGATCCGGCCGACGCCCAGCATCGCCGCCTCCGGGTGGTTGATGATCGGCGTCGAGCCGTCGACCCCGAACACGCCGTAGTTGTTCAGCGTGAAGGTGCCACCCGTCAGGTCGGCGGGTGTCAGCGTCCCGGCCCTGCCGGCCTCCGTCAGGCGGGTGAACTCCGCCGTCAGGGACTCCGCCGTGCGGTTGTGCGCGTCACGGACGACGGGCACGACCAAGCCCCGGTCGGTCTGCGCCGCGAAGCCCAGGTGCACCTCGGGCAGGCGCACGATCTCCCGCGCGGCCATGTCGACCCTGGAGTTGAGCTCGGGGTGACGCGCGAGTGCGGCGACGCAGATCCGGGCGAGGAGCGCCAGCAGGGAGATCTTCGGCCCACCGGCCGCGTTCATCGCGGCGCGGGCGGCCATCAGTTCGGTGGCGTCCGCGTCGACCCAGCACGTGGCGTCGGGGATCTCGGTCCGGCTGCGGGCCAGCTTGTCGGCGACCGCACCGCGTACACCGCGCAACGGCACCCGCTCACCGGCGCCGCCCGGCACCGCCGCCACGGCGGGCGCGGGCGTCTCCTCGGCCCTTGGGGCGGCCACCGCCCGTTCCACGTCCGCCCGCAGGATCAGGCCCTCGGGTCCGGAGCCCCGCAGCCGGCGCAGATCGACGCCCTTCTCCCGCGCCAGCCTCCGCACGAGCGGGGAGATCACCGGGACCGGCCCGTCGGCAGGCGCGGGGCTCACCGGCGCGGCCATGGGCGCCGCACCGGCCGGGGCCGGTACCGGACCGGCCGGAACGGAGGACGCCGGTGCCGGGTTCGCCGGTGCGGGAGCCGTGCTCGCCGGTGCTGCCGAGCCGGCCGTGTCCCGCCGGACCCTGCGCCTGCGCGCCGCCGGGGCGGCTGTCCCGTACCCGACGAGCACGTTTCCCGAACCCTCCGTGGCCGGGCCCGACGCGTGGGACGTCCCCGGCCCGTCGGCCGGCCCGGACCCATTGGCCGACACCGACCCAGTGGCCGGCCCGGGCCCAGTGGCCGGCACCGACCCGTCGGCCGACGGGGACCCGCCCGCCGGTCCCGCCGGGTCGGTGGCGGAACCCGCTCCGGGGGCGGAGGTGGCACCGACCGCCACCGTCAGGAGCGGCGCCCCCACGGGCAGTTCGGCTCCCTCCTCGCCGAACCGCGCGGTGACCACGCCCCCGTAGGGGCACGGCACCTCGACCATCGCCTTGGCCGTCTCGACCTCGACGACCGGCTGGTCGACGGCGACGACGTCCCCGACGTCCACCAGCCAGCGCACGATCTCCGCCTCGGTGAGGCCTTCCCCGAGGTCCGGCAGCTTGAATTCCAGCACCTGGGCCATCAGCTCCCCGCCTCCCACTGCAGTCGCGCCACGGCGTCCAGGATCCGGTCCACGCCCGGCAGGTGGTGCCGCTCCAGCATCGGCGGCGGGTAGGGGATGTCGAACCCGGCGACCCGCAGCACCGGCGCCTCCAGGTGGTGGAAGCACCGCTCCGTCACGCGGGCGGCGATCTCCCCGCCCGGTCCGCCGAAACCGGTCGACTCGTGGACGACCACCGCACGTCCCGTGCGCCGCACCGAAGCGCAGACCGTCTCATCGTCGAACGGCACCAGCGACCGCAGGTCCACGACCTCGAGGTCCCAGCCCTCCGCCCGCGCGGCCTCGGCGGCCTCCACGCACACCGGCAGGGACGGCCCGTACGTGATGAGCGTGGCGCTGCGGCCCGTCCGCCGCACCACCGCGCGCCCTATCGGCTCGACCGGGTCGGGCGCGTCCGGCGACCACTGGGCCTTCGACCAGTACAGCCGCTTGGGTTCCAGGAAGACGACCGGGTCGTCGGAGGCGATCGCCGCCCGGAGCAGCCCGTAGGCGTCGGCGACCGTCGCGGGCGTGACGACATGGAGCCCCGGAGTCGCCATGTAGTACGCCTCGGACGAGTCGCTGTGGTGCTCGACGCCGCCGATCCCGCCGCCGTACGGCACGCGCACCACGATCGGCAGCGGCATCGCGCCCCTGGTCCGGTTCCGCATCTTCGCGACATGGCTGAGGAGCTGCTCGAACGCCGGGTAGGCGAAGGCGTCGAACTGCATCTCGACGACCGGGCGCAGCCCGTACATCGCCATGCCGACGGCCGTGCCGAGGATGCCCGCCTCGGCGAGCGGGGTGTCCGTGCAACGGTCCTCGCCGAACTCCTTGGCGAGACCGTCGGTGACCCGGAAGACGCCGCCGAGCGTGCCGACGTCCTCCCCCATGACGTGGACGGACGGGTCCTCGGCCATCGCGTCGCGCATGGCGCGCTGGAGCGCCTGGGCCATGGTGGCGGGCTTGGTGGCGGGCTTCGTCGCCGCGTTCGCCACGGTCGTCATCAGGCATCACCCTCGGCATCGAGCTCGGCGCGCAACTGTGCTTCCTGCTCCCGCAGCTGTGGCGTCGGCTCGGCGTACACGTGCGCGAACAGGTCCATCGGGTCGAGCTCGGCGTCGGCGTTCATCCGCTCCCGCAGCCGCGCGGCCATCGCCTCGGCGGCCTCGGCGGCCCGCCGTGCACCGTCCTCGTCGAGGATGCCGCGCTCGGTCAGCTCCTCCTCCAGCAGCCGGATCGGGTCGTGGGCACGCCAGGTCTCGACCTCGCCGTCGCCCCGGTAGCGGGTGGCGTCGTCGGCGTTGGTGTGGGCGTCGACGCGGTACGTCACCGCTTCCACGAGGGTCGGCCCGCCGCCGCGCCGGGCGCGTGCGACCGCCTCGGAGAGCACCTGGTGCACGGCGGGGGCGTCATTGCCGTCCACGAGCCGGCCCGGCATCCCGTATCCCACGGCCTTGTGGGCGAGGGACGGGGCCGCGGTCTGCTTGGCCAGCGGGACGGAGATCGCGAAGCCGTTGTTCTGCACGAGGAAGACGACCGGGGCCTGCCAGACCGCCGCGAAGTTCAGTGCCTCGTGGAAGTCGCCCTCGCTGGTGCCGCCGTCGCCGACCATGGCGAGCGCCACCACGTCGTCGCCCTTGAGGCGCGCGGCGTGCGCCAGGCCCACGGCGTGGGGCAGCTGGGTGGCGAGCGGCGTGCACAGCGGCGCCACGCGGTGCTCGTGCGGGTCGTACCCGGTGTGCCAGTCACCCCGCAGCAGGGTCAGGGCCTGGACGGGGTCGAGGCCGCGCGCCACGGCGGCGAGGGTGTCGCGGTACGACGGGAAGAGCCAGTCCCGGTCCTCCAGCACCAGGGCGGCGGCGACCTCGCACGCCTCCTGGCCGGTGCTCGACGGGTAGACCGCCAGCCTGCCCTGCTTGGTGAGGGCCGTCGCCTGCGTGTTGTACCGGCGGCCGCGCACCAGCTCGGCGTGGAGCCGGCGCAGCAGCTCGGGTGCGAAGCCGGTCACCGCGTCCGTGCCCAGCACCCGGAACGGCTCGGGGTCCGGGAGCAGCGGTGCGGGGTCGGTGCGCGGCTTCCACGCCGGGGGCGGGGTGGGCCGGTAAGGGGCGGCACCGGGCAGCTCTTGGACCGTCATGACAGCACCTCCTCGTGGGAGCGGGCATAAGACCCGAAGGGGGACGCGACTGTGACGCGCCTCACCTACCGATTGTTCGGTCGTGGCGGCATTTTGGCTACAGGCGCCTTCGGTCTGTGGACAAACGGTTCTCCACAGCCTGGGATAGAGACAGGTCGTCCATGGATGAGAGGCGGGGGGACATGGCAGCTGAACAAATGGCCGACGGCAGGGATCAGGGGCCTCCGGGCGACGACCAGCAGGCGCCGCCGAGGCCGCTCGACGCGATCGACCGCGACATTCTCCGTATCCTCCAATCGGACGGGCGCGCCTCGATACGGTCCGTGGCCGACCGTGTCCATGTGTCTCGCGCCAACGCCTACGCGCGGATCAACCGGCTGATCGAGGACGGGGTGATCCGCGGTTTCAGCGCGCGGGTGAACCACGAGCGGGCGGGCCAGGGCGCCTCCGCGTACATCACGCTCAAGATCGTGCAGAACTCCTGGCGCACGGTCCGCGAGCAGCTCCAGGCGTTGCCGGGCGCCGCGCACATCGCTCTGGTGAGCGGGGACTTCGACGTGCTGCTGCTGGTGCACACGCCGGACAACCGCACGCTGCGCGAACTGGTCCTGACCAGGCTTCAGGCGATTCCGGAGGTGCTCTCCACGCGCACGCTGCTGGTCTTCGAGGAGACGGACGTCGGCCGCCGGGCCCTGACGGACGAGCTCTGACGCGCGAGCGCTGACCGGCGGGGCCTACGGTCGGGGCCGATGGGTGAGGTCCGCCGGTCGGGGCCGATGGGTGAGGTCCGACGGACGGGGCCGACCGGTGGCCTCCGGCGGACGGCACCGACGGGCGGGCTCCCGCGGACAGGGCCTCGCAGGGCGCCCGTCCGTCAGGTGCGCTCAGCCACGCCGCCGACGCCGGTTCAGTGGCTCGTCCGCAGGCCGTCGAAGGCCAGGTGGACGACGGTCTCGACGACCTGCCGGCGCTCGGCGTCGCCACCCGGCTGCGGCCGGTACCACTCCACCAGTGAGTTGACCATGCCGAAGAGCAGCCGGGTGGCCAGCCGTATGTCCACGTCGGCGCGCAGGTCGCCGTCGGTGGCGGCCGCCTTGAGCAGGTCCGCCACCCGGTGATCGAACTCCCGGCGGCGCTCCAGGGCCCACCGCTCGGTCCTGGTGTTGCCGCGTACGCGCAGCAGGAGCGTCACGTACGGCAATTCGTCCATCAGCACCTCGACGGTGCGCCGGGTCACGTACTCGACCTGTTCGATGGCCCGTCCGCGCGTGGCGCCGGGTTCGTCGAGGACCGCGAACAGGCCGTCGAGGGCCCGGCTGACGGCACGCCGCAGCAGCTCCTCCTTGCCCGCCACATGGTGATAGATCGAGGACTTGGAGATACCGGCCGCCTTGGAGAGGTGCTCCATGGACGTGCCGTCATAGCCGCGCTCGTTGAAGACGCGGACCGCGACCGAGAGCAGCGTCTCGGGGGTGTACGTGTCGCGCTTGGCGGTGGTCATCGGCTGCCCTTGCCCTTCATCGCGCCGCCCTCTCCTCGTACTCGCGGCGCACGACGCCGAGGCAGGGGGCGTAGCGGCCGGTGGGGTAACGCGTGTGCAGGGAGCCGAGCAGATCGGACACGTTCTCGTAGCCGAACAGGGCGGCCCACTCGAACGGACCGGCCGGGTAGTTCACGCCGAGGCGCATGGCGGTGTCGATGTCCTCGGCGGAGGCGACACCGCGGTCGACGGCGTCCACGGCGAGGTCGACCAGCATCGCGACGGTACGGGCCACGATCATGCCCGGGACGTCACCGATCACCGTGACCTCCTTGCCGAGTGCCTGGAAGAGGCCGACGGCCTCTTGGAGGATCTCGGGCGAGGTGGTCGGGGCGGTGGCGAGCGCGATCCGGGTGGCCGAGGTGTAGTCGTGGGCGAGGTCGAAGTAAATGATCTCGTCGCCGTCGTACTCGAAGACCGCCTCGCCGTCCGCGAGAGTGAGGTGGCCGCCGCCCGGCAGGATGATGTGGTTGCCGCGCCTCTGGCGCCTGACCTTGATGCCCGCTGCTTCGATCATCGCGACGAGCGGCTCGGCGTGGCCGAGATCGCCGTGGACGGTGACCTTAGCGGGCGGAGGTGCGGGCGCCTCCGTTCGGGGCGCGGGGCGCTCGGCACCGTCGCCGTACGCGTACCAGCCCTGGCCCGTCTTGCGGCCCAGGCGCCCCGATTCGACCAGGCGCCGCTGCGCGAGGGACGGGGTGAACTTCGGGTCCTGGTGGAAGGCGTCCCACACCGATCGCGTGACGGCCTCGTTGACGTCCTGGCCGATCAGGTCGGTCAGCTCGAACGGCCCCATCCTGAAGCCGCCGCAGTCGCGCAGGACGGCGTCGATGGTGGCCGGGTCGGCGGCCCGCTCCTCGTAGAGGCGCAGCGCCTCCGCGTAGAAGGGGCGGGCGATGCGGTTGACGATGAAGCCCGGGGTGTCGGCGCAGCGCACCGGTGTCTTGCCCCACTCCTTGACGGTGGCGTACGCGCGCGTGGCGGCGGTCTCGTCGGTCGCGAATCCGCTGACGACCTCCACGAGCGGCAGGAGGGGCGCCGGATTGAAGAAGTGGAGTCCGACGAAACGTCCCGGCAGGCGCAGGCCTCCCGCGATGGCGGTGACGGACAGGGAGGAGGTGTTGGTGGCGAGCAGGCAGTCGTCGGCGACGGTCTTCTCCAGCTGCGCGAACAGCTCCTGCTTGACCGTGAGCCGCTCGACGACGGCCTCGATCACGAGTGCGGCGTCGGCGAGGTCGCCGAGAGTCTCCGCCACGTGCAGCCGGCCGACCGCCGCGTCCCGCTCGTCCGGCGACATCCGGCCCTTCTCGACGAGCCGGTCGAGACGTCCGGAGATGGCTTCGGCGGCCTGCCGGGCACGGTCGGGCGAGGTGTCGTGGAGGCGTACCGGGTGGCCGGCGACCAGGGCGACCTGGGCGATCCCCTGCCCCATGGTGCCGGTGCCCACGACGGCGACGGCGCGGCTCCGCTCGATGGCCATGTTGTCGGTCATGACAGTGATCCTCCCCGATGAGCTGTCCACAGGTTCGGGAGACCCCCTTGTCCCGACCGATCGTTCGGTTACTCTAGCTCTGTCCGCCTGTCCCTGCCCAGCTCGACGAGGAGTTGGTCCGTCATGGCCGCCGCTCAGCTCACCTCCGACCTCCTGACCGAGAGGCACCGCTCCACGCTGGAACAGGCCCTCGAAGCCATCCGCACGCGGGCCTACTGGTCCCCGCACCCCGAGCACCCGAAGGCGTACGGGGAGAATGGCTCGCTGAGCGCCGCCGACGGCCTCGAAGCCCACAAGGCCACTCTCGGAACGCGCTTCGAGCTGGACCAGCCGGGCACGGACGGCTGGACGGGCGGTGAGGTGTCGCCGTACGGCCCGGAGCTGGGCGTGGAGTATCCGCACGCCGACGTGGACGTGCTGCTGCCCGCGATGCGCGCCGGCATGGCGGCCTGGCGGGACGCCGGACCCGAGAGCCGCGCCCTGGTGTGCCTGGAGATCCTGGCCCGCATCGGCGCCCGTACGCACGAGTTCGCGCACGCGGTGATGCACACCAGCGGCCAGGCGTTCATGATGGCGTTCCAGGCGGGCGGGCCGCACGCGCAGGACCGCGGCCTGGAAGCGGTGGCGTACGCGTACGCGGAGCAGGTCCGCACCCCGCTGGTCGCCGACTGGTCCAAGCCCCAGGGCAAGCGGGACCCGCTGGAGCTGCGCAAGGCGTTCACCCCGGTACCGCGCGGCGTCTCGCTGCTGATCGGCTGCAACACCTTTCCGACGTGGAACGGCTACCCGGGTCTGTTCGCCTCCCTGGCGACCGGTAACCCGGTCCTGGTCAAGCCGCACCCGCGGGCCGTGCTCCCCCTGGCGCTGACGGTACGGGTGGCGCGCGAGGTGCTGACCGAGGCCGGTTTCGACCCGAACCTGGTCGCGCTGGCGGTCGAGCGGCCGGGCGAGGGCATCGCCAAGGACCTGGCCGTCCGCCCGGAGGTACGGATCATCGACTACACGGGGTCGACCTCCTTCGGCGACTGGCTGGAGGCGAACGCCCGGCAGGCTCAGGTCTACACCGAGAAGGCGGGTGTCAACACGGTCGTGGTCGACTCGACCGACGACTACAAGGGGATGCTGTCCAACCTGGCCTTCTCTCTGTCCCTGTACAGCGGCCAGATGTGCACCACCCCGCAGAACCTGTTGATTCCCCGCGACGGCATCACCACGGACACCGGCCCCAAGTCGTACGACGAGGTGGTCGCCGACCTCTCGGCCGCCGTGAGCGGGCTGCTGGGCGACGACGCCCGGGCGAACGCCCTGCTGGGCGCGATCGTCAACCCGGACGTGAAGGCCCGTCTGGAGGCGGCCGCCGGGCTCGGCGAGGTCGCACTCGCCTCGCGCGAGGTCGCCAACCCCGACTTCCCCGACGCCGTCGTCCGGACTCCCGTCCTGATCAAGCTGGACGGCTCCAAGCCGGACGCGGAAGCGGCGTACATGTCGGAGTGCTTCGGTCCGGTCGCCTTCGCCGTCTCGGTCGAGTCCACGACCGACGCACTGGAGCTGCTGCGACGCACGGTGCGGGAGAAGGGGGCGATGACCGTCGGCGCGTACACGACCTCACCGGACGTCGAGCGTGCCGTCGAGGAGGTCTGCCTGGAGGAGTCGGCTCAACTGTCGCTGAACCTGACGGGCGGGGTGTACGTCAACCAGACCGCGGCGTTCTCCGACTTCCACGGCTCGGGCGGCAACCCGGCGGCGAACGCCGCGCTGTGCGACAGCGCGTTCGTGGCCAACCGCTTCCGGGTCGTCGAGGTGCGCCGCCCGGCGTGACGGAGGCGGGTCCCGCTGGTCCGGCCCGGTACGTCCGGCCCGGCGTACCAGCCCGGCGTACCGAGCCGGTCGCAGCGGGCCGGTCGTACGGGGCCGGGCGCGCGGCCGGTGCCAGGCGGAGGTCGGGCGGAGATCAGGCTCCGGGCTCGGGGATCTCCGCGTACCGCTGCACCCAGGCGTGCATGGCGATCGCGGCGGCCGCCCCGGCGTTGATCGACCGAGTGGAGCCGAACTGGGCGATGGAGCAGACCATTGCCGCGTGTTTGCGGGCCTCGTCCGTGAGGCCGGGGCCCTCCTGCCCGAAGAGCAGCACGCAGCGGCGCGGCAGTTCGGTCCGCTCCAGTGGCACGGCACCGGGAAGGTTGTCGATCCCGATGATCGGCAGTCCCTCGGCGTGCGCCCAGGCCGTCAGCGACTCGGTGTCCGGGTGATGGCGCACGTGCTGATACCGGTCGGTGACCATGGCGCCTCGCCGGTTCCAGCGCCGCCGGCCCACGATGTGGACCTGGTTCGCCAGGAACGCGTTCGCGGTCCGGACGACGGAACCGATGTTGAAGTCGTGACCCCAGTTCTCCACGGCCACGTGGAAGTCATGCCGCCGGGTGTCCAGATCGGCGATGATCGCCTCGCGCCGCCAGTACCGGTAGCGGTCGACGACATTGCGCCGGTCGCCGTCGGCGAGCAACTCCGGGTCGTACCGCTCGTCCTCCGGCCACGGCCGGGGATGCGGGCCGACGCCGACCTCGGGGCTGTAGCCGTCGTCGTACTGGAGGGGGATCTCGCTGCTCACCCCACGAGGGTACGGGGGCCCGGCTCCTCGGCGGCGGGCCGCCGGCCCGGCGGTACGCGCCGGGTGCCCGGCAGCAGCCGGTCACGGCCGCGCCGGACGCGGGCGCCCAGCCAGAGCAGGAACACCGTCGGCAGGAAGACCGCGTCGGCGGCGATCATGGCGAGCGAGAAGAACGGCAGACCGAGCAACAGCGCGATCCCGGCGTGCTCCAACATCATCGCCACCAGGAGCACGTTCTTCACCCGCCGGTTGAACAGGGTGAAGGGGAAGGCGACCTGGACGAACACCGTGCCGTAGGTCAGGACCATCACCATCAGCCCACTGGCGGCGAGTACGTCCGACAGAAAGGGCCAGGGGGTGAAGTAGTCGAGCTTCAGCGGGTAGTAAAGCGCCGTGCCGTCCTGCCAGCGGGATCCCTGGATCTTGTACCAGCCCGCCGTGGCGTAGATCAGGCACACCTCGGCCATGATCACGACGAGGGTGGCGTTGTGGACGAGGTTGGCGAGGACGTCGGCCAGCACACGCGGCTCTCCGGGCGCGTACCGGCACACCAGCCACCACAGCCCCTGCGCCGCCCACAGCATCCACAACAGCACCAGAAGCCATGGCTCGCCGGTCCGGTCGATGAACAGGGTCGCAGCGACCAGTCCGAAGGCGAGCACCACCCACATCACCGGCCCCAGCGGGTCACGCGTGGGTCCTGGGCGGGCCGCGCGGCGGGCGTCGACGGACCAGACCCGACCGCATCGGGTCAGGACGAGGTAGATGGCCATCAGATGGACGACGTTGTCGCCGCCGTCCCCCATGAAAATGGAGCGGTTCTGCAGCGACAGCACGCCGACCATGAACAGCACCGACATGGTGCGGGTGCGCCAGCCGATCAGCAGCAGGACGCTGGACAGCACGGCGAGGGCGTACACGGTCTCGAACCACACGGTGCTGTCCGACCACATCAGGACCGTGAACGCGTGGTTGTTAGCGATCAGCTGCTGGCCCATGTCCCAGGACCAGGGCCCGTCCGGCCCGTACAGCTCGTGGCGGTGGGGGAACTCGCGCAACAGGAACAGCAGCCAGGCGGCGGCGAAGCCGATACGGACGACGGCGGCCTGGTACGGGCCGAGGGCCGCGGCGGTGACGCGCTGGATGGCGCGGGCGAGCCGGCGGTCGAGCGGCTCCGTACGGGTACGGGTACGGGTGTCGCTCCGGTTCACTTGTCCGCCTCCGTACGGCCGCCGCTGACGCCACCGGGAAGGTCGGCGGCGGTGACCGTCCACCAAGGGAGCACACGGTAGTAGGGCCGGGTGTCGGGTTTCTCGTCGCTCCAGACCGGAGCCTCGACACCTTGTGTGGCGGAGCGGACTTGTATCCGCTCGATCCTGCCGCCCAGGTGGTGGCCCTCGAGCCGCAGCATGGCGATACGCCGGATGTAGCGCTCGGAGAGCTGTCCGCGCATCCCGTTGGGCCGGTTGTCGTTGGTGTGCGAGTTCACGAAGAAGTCCCAGCCCCTGCGGAGCTCGTTCTGGTTCACATGGCTGGGGAGGAGGTTGCCCCGGATCGCTTCCCCGTCGTCGGCGGAGAGGTCGATCCAGCCGGTCGTCCTCCGCCCGCCGTCGCTCCCGACGACCTCGGCACGGGCGTGGACGGCGATGTTCTGCTGGAGCGGGTTGGGGGCGAAGAGCTTCCAGTTCTGCTCGAACTCGGGGAACACCCAGTCGTCGACGGCCTCGCCGTGCTGCTTGGTGATCGTGTTCGAGGGTGCGACGTGCAGGAACGCCATGGCCAGGTGCACACAGGCGAACATCGCCACGACGGCGAGCGAGACGGCCGCCACTACCTGGTACGGCAGGGACAACGCGGTTATCCCCGCGGCCCCCGATGCCCCCGATGGCCCCGACGCGCCTCCGGTGCCCGCGCCTTCCCTCTCGCCGGTCACGGCCACGGCCACGGCTCCGGTCCCCGACCCGGGATCAGCCGCATAGCTCTCCGGCGCGGAGCCGGGACTCGGCGCGGAGCCGGAGGAGAGCGAAGGGCCGGGATTCGGCGAGGGGCCGGAGGAGAGCGAGGGGCCGGAGGAGAGCGAAGGGCCGGGATTCGGCGCCGGGCCCGGGGGGAGCGCGGGGCTCCTCACCGACCAGGACGGGCCGGCGGCACGATCCCGCGGAACCGCCCGGCCATCCGCTGCCGGGCTGCCGGACCCCGTGCCGGAGCCCCGACCGGGTGCGGTGCCGGGCTCCGTGCCGGAGCCGGGTGCGGTGCCGGGCAGGGGGGCGGGAGCCTCGGGCGTCGCCCGATCGGCGTAACGGGCGTCCGGGGATGCGGGCGGGGCGTCGCGGGCCGACGCAGAACCGGCCGCGGGGCCGGATTCCGGGCCGGGAGCCGCAGCGGAGGCGGCAGGGGCCGGAGAGGTCGCGGGGTCGGACCCTTCCGCGTCGGTGGCGCGCCGGGCCCGGCCGCCCGCCCCCTTGTCGTACGAGTCCATCCCGCGCCGTCCCCGTTCCCCATCGATCAGCCGGAGTTATCCACAGGGTTGACACCATACGGGCCGCCGACTCACCATTGAAGTCATTCAACCGAACGATCGGTCGGTAGGGGGCCTGATGACGGCAGTGACCGCGGACACGCAGCAGGCGTACGAGGCGGTGTTCGACGCCGCCGTGGCCGCCGAGGAGCGGATCGAGCCGCGCGACTGGATGCCGGAGGCGTACCGCGCCACGCTCGTCCGGCAGATCGCCCAGCACGCCCACTCAGAGATCATCGGCATGCAGCCCGAGGCGAACTGGATCACCCGCGCGCCCTCGCTGCGGCGCAAGGCGATCCTGATGGCCAAGGTGCAGGACGAGGCGGGGCACGGCCTGTACCTGTACAGCGCCGCCGAGACCCTCGGCACCAGCCGTGACGAACTGCTCGACAAGCTCCACACCGGACGCCAGAAGTACTCCTCCATCTTCAACTACCCCACGCTGACCTGGGCCGACGTCGGCGCCATCGGCTGGCTCGTGGACGGCGCGGCGATCACCAACCAGGTGCCGCTGTGCCGCTGCTCCTACGGCCCGTACGCCCGCGCGATGGTGCGGATCTGCAAGGAGGAGTCGTTCCACCAACGCCAGGGGTACGAGTCGCTCCTCGCCCTCTCGCGCGGGACGCCCGAGCAGCACGCGATGGCACAGGACGCGGTGAACCGGTGGTGGTGGCCGTCTCTGATGATGTTCGGCCCGCCGGACGACGAGTCGTCGCACTCGGCGCAGTCCATGGCCTGGAAGATCAAGCGACACTCGAACGACGAGCTGCGCCAGCGGTTCGTCGACATCTGCGTCCCGCAGGCGGAGGCGCTCGGCCTCACCCTCCCCGACCCGGATCTCCGGTGGAACGAGGAGCGCGGGCACTACGACTTCGGCCCGATCGACTGGACCGAGTTCTGGGACGTGCTCAAGGGCAACGGCCCCTGCAACGAACAGCGCATCACCCAGCGCCGCCGCGCCCACGAGGACGGCGCCTGGGTGCGGGAGGCCGCGGCGGCGTACGCGGCGAAGCACGGGGAGGCGACGGCATGACGACCACAGACTGGCCGCTGTGGGAGGTGTTCGTGCGCTCGCGCCGCGGACTGTCCCACACGCACGCGGGAAGCCTGCACGCGCCGGACGCGCAGATGGCGCTGCGCAACGCGCGTGACCTGTACACCCGCCGCGGTGAGGGCGTCTCCATCTGGGTGGTGCCGTCCACCGAGGTCACCGCCTCCTCGCCCGACGAGAAGGACCCCTTCTTCGAGTCGGCCGCGGACAAGCCCTACCGGCACCCCACCTTCTACGAGGTACCGGAGGGAGTGAAGAACCTGTGACCACCACCGTGAACACCGCCGCGGCGCTCGCCCTGGGCGACGACGCGCTGGTGCTGTCGCACCGGCTGGGGGAGTGGGCGGGCCACGCCCCCGTGCTGGAGGAGGAGGTCGCGCTCGCCAACATCGCGCTGGACCTGCTCGGCCAGGCCCGGGTGCTGCTCTCCCTCGTCGGTGACGAGGACGAGCTGGCGTACCTGCGCGAGGAGCGGGCGTTCCGCAACGTCCAGTTGGTCGAGCAGCCGAACGGCGACTTCGCCCACACCATCGCCCGGCAGCTCTACTTCTCCACCTACCAGCGGCTGCTGTACGGCCGGCTGGCCACAGCAGGCGACGGTGGTGGCGAGCTGACCGGTCTCGCGGCCAAGGCGGTCAAGGAAGTCGCGTACCACCAGGACCACGCCGAACAGTGGACGCTGCGCCTGGGCGACGGCACCGCCGAGAGTCACGCGCGGCTGGAGCGGGCCTGCACGGCACTGTGGCGCTTCACGGGTGAGCTGTTCCAGCCGGTGGAGGGGCTGGAGGTCGATTGGCGGGAGCTGGAGTCCGACTGGCTCGCCTCGGTGACCGCGGTGCTCGATCGGGCCACCCTCACGGTGCCGGACGGCCCGCGCACGGGAGCCTGGGCCGCCGGGGCGGGGCGTCAGGGTCTGCACACGGAGAGCTTCGGCCGGATGCTGGCCGAGATGCAGCACCTGCACCGCAGCCATCCCGGAGCGTCATGGTGACCGGCACGGCGGCCATGACGGCGCTGGAGGAGGAGCTGAGCCGGCTGGCCGGCTCCGTCCCCGATCCGGAGCTGCCCGTCCTGACGCTGGAGGAACTCGGGGTTCTGCGCGGAGTGCGGGTCCTCGCCCCCGGCCGGGTGAAGGTCGAGCTGACTCCCACGTACACCGGCTGCCCCGCCATCGAGGCGATGTCCTCGGACATCGAGCACGTGCTGCACGAGCACGGCGTGGCGGAGGTCTCCGTCGTCACGGTCCTCTCCCCCGCCTGGTCGACCGACGACATCAGCGCGGAGGGCCGCCGCAAGCTCGCCGAGTTCGGCATAGCGCCGCCCCGCCACCAGGGCACCAGCGGCACCGGTGCCGGCCCCGTGCCGGTCACGCTGGCCATCCGCTGCCCGCACTGCGGCTCGACCGAGACCGAACTGCTGAGCCGCTTCTCCTCCACCGCGTGCAAGGCGCTGCGCCGCTGCACCGCCTGCCGTGAACCGTTCGACCACTTCAAGGAGTTGTAGATGTTCCACCCGCTCCGGGTGAGCGAGGTCGAGCAGCTCACGGACGACTCGGTCGCCGTCACCTTCGCGGTGCCACCCGAGCTGCGCGAGGCCTTCCGCCACACCCCAGGTCAGCACCTCGCCCTGCGCCGCCGAAGCGCGAGTGGCGAAGAGGTCCGCCGTACGTACTCGATCTGCTCCCCCGCCGCCCCCAAGGGCGAGGACCCACTGCTGCGGGTCGGGATCCGGTTGGTGGACGGCGGCGAGTTCTCCACGTACGCGCTCAAGGAACTCGCGGTCGGTGACACCGTCGAGGTCATGGAGCCGATGGGCCGGTTCCTCCTGCCGCCGCGCCCCGGCCGCTTCGCGGCCGTCGTGGGCGGCAGCGGGATCACTCCCGTGCTGTCCATGGCCTCGACCCTGCTGGCTCGTGAACCGGGGGCCCGGTTCTGCCTGATACGCAGCGACCGTTCGGCGGCCTCGACGATGTTCATCGAGGAAGTCGCCGATCTGAAGGACCGCTTCCCGGACCGGTTCCAGCTGGTGACCGTGCTGTCGCGGGAGGACCAGCAGTCCGGGCTGCCTTCCGGGCGGCTGGACCAGGAGCGGCTGACCGGCTTGCTCCCCGCGCTGCTGCCGGTGGGCGAGGTGGACGGCTGGTACCTGTGCGGCCCCTTCGGGCTGGTCATCGGCGCCGAGCGGGCCCTGCGGGGCCTGGGGGTGGAGCGCGCCCGGATCCACCAGGAAATCTTCCACGTCGACGACGGCTCGGCGCCCACCGCCGTGCGGACGGCGGCGGTCCCCGCACACGCCACGCTCACCGCGACCCTGGACGGCCGGTCCGGTACCTGGCCGGTGCGGGAGGGGGAGTCGCTCCTGGAGACGGTGCTGCGCGGCCGGTCCGACGCGCCGTACGCCTGCAAGGGCGGCGTCTGCGGCACCTGCCGCGCCTTCCTGGTCACTGGTGACGTCCGGATGGACCGCAACTACGCCCTGGAGAGCGAGGAGACCGACGCGGGTTACGTACTGGCCTGCCAGTCGCACCCGGTGACCCCGGAGGTGGAGCTCGACTTCGACCGCTGAGCCCGTTCCGCTGAGCCTGCTCCGGCGCCCGGAGCCACGCCTCTTCCCCCCACTCTTCCCGCCCGTCGCCTCTGTTTGACGGGCCGTCAGGTGGCATGGGTCGTGGGAAGGCCGAGGGAGCCGGCCATGGAGGTGCTCCTTCGACCGGCGGCCTGGCGGATCGGCTCGGGCACCGCCGGGGCGCCGCCCACCGCGGGGAACGTCCCGGTGGCGAAGGCCCGGGCGCCCGCCGGCGTTCGGGGCACGTCGTGGAGACGCCCCCGGCCGCCGGGCCACAGTTCCGGACCGGTCGAGTCAGAACCCCCCGACCGGCCACGGCCCCCGGGTTCTCGGACTCCGGGCCGGGAGCGGCTCCCCGGCCCCCATGGTTCCCGGGCTCCGGGCCGGGACCGGCTCCTGCGCTCCTGGGCCCCCGGGTTCTCGGACTGCGGGCCGGACGGGCCGTCGGGGTCAGAGGACGACGGCGGGGCTGCCGTTCTCGGTGACCATGGGGCGGCCGGCGCCTTCCCAGGCGAGCATGCCGCCGTCGACGTTCACGGCGTCGACACCCTGCTGGACCAGGTACTGCGTCACCTGGGCAGACCGGCCGCCGACCCGGCACATCACATAGGCGCGGCGCCCGTCGGCGACCGCCTCGGTCACCTCGCCGAACCGGGCCACGAAGTCGCTCATCGGCACGTGCAGCGCGCCCTCGACGTGCCCGGCCGCCCATTCGTCGTCCTCGCGGACGTCCAGCACCAGTCCGTCGGCCGGCACCGACGCGGCGTCCACGGTGGGCAGCGGTGCGAAGTTCATGGATCAGGCCTTCTTTCATCAGGGGGCTCGTCGGGGGCGGTGGGCGCGGCAAGCGCGTCGTCAGGCCCGGCAGCCGGCCCCGCGGTGGGCCGGGCCCGGTCAGCGGACCCACTGCCTTCCGACGCTACTGCACAACGGCTACCGCGCGAGCGCGGCCAGCTCCGCCTCGCGCTGGGCGACCTGCGCCAGCAGTTGCTCGGCGATCTCCTCCAGCAGCCGGTCGGGGTCCTCGGGCGCCATCCGGAGCATCGCGCCGATAGCACTGTCCTCGAGGTCCCGCGCCACCACGGTCAGCAGCTCCTTGCGCCGGGACAGCCATTCGAGCCTGGCGTACAGCTCCTCGCTCTCGCTGAGCTCGGAGGCCACCGGCGCGGGGCCCGCCGCCCATTCCTCGGACAGCTCCCGCAGCAGTGCCTCGTCACCGCGCCCGTACGCCGCGTTGACCCGCGTGATGAACTCCTCGCGCCGCTGCCGGTCCTGCTCCTCGCGTGCCAGGTCCGGATGCGCCTTGCGAGCCAGCTCGCGGTAGAGCTTGCGCGCCTCGTCGCTCGGCCGCACCCGCTTGGGCGGCTGAACCGGCCGGTCGGTGAGCATCGCGGCGGCCTCGGGGGACAGGCCGTCGGAGTCCATCCAGCCACCGAACAGCTCGTCGACACCGGGCATCGGCATCACCAGCGACCGCGCCGACTGCGCCCGCGCCACGTCCTCGGGGTCACCGGTACGGGCCGCCCTTGCCTCCGCGATCAGCGCGTCGAGCTCGTCCAGCCGCGCGTACATGGGACCGAGCCTCTGGTGGTGCAGCCGGGAGAAGTTCTCCACTTCCACCCGGAACGTCTCCACCGCGATCTCGAACTCGATCAGCGCCTGCTCCGCCGCGCGCACCGCCCGCTCCAGCCGCGCCTCGGGGCGCTCGGCCGCGTCGTTCCCGTCGGCGGTCGGGGCACCGGTCACGTCATCGTTCGGGGTCGTCACCCGACCAGCGTACGGGCGAGGGGCCCCGGCCCGTCACACCCCCAGCTCGGCGGCTATGCGCCCGCTCCTGATCGCCGCGAGCAGATCGGCGTGGTCCGCCTCCGTCCGGTCCGCGTACGCCACGGCGAACCGTGCCATGGCCTCGTCCAGCTCCTCGTTCCTGCCGCAGTATCCGGCGATGAGCCGCGGGTCCGCGCTGTGCGCGTGCGCCCGGGCCAGCAGGGCGCCGGTCATCCGCCCGTAGTCGTCGACCTGGTCGGCCGAGAGCGCGGCCGGGTCCACGCTGCCCTTGCGGTTGCGGAACTGGCGCACCTGGTAAGGCCGGCCGCCGACGGTCGTCCAGCCCAGCAGGGTGTCGCTGACGACCTGCATGCGCTTCTGCCCGAGGACGACCCGCCGCCCCTCATGCTCCACCTCCGTCACGGGGAAGCCCATCCGCGGCAGGTACGGCGACAGCGCGGAGGGCCGCGCCTCCTTCACCTGGAGCACCAGCGGCTCACCCCGGTGGTCCAGCAGCAGCACCACGTACGAGCGCGTTCCCACGCTCCCCGTGCCCACCACCCGGAAGGCCACGTCCTGGATGGCGTACCGCGCGAGCAGCGGCAGCCGGTCCTCCGGCAGCGTCTCCACATAGGCACCCAGCGATGCGGCGACCGCCGCGGCCTCGGCGTCCGGCACGCGGCGCAGCACCGGCGGCGCGTCCACGAACCGCCGCCCGCCGTCCGGGCACTCCTCCGTCGCCTTGGCGGCGAACCGGGCACTGGTGTTGCCCCGCGCCTTCTCCGCCACCCGCTCCAGGGTGCCGAGCAGGTCCCGTGCGTCGGTGTGGGACACCAGTTCCTCGTCCGCGATCGCGTTCCAGGCGTCCGCCACGGGCAGCTTGGCCAGCAGCCGCATGGTCCTCCGGTAGGCGCCGGCCGCGTCGAAGGCCGCCGCCCGGCACACGTCCTCGTCCGCGCCCGCTTCCCGACCGGCCAGCACCAACGACGTCGTGAGCCGCTTCAGGTCCCACTCCCAGGGGCCGGTCACGGTCTCGTCGAAATCGTTCAGGTCGATCACGAGCCGGCCACGCGCGTCGCCGTACAGCCCGAAGTTCGCCGCGTGCGCGTCCCCGCAGATCTGGGCGCCGATGCCGGTGACCGGTGCACCCGCCAGGTCATGCGCCATCAGCCCCGCGGATCCGCGCAGGAACGCGAACGGCGTGGCGGCCATCCGGCCCACCCGTATCGGCGCCAGTCCGGGCACCCGGCCACGGCTCGACTCCTCCACCGCACGCACCGCGTCCGGCCGCCCCTCGGACGCCCCCAGCGAGTGGTGCGACGACCGGGGCAGCCGCTCCCTCAGCGCCTTGCCGCGCGCCTTGGGCGAGTCCCCGGCGCCCCGGATACGGTCCATGGCGGCGAACCCCGGCACCTCCGGTATCCGCTCGCCCTCACCACCGGTCCCGCACCCCGCCGACGTCATCGTCCGTGTGTCACCCATCGGGCCCGCCCCCCTTCGCCATCGTCCAGTTGCCCAGTTGCCCAGACGGTACCCCCGCACCCCGCCGACCGTCCCGGCCTGTGGACAACCATCGAGCAGCGGGTCAGACGGCCACCGCCTCCTCCAGCTCCTCCTCGACGTCGGAGCCACCACCGGTACCCCCGGCCCCACCACCGGCCCCCCGCGCCCCACCCCGCCGCACTCCCGCCTCCGCCAGCGCCGCCGCGCCCACCGCGAGGACGCCCGCGAGCAGCCACAGGGCCAGCACCAGCACATGGCCGCCGAGACCATGGCCGCCGAAGTAGACATGGGCCCGCACGCCCTCGACGAACCCGGCCCCGTTCCAGAAGGCGTGCAGCGACGCGAACAGGCCGGGCTGGAGCTCCGGCCGGAACACCCCTCCCGAGCTGGTGAAGTTCAGCATCACGAACAGCACCATCACGCCGAGCGTCGTCCACCGCTTCAGGAACGTGTGCAGCCCGACGCCGATCAGCAGGATCCCCGCCGAGTACAGCCACGCCATCGCCCAGACACCGCCCAGGCCCTCGTCCACCAGGTGGAACAGCGGCCCGGCGAACACCGCCCCGATCACGCTCACGACCAGCGACGTCCCCGCCGCGAGCAGCGCCCGGACCCACAGCGGCAGCACGGCGCCGGCCCCGCCGATCACCGCCACCGACGCGTACGAGCCGATCGACAGCGCCACCAGCAGGAAGAAGACGCCCTGCCCGGTCGGATCACCCTTCGCGGCCGGCACCACGTCCGTCACCTTCAGCGGCGCGCCCCGCTCCGCCGCGACGCCGGTGAAGACCTTCTCCACGACCGTGGCACTGGTGTCCGAAGCCGCCGAGGCGACCAGCAGCTCAGGCCTCGCCCCCGGCACGTACGCCCCGAAGGCCTCCTGCCGCCTCAGCTCCTCCACCGCCTCGTCCCGCCCGGCGACGGTACGCACGTCCAGTGCGCCGTCCCCCTCCTGGTGCAGCGTCTGGGCCAGCAGCTGTGCCGTGGGCCCGGAACCGACCACGTCGACCCGCAGATCGTGCGGCTCGGGGGCATGGAAGGCCCCCAGATAGGCGAGCCCCATGCCGACGCACATCAGCAGCGGCGTCAGCAGGTGGCCGAGCACATGACGCAGCGCACCCGCGGTACCCGTACCGGTGCCGGAACCGACGTGCGCCCTCCGCGCCGGGGCCGATGGCGAGGACACCGAATACCCCGAGGACACCGAGGACACCGAGGACGACATGGTGGAGACCTCCAGCAGTTGGCTTTTACAACCTTCTTACCGTTGTACTATACAACCGCCCTCGGAAGAGGGATGACGAGGAGCGGAAAGACGGAGAGGTGACCCATGCCCGCCGGACGCGACGAGTCGGTCGACACCATCCAGCGCGAGCTGACGGCGTTCGCCCGCCGCGCCCGCGCCACGGCCGCGCGGCTCCATCCCGAGCTGTCGCTCGTCTCGTACACGCTGCTCGCGCACATCGACGCCCAGCACGGCTGCCGCGCCACGGACCTGGCCGCCCACTACCTCCTGGACAAGTCGACCGTCAGCCGGCAGGTCGCCACCCTCGAGAAACTGGGCCTGGTCGAGCGCCGGCCCGACCCGGCCGACCACCGCGTCCAGGTGCTGCACCCCACGGAAGCCGGCACCCGCGTCCTGTCCGCCACCCATGCCAGCCGCCGCGCGGCCTACCAGGAGCGCCTCGCCGACTGGTCCACCGAGGACCTCGACCGGTTCGCCGCCTACCTGCTCCGGTACAACGGCGGCGCCTGACCACCCGCCCTCAGAACCGGTCGCCGCGCGGCCGGGAGGCCCGGCAGTACGTCCCGGGCGGAGCGAGCGGTGCGGCGGCGGGTGCGGCCCACCCCGGCTGACCGCCCACCCCGGCTGACCGCCCACCCCGGCGGACGGTCCCCTCCGGCGGACGGCCCGCCCCAGCGTCCCGCCCCGGCGGGGGACCGGGTCACACCGGGCGCGCGTACAGAGCTCCCCGGAACCACCCGGCGGTCATGGCGTGCCCATGACCTCGGGCCGGGCCGCGTGGCGGCCGGACGGGTGGCTCAGCGGGTGGCGGGGGTCGGTGGCCCGGGTGATGGCGGTCTCGACGGCCGCGACCCGGTCGGCGAGCAGTCCGAGCACGGCCACCGCCCGGTCGAGCGCGTCGTCGCCGGCGCCGCCCAGGGCCGCGGAACGGATGTGGGCCGACGTCACGGCTCCCCACCTCTCCCGCTGCTCTTCGGTCAGGGTGCCGCGCAGGACCGCGAGCTTGAGGAGGTTGGCCTCGGCGCCGGTGGTGAGGGTCTGGGCCTCGGCCGCGTAGTGGTCGTCGATCACCGCGGCCAGCTCGGCGTCGTTCATGGCCGGGGAGACCCGCGCGGCGATCTTGTTCATGTTGCGGTACGAGCCCTGGAGCTGGAAGGGCGGCTCCGTGCGGGCGGCGTCGGCCTGGCCCGCGGAGGCGATGTAGGCGGCGTTGACCGCGAGGACCGTCTCGCGTGCGGTGAGCAGGTGGCGCAGCACGGCCAGGATCGGGTCCAGCTCGGCGGGCGCGTAGGGGTGGGAGAGCCGGTCGCGGCGGGCGGTGGGGTCCCCGGCGGCCAGGTCCAGCAGCAGTTCCAGGTCGGCGGGCTCGCGCCCGGCGAGCGGGGCGAGGACCGGGTGGGAGGTCAGCGCGTTCTCGACGAAGCTCAGGGCGAAGGCGTTCTCCTTCCCGGTCAGTACGTCGCCGAGGTTCCAGACGTCGGCGCGGTTGGCGAGCATGTCGGGTACGCGGAAACGCTGCCCGGACTCGGTGTAGGGGTTACCGGCCATGCAGACGGCGAAGCGCTTGCCGCGCAGGTCGTGGCCCTCGAGGGTGCGGGTGGCGTCGCACAGCGGGACGAACTTCTGGAGCAGCTCGGGCGAGGTGTGCTGGATGTCGTCGAGGTACAGCAGGACGTTGTTGCCGGCCGCCAGCGCGAAGTGGATCTTCTCGATCTCGCGGCGGGAGGCCGCGTTGGGTGCCTCCGCCGGGTCGAGCGACGTCACGTCGTGCCCGAGCGCCGGTCCGTCGACCTTCACCAGCAGCAGGCCCAGACGGTCGGCGACGTACTCCATGAGGGTCGTCTTGCCGTAGCCGGGAGGCGACAGGAGCAGCAGCAGACCGCTGGTGTCGGCCCGCTTGCCCTCTCCTACGACGCCGATCTGCTTGGCGAGGCTGTCGCCGACGAGCGGCAGGTACACCTCGTCGACCAACCGGCCCCGTACGAACGAGGACATGACGCGCGGCCGGTACTCGTCCAGCCGCAGCCGCCGGCGCTCGGCGTCCGCCAGCGCGTTCCTGCGCCGCTGGTAGGCGCGGAAGCCGGGCACCACCCTGCGGGCGAAGTCGCCGGTCCTCGCCAGGAACTCGTCGAGACGCAGGTGCAGCGTGCCGTGGTCGAGCCTCGGGTGGGTACCGAGCAGCCCCTCCACGCGGGCGGTGGTGACGCGGTCCACGTCGTGGCGTGCCAGCTCCGGACAGACCTCGATCGCCACCGCTTCGGCGAGGTCGCCCGCGTCGACGTCCTCGCCGCAGGAGGCCGCGTACGAGAAGAGCCAGCCCTCCACGAGCCGCCGCGCGCCCGCCGCGTCCCCCTCGGCGAGGAGGGCGCGCACGTCCTCGGCGTACGGCGAGGAGCCCACCGCCCGGTGGAACTTGTCGAGCAGGGCGCGGGCCGGGGAGCCGGTCGTGAAGGACCCGCCGGCCGCCAGCTCCTCGACGAGGTACTCGGCCGCCGGACCGGTCAGTGCCCCGGCGCCGGCCAGTTCGCCGCGCAGCGCGTCCAGTGCCGGTGCCGCGCCGAACGTCTCCCTGGCCCGGACGAGCGACACGGCCTCGCGCGTCCACGCCTCCCGGGCGGCGGCGGTCGTCCCGTGGGCCCAGAAGAACTGGGCGGCGGCCCGGTCGGCGGCCGGGTGGCGCAGCAGCCCGGCCCGCTCGTACAGCGGCAGCAGTGCGGAGAGGATCGCGGCTGCGTCGTGGTCGTGGACGCCGCGCTCGTACCCCTCGTCGTAGGCGGCCTCGGCGGCCTTCCTGGCCAGGCCGGGCAGATCGGCTCCGGCGAGGGCGTCGGCGCCGTGCTCGGCCAGCAGCCGCGCGGCGAGGTGTTCGGCGCGGTAGACGTCGGCGTTCTCGGACGGCAGGAGCTGGTCCCAGTAGGGGCGGGTGTCCGCGAACTCGGGGTCGGCGACCGGACGGCGGTAGTCGGTGCCGGTCAGCGCGAACGCCAGGCCACCGTCCGTGTGCGGTACGAGCGTGAGCTCCGGCGGCCGGGTGTTGACGGCGAACCGGTGGGCGCCGAGCCGGATCGTGTCGCCGCCGTCCGCGTACAGCTCGGTGCGGTCCCGCAGCGCCCGCGTGGCGTCCTGGCGGGCGGCCTTGAGCCGGCCCTCCAGCTCCTCGGCCCGTACCTGGTCGCCGAGCCGGCGCAGTTCACCGGCCGTGCGGTGGACCTTCTCCACCATCGGGTCGGACGTGAAGTAGGTGTTGACCTCGTCGGGGCCGCCCAGGGTGGACGCCCGGCGGGCGATCGTCCCGAGGACGCGGGAGGCCGAGGCGGCGAGGCGTTCGGCGCGCCGGGCGCGGTCGTCCTGGAGCGTCTGCTTGCGCCCGGCGAGGGCGTCGTGGACCTCGGCGCGCTTGTCGGCGATCTCCGTGAGGAAGCCGTCGTGGTCGGCGAAGCGGGACTCCAGGTTGTCCAGCTGGAGCAGGAGCCGGGCGAGTTGCGTGTCGCAGGCTTCCGGGGTGTCGGCCGCGGCCAGGGCGCCGGTGACGGACTGGGCGAGGAGGGCGAACTCGGCCGCGAACGCCGCCCGCCCCTCCTGGTCGAGGAGCTCACGGCGCCGGGCGGCGAGGAGCGCGCGGACGCGGTTCAGGCCGCCCAGCACCTCGGCGATCCGCTCCAGGATGGCCGTGCGTACGGTCGCGTCGCCGATGTCCAGGCCGGCGACCACCTCGGTGAGCGTCTGGAGGCCGCGTACCCGGGCGTCGAGCCGCTCGGTGACCGTCGCCGCTTCGGCGGTCGTGGCGACCTCCCCGGCGTCGCTGGTGAGCCGCTCCACCTCCGTGTGCTGGGCGGCGAAGGCGTCGTCGCGCCGGAGGAAGGCGACCGCCCGCTGGGCGGTGGCCGCGATGTGGGTCCGGGCCTCCCCGGCGAGCGCGTCGACGGCGGCCGTGTCGGCGTACCGCATCTCCTTCAGCGTGCCCAAACGGCCCTGGGCGCGGCGGAGTTCGGTGATGCGGTCGATCCACTCCTCGGCGGTGGCCGGTGCCTCACCGCGAACCCGCCGCACCAGCCGCTGGAGTTCCTCCGTGGCGCGGGCGAGGGCCTCGGCGGCGTGGGAGGTGAGGGCCTGTACGGTCTCGAACTCGCGCAGCACCTGCTCGGCGGTGGCCCGCACCTCCGCGAGGGGGGTGCGCAGGTCGCCCGCGTCGGCGTCGCCCAGCCAGGGGAAACGGTCCGCCGTCCGGTCGCAGGCGGCGACCAGCGCGGCGTACATCTCGCCGGTGGCGGTGGTCTCGGCGACCTGCCGGGCGATGGCCAGGCAGTCCGCGACGCCGCGGACCAGGTCGGCGTTGCCGATGCGGGCGAGCGGCCCGTCGCCCTGGGGGACGTCCCCGGACACGTACGGCGTCCGCCACAGCTGCACCGGGTGGACGCGTGCGGGCTCACCGGACTCGGCGCGCAGCGCGACGAGCGTGCCGTCGTCGAGGAGGGCGTGGCCACGGCACGCGATCGGGGTGGCGATCTCCTTGCGGATGAGGTTGTACGGCAGCAGGAGGGTGCGGCCCTCAGCGCCGGCGTGGAACGCGTACAGCACGTCCTCGCCGTTCTGGGACCGGACGACCCGCTCGAACTCCATGCCGGACGTACCGGACGTGCCGGACGTGCCCGGGATGCCGGGGGTGCCCGGGATACCGGGGGTGCCCGGGATACCGGGGGTGCCCGGCCTGCCGGAGGTGACCGGCGTGCCCGGGGTGCCGGTGTCGAAGGTCTTCACGGCGCCGGTGGCCAGGCAGTAGCCGCCGGGGAAGACGATGCCCTGGTCGTCGGGCAGGCGGCGGCAGGACCGCCCGATGCCGTCCAGCCGGACCACGGACTTGGTGAGCGTGTTGAAGACCAGGTGGCGCCAGGCCTCCTCCTTGTACGGCCGCACCCGCAGCAGGACCAGGGCGCCGGTGACCGCGTACGCCACCTCCGCGTCCGCCAGCGACTGCAGGGGCTCGTCGACCGGCTCGCTGTGGATGCCCTCGCCGGTCTCGGTGTCGTTCTCGGTCTTCACGGTGAGCGTGCCGCCGACCGTCGAGACGAAGACCGTGCCGTCGGCGACGGCGATGTGCGGGTGCCGCCCGAGGACGTGGTCGTCCCGCGTGGTCCGGGTCCACGTGAAGTCGTACGGCGCGGGGAAGACGTGGTCGCGCTCGCCGCGGGCGTCGAGAAACCGCACCTCGCCGGCCGGGTCGAGGGACCAGCGCAGGACCCGGATGTCCTCGGCCTGGGCCCCGGTGCGGAACACGGCCAGCAGCTTGCCGTCCACGTGCCGCAGCCGCAGCAGCCGCGCCCCCCGGAAGTAGCGGTGCAGGGCGGCGAACTCGGTCACGAAGGCGGGGTCGTCGAGCAGACCGGGGACGGCGTCGTGCGGCAGACGGTTCAGGTCACGGTCGTGGAGCGCGAAGACGTCGTCGGGCGACGGCGCCTCGTACCCGACGAGCAGCACGTCACCGACCGCGACGACGTCCCGGGCCACCAGGTCCCGTTCCGTCCGGAGGTGGCCGGTGGAGGCGAGCGCGAGTTCACCGGCGCCGAAGGTCGCGACCCGCGCGGTGTTGAGGGCGTCGGCGCGGCGGGCCAGTTCGCCGGCCCGCGCGTCGAGGCGGTCGCGCAGCACCTCGTACGTGCCGGCGTCCAGGCCGCTTGCCGTTCCGTCCCCGGTGCCTGTCACTGTCCAGCTCCCTCAAGTGCGTGATGGGGGTTCCGGAGCTGCCGCCCCCCGCGCGGCAGCTCCGGAACGTTTCGAGACCGGTCGGTCAGCTCTTGGCGGCGCCGTTCAGCCCCGCCAGCTCGGCCACCGGCATGTCGGCCAGGCCCAGCTGCCGCGCCTTGCCGATGAGCTCGTCCAGCCGGCCGGACCCGGCCGGCATCAGCTTCATCAGCAGGGCGGACACGGTCATGTTCTGTACGTCGGCGGTGGACACCGACCCGAGCACCTTCGTCAGGTCCTCGGTGAAGGAGGCGGAACCGTCCAGCCACGGCCCGGCCAGCGCCTGGGCGGTCCGCGAGTGCTGGACGAAGCCGTCGACGCTCTGCCCGAGGGACATCGCCCCGACGATCCGGTCGAAGAACGCCGACTCGCCCCCGACGATGTTGATGTCGGCGTTCTCCAGCCCGGTGGCGAGCACCGTGGCCTGCGCCTCGGCGACCTGCCGCTGGACGTCGATCCCGGCGAGCCGGATGTCCTTCTCCGCCTCCAGGCGGAGCCGGAACTCCTCGTGGACGCGCGAGGCCTCGTCCAGCGCTGCCATCGCGGCGGCCTTCTCCGTCAGGCCCGCCGCCTCGGCCTTCAGCTTCTCGCCGATGGCGGTGGCCTCGGCCAGCGCCTTCTCACGGGTGCCGGCCGCCTCGGCGCGCAGCCGGGCCTCGGTCGCCCCGGCCTCGGCACGGCCCGCCTTCTCGATGGCGTCGGCCTCCTTCTCCCGCACCTGGACCGCGGCCAGACCCTCGGCGGCGGCCTCCGCCTGGACGCCCTCGGCCAGCCGGACCTTCGCGCGGGCGTCCATGTCGGCGGCCTTGTGGCGCGCCTCGGCGAGCGTCAGCTCCTCCGCCGCCCGGTGGACCGCGGCCTGCTCGGCGGCCTCGGCGGCCTTGATGTCCTTGACCAGCCGCTCCTGCGCCTCCGCCTCGGCGGCGATGACCACGGCCTGCCGCTTGCGCTCGGCCTCCTCGACGGCGCGGAGCTTCTTGATGGACTCCTCCTGCTCGGCGACCGTGCGGTCCACCGCCACCCGCTCGCGGATCACCTCGGCGATGTCACGGCGCTCGGACTCGACCTCCTTCTCCGCCGAGATGCGGGTCAGCTCGGTCTCCCGCTCCCTCGCGATGACTTCCAGCAGGCGGTCCTTCTCGATGCGCTCGTTCTCGACCGCGATGACCCGCTCGCGGTTCTTCTGCGCGACCGCGACCTCGCGGGCCTGGTTCTCGCGCTGGATGCCCAGCTGCTCCTCGGTCTTGAGGAAGGCGCTCTGCGCGCGCAGCCGCTCCTCCTCGACCACCCGGGCGGTCTCGGCCTCCTCCCGGGCCCGCACGGTGTCGATCTCGCGCTTCTGCTTGATCTCGGCGTCGGCCTGCCGGCGCTCCAGTTCGAGGATGGCCTCGCGGGCGTCGACGTTCTGCCGGGTGATCTCCTTCTCCTCCGTGCGCCGGAACTCGTTGGTGCGCACGTGCTCCACGGCCGTCAGCTCGGTGATCTTGCGGATGCCCTGGGCGTCGAGGATGTTGGAGGCGTCCAGCTGGGCGAGCGGCGTCTGCTCCAGGTAGTCGATCGCCGCGTCCTCGAGGCTGTAACCGTTCAGGTCGGTGCCGATGACCTGGATGATCCGGTCCCGGAACTCGTCCCGCTTGGTGTAGAGGTCGGTGAAGTCGAGCTGCTTGCCGACCGTCTTCAGCGCCTCGGAGAACTTGGCGTTGAACAGCTCCTGCAACGTGGCCTGATCGCTGGCCCGGGTCGTACCGATGGCCTGGGCGACCTTGATGACGTCCTCGACGGTCTTGTTGACGCGTACGAAGAACGAGATGCGGATGTCGGCACGGATGTTGTCGCGGCAGATCAGACCATCCCGGCCCGTCCGGCTGATGTCGATGGTCTTCACCGAGATGTCCATGACCTCGGCCTTGTGCAGGACGGGGAGGACGACCTGCCCGGTGAAGGTGACGTCGACCTTCCGCATCTTCGACACGATCAGCGCTTTGCCCTGCTCCACCTTGCGGAACAGCCGGCTGATCACGAACAGCATGGCGATGGCGATGAGCAGGACTACGGCGGCGAGCACGCCGATGCCCCAAGAGATGGCATCCATGAGGAATCCCCGGATCGAAGGATGGGAGCTGAAGCAGGAGGGGCGGCGGGTCAGCCGCGGGGGTCCAGCGCCGCGTCGAACGGCGCGACCCAGAAGAACTCACCGGCGTCGTCGTACGCGTACAGCAGACCCGTACTGCCGAGCGCCAGCAGGCCACCGTCGTTCTGACGGACCTGTACGACGGCGGTGGAGCCGTCCCGCGCGGCGACCTCGGCCTGGCCGAATTCCGCGTCCACCCGCCCGGTGCGGATGGTGCAGGTCGCCCCGACGAAGTCGTGCAGGGACGGCCCGGGTTCATCGGGGAAGAGCGTGACCAGGGGGCGCACGAGCGCACGGGTCAGTCGCCAGGCTCCGGCAACGGAGGCCAGGAGCACGGCCGCGCCGAGCAGCTGCCGCCCGGCACCGGACCAGCCCGTACGGGCGAGGAGCACCGACCCGGTGAGGCTGAGCAGCCAGGACAGTGCGATCAGCAGCGAGGCCGACACCGAGGCGGGGACTCCCCCCAGGCCCAGCGCGTCGGTGTCGACGTCCGCGTCGAAGCTGTCCGCCCCGGCCACCCCCACCGTCACCAGCAGCCAGAAGCCGACGACCACCACGAGAGCCGCGGTGAACAGCACCGTGGGGAAAGTGGTGGCGGCCTGCCAGAACTCCCCCATGATGCGTCCCCCTTGCGTCGTCGGTCCAGCACGGTGATTTCCGGGTTGCGGCACCGTTCTCGTACGCGGCCCCCGGCCCTGTCATGCTGGCAGGGCGGCACGCCCGTTCGCACTGCCGTTCACCGGCAATCTTCACGCCTTCTTGATGCCGGTGGCGGGCCCCCGGCCGACTCGTGTCACCCTTGTCGCCCGTGTGCCGGGAGACCGTCGGGCACACGTGGTCGCAGCGGGGAGGGGACATGGCTGAGCCGGACGGGGTGGAGCGGTATCTGGAGGGGTACGCCGGGATACTGGCGGGAGCCTGCGCCACCGGTCGACGGCTGAACCGGGACGAGCTGGAGGTGCTGCGCGGGCAGGGCGAGCGGGCCGCGGAGGCCGGCATCGGACTGCGGCTCCTGGTGCGTGCCCATCTGGCCGCCGCCCAGGACGTGCGGGCGGGTCTGCGGGGCGCCGCCGCCGACCATCTCCTCGTGGCGGTGGAGCAGGCGGTGGACGCCTTCGCCGAGGGCCACGAACGGGCCCAGCGGCTCGCGATCCGCCGACAGGAGGCGGCGCGGCGGGAGTTCATCGACGACCTCCTCCACGGGCGCAGTGACATCGGCCGGCTCGCCGCACGGGCCGAGCGCTTCGGCCTGTTGCTCTCCCACGCCCACGCGGTCGCCGTCGCGCAGGGGCCGGAGCCGTACGACGACGGGTACGCCGTCACCCGCACGGTGGAGTCGTCGCTCGCCGCCCGCTTCGGCGACCGGCGGATCCTGCTGACGACGAAGAACGGCCGGCTCATCTGCGTCGCGCCGGGCGACCAGTCCGACGTCCTCACCTTCTTCGCCAAGCAGGCACACGCCGCGACCGACGGCGGCCAGGTGGCCATCGGCCGGGCCCATCCGGGCGTCGGCGGCGTCGTCCACTCCTACGAGGAGGCGCTCAACGCTCTGGAACTGGCCGAGCGCATGCACCTGGAGGACCCGGTGCTGCGCGCCGCCGACCTCCTGGTCTACCCGGTGCTCACCCGGGACCGGCAGGCCATGGCCGATCTCGTCCGCACGGTGCTCGGCCCGCTGACGCAGGCGCGCGGCGGCGCCCGGCCGCTGATCGAGACCCTCACCGCGTACTTCGACACCGGCTGCGTGGCGGCCGAGGCGGCCCGGCGGCTGTCGCTGAGCGTGCGGGCGATGACGTACCGGCTGGCGCGCATCCACCAGTTGACCGGCGCCGACCCGGGCAACCCCGTCGACCGGTACACGCTCCAGACGGCGGTCGTCGGCGCCCGCCTGCTGGACTGGCCGGCGCAGGAGATCTGAGGGGCTCAGCGCTCGGCGGTGGGCGGCTCCGGCCGCGGTTGGGGCTGCGGGTGCGGCTGCGGACGCGGCCGGGGTTGTGGCTGCGGACGCGCCTGGTGCTGTGGCGACTGCGGCCGCGCATGCGGCTGTCGTCCCAGGAGTTCGGCCAGGCCCCGCCGGGTCGCGGCCACCACCACCCGGTCGTCGGGCCGGAGGACGTAGCCCGGGTGGAGCTCCCAGACCAGGCCGGTCGGCTGCCGCTCCCCCTCGGCCGGGCGGGGGGTGGCCAGATCGGGGCGCCGGTCCGCCGGTGCCGTGGTGTCCAGGGCGAGGACGCGCCAGGCGCCGGGCCGGAAGGCCTCCTCGATGGTGCGGCCCTCCAGTTGCGGATGGCCTGCCACCAGCAGGGCGGCGAAGACCAGCACCTTGCGCTCGACCGGTATCGCACCGAGGACCTGGCGGCCCATCATCGCTCCGGCGAAGGCGGGAGCGGCCAGGTGCGAGACGCTGCGGCTGCGGGTGAGCGCGTGCGGGTGGGCGGCGCGCAGCGTCCGGTAGACGGCGGTGGCGAAGTCGTCGTCGTACAGCCGCAGGGCCACGCGCAGGTCCGCCTTGACCGTACGGGCGTAGAGAGCGGCCTCCAGATTGGTGGTGTCGGAGCTGGTGAGCGCGAGCAGGGCATGGGCCCGGTGGGTCTTGGCCGCCTCCAGGACGCCCTCCTGGGTGACGTCACCGATCACGGTGGGCACGCGCAGACGCCGTGCCAGAGCCACACCACGGGCCTCGGGGTCCTCCTCCACGCAGACGACGGGGATGCCGAGGCCGCGCAGCTGCGCCAGGACACGGGTGCCGATCTTGCCCAGTCCGAGCAGGACCACATGACCGGACAGTCCACGCGGCGGGCGCCGCAGGGCGGACGCGCTGCGGAACGCGCCCAGGGCCTCGAGCGCGCCCGCCACCAGGAGGGGGAGCAGTACGAGGCCCACGAGCCCGGTCAGCAACTGGAGCACCTGGCGCGCCGTGCTCGCTGTCACGGCCGGGTCGTTGATGGAGAACAGGTCGAGCAGCGTGACGTAGGCGGCGTGCAGCGGGTGGTCGCCCGTGATCAGCGAGGAGACCAGCGCCAGGGCGAGCACGGCCAGTCCGGTGCCGGCGACGGCCCAGCGCAGGCGGCGGGAGAAGAGCTCGGAGAGGGGCATGCCGCGGCCCGCCAGGCGCCGGGGTGGCACCGGCGGACCGGTGTGGGTGACGGCTTCGAGGACGACGGTGCCCCGGCCGGTGGCGGCGGACACCGTGCGCGGGTCGGGGAGCAGTTGGGGTCCCGCCGTGCCGCTGCTGTCCGAACCTTCCTCGCCGGCCGGGTCGTTGACGGTCGCCGAGAGCAGTGCGAGGGTGCACAGGCCCGGATCGGGGGCCTCCCCGTGGCCGGGTGGTGTGCGTTCCACGGCGCGCAGCAGCAGGCCGTCGGCGTGGACGACCTTGCTGGTGCCCGCGACCGCGGTGGCGGCCAGTGCGGGCGCCGCGGTGTCGGCGTCCGAGAGGACGGTGGTGGAGGCGTCCACGGCGGCCGGGTCCAGATCCGGTAAGGCCACGAGGGCGGCCTGGTCGAGGAGTTGCTCCAAGTGCTGGCCGAGCTTGCGGTCGTAGAGCCGGATCACCAGCCGCAGTCCCGGGTTGAGGCGGCGGGCCGCGAGGGCGGCGCGGATGTTGGTCTCGTCGTCGTCGTGGACCAGGGCCAGAGCCGCGGCCTGTGCCACGCCGGCCGACTCCAGCACCGCCTCGGTGAGCTCCTCCGCCTCCAGCTCCCCCGGTATCCCCTCCGGCACGGGCGGCGCTCCCGTCATGGCGGCGGAGACCCGGCCGAGCAGGGCCGAGGCCCTTCCCTGGCCGGGAACGGTCAGCCGGGGCCCGGTCGCCGGTCCGCCGCCGGGGCGTACGAGGACGACCCGCTCCCGGTATACGTCCCGCAGTTCCGTCGCCAACCGGTGGGCGAGGGCGTCATCGCCACAGACGATCATGTGTCCGGCCGGGCCGGCCGGGCCGGCCGGGGCGCGCCGAGGAGTGAGTGAAGGCACGTGCTCAGGTGTCCAACCGCTGTGAGGGCCTGCCGGCCGTAGTGGTGCGTCGACTCGTTACGCTCAGCGCGTGAGCGGAACGCGCGGAGACGAACCGGTCTTCGTCAAGAAGGGCCGGTACGTATACAACCCGAACAACCCCGTCGGCCGAGCGCTCATCGCCATCAGTGGCGTGATCGTAATCGTGTACCTGTACCACCTCTTCGACGGTTCGCGGTGGAGTGAGGGCGAGTGGCGTGACGCCGTGCACGAGGCCGCCGAGCGCCTGGAAGACCGGCCGCAGACCCTGAGGGGCCACCTCGGTTACGAGGAGCGGATCGAGGACGCCGTCCGGGCCACCGGACAGGGCCCCGAGCACACGGTCGTCCGGGTCGAGGCGGTCGACGGAGCGGACAGGGGCGGCGCCGACGGCAAGGGAGGTGGAAGCGGTGCGGACGCCTTCGAGGTCAGCGCCGACGACATGGACACCCCCTACTGCCTGCGCCTGTCCCCGCCGCAGCCGGAACCGGCCGCGACGAGGCTGGTGACCCTCAAGGTGTCGGTGGACGTGGAGGAAGGCCCGTGCTGAAGGGCGCGGGCGCCTTCCGTACCCGCCGAGCCGTACCGCCCACGGCAGGGTAGTCCCCATCGGCTGACGCCACCCCTCGCTCTCCGCACCTGATCGTCACGCTCCGCGACGACACGACGCCCCGCCCCGCACGCGCACCGCCCCGCACGCGCACCGCCCCGCACCGCTCCGGCGGCCGAGGAGACGCTTCCCTCCACCGAGCGCCGGCAACCTCGGTCCCCGCGCCGGCCCGCCGGGCGCCACACCGGACCTGTCGATCTTCACGATGCTCCGAGGATCGGGGGGAGTGCGGGGTCCGCCACCGGGATAGATGTCCGCTGAACGGATCAAGCCATCCGCATAACGGTCTTATTTCGTTCGCTGGCCTTTTCGAAGATTACTCATGGTTATGTGATTTGGGTCACTAAAGATCTTACAAAGGACGTGGTAGAACTGCCCAACTCCGCAGGTAGCACCACCCCTCGCCACCATGCGGAGTGGCCGGCAAGCACCGGCAGCACGACCAGGGTGATCACGTTCCGAGTCCGCGGCCCGTGCCCCCAGGGTCGCCGATCGGACAACGGCGTTCGCTCAAAGACCGCACATCTTCCCGTCGCGACCTCCCTCGCGCCGGGACTGCGCCATCGAGGTAACCACCGTGTCACTCGACTCCATCACCACATCCGTCGACGAAGCCGTCAGCGGATTCTTCGAGCCCATAGCAACCTGGCTCGGGGAAGTCGTCTTCTATTCCGTCCCGGTCGGCGGTACGGAGCTGCCCCTCATCGTCGCCTGGCTCGTCGTCGCCGGCCTGGTCTTCACCGCCTGGTTCGGTTTCATCCAGGTCCGCAAGTTCAAGCTCGCCGTCGACGTGGTGCGCGGGAAGTACGACGAGAAGGGGTCGGCAGGTGAGGTCAACCACTTCCAGGCGCTGACCGCCGCCGTCTCCGGCACCGTCGGTCTGGGCAACATCGCCGGTGTGGCCGTCGCGGTCTCCATCGGTGGCCCCGGCGCCACCTTCTGGATGATCCTTTGCGGCCTGCTGGGCATGGCCACCAAGTTCGTCGAAGTCACCCTGGGTGTGAAGTACCGCGAGGTGCACGCCGACGGCACCGTCTCCGGCGGCCCGATGCACTACCTGCCCAAGGGACTGACCGAACGCTTCGGCAAGAACGGCAAGTCGCTCGGCAAGGTCCTCGCGGTCCTCGCCTCCTTCATGATCCTGTTCTTCGGCCTCTTCGGCGGCAACCTCTTCCAGGTCAACCAGTCCTACGCCCAGCTCGTCTCCGTCACGGGCGGCGAGGACGGCCTGATGGGCTCGTCGGCCGGCGCGCTGTTCTTCGGCATCCTGATCGCCGCGCTCGTCGGCATCGTGCTGATCGGCGGCATCCGCTCCATCGCCAACGTCACCAGCAAGCTCATCCCCGCCATGGCCGGCCTCTACATCGCCGCCTGCCTGGTCGTGATCCTGGTCCACGTCACCGCCGTCCCGGCCGCGATCGCCACCATCATCGAGGGCGCCTTCAACCCCGAGGGTGTCGCCGGTGGTGTCCTCGGCGCGCTGATCATCGGCTTCAAGCGGGCCGCCTTCTCCAACGAGGCGGGTCTCGGCTCCGCGCCGATCGCCCACTCCGCGGTCAAGACCAAGCACCCCGCCAGCGAGGGCCTGGTCGCCCTGCTGGAGCCGTTCATCGACACCGTCGTCATCTGCACGATGACCGCGCTGACCATCGTCATCGCCAACCCGGCGAGCTGGGCCGAGGCCCGCGGCGGCGAGTCCATCGGCGGTGTCACCATCACGTCGGACGCCTTCGCCACCGTGATGCCCTGGTTCCCGTACATCCTCACCGTCGCGGTGCTGCTGTTCGCCATCTCCACCGTGCTCACCTGGGGCTACTACGGCCTGAAGGCGTGGACGTACCTCTTCGGCCGCAGCCGGACCAGCGAGATCACCTACAAGGTCGTCTACACCCTGTTCGCGATCGCCGGTTCGCTGCTCACGCTGCAGACCCTGATCGACATGGCCGACGCGGTGCTGTTCATGCTCGCCGTCATCAACATCATCGGCCTGTACCTCCTCGCCCCGGTCGTCAAGCGCGAGCTGAACTCCTTCCTGGAGCACGTCCGCGCCCGCAACGCCGGTGAGACGGCTGACGAGGACCCGGAGTCGGTGAAGACCACCGTCTGACCGCCCCCGCGCCCCGGCTACCGCCACCCCGCCGGAGGCGGGAAGAGGGCCCGTACACACCTCGCGCCTTGGTGTGGACGGGCCCTCCCGTCATTCCCGCACACCGCGTTTCAGCAGGTGAAGCGGGGTCTGGCGGGTCATGCGGCAGGCGGTTAGGGTGTGAACAACGCGTCAACGCCCCGTCTCGCGGGCGGTCCTACATCACGACGCGCGGTGTGCCGGGAAGTCTGGTCGGCGTCCCTGGGCTCGTATGCCCCAAGCCGAAAGCCCCCCGGAGGCCCACCCATGGCTGACGCCCCACGCGAGCGTTCCCCCTTCCTCGGCCTGCTCCCCCTCCCGGAGCGCAACGCCGTGGTCCAGGCGCTGAGGACGGAGACCGTCGGTGGGCTGGTCCTCCTCGGCGCAGCCGTCGTGGCGCTCGTATGGGCGAACACTCCGTGGAGCGGGACCTACGAGCAGATACGCGACTTCCACTTCGGCATACCGGCCCTCGGTCTGGACCTGTCGGTCGAACACTGGACCGCCGACGGACTCCTCGCCATCTTCTTCCTCGTCGCCGGCATCGAGCTCAAGCGCGAACTGGTCGTCGGTGAACTGCGCACCCCCGCCACGGCCGCGCTGCCGGTCATCGCCGCGCTCTGCGGCATGGTGGTGCCCGCCGCCCTCTACGCCGCCACGGTGACGGCCGGCGGAGGCAGCCTCGACGGCTGGGCCGTGCCGATGGCCACCGACATCGCCTTCGCACTCGCCGTCCTCGCCGTCCTGAGCACCCACCTGCCCGCCGCCCTCCGCGCGTTCCTGCTCACCCTCGCCGTCGTCGACGACCTGGGCGCGATCCTGATCATCGCGGTGTTCTTCACCAGCGACCTGAACCTCGCCGCCCTCGGCGGAGCCTTCGCCGGACTGGCCCTCTTCTACGTCCTGCAGCGCTTCCGGGTACGCGGCTGGTGGTGGTACGTCCCGCTCGGCATCACCACCTGGGCGCTGATGTACAACGGCGGCGTCCACGCCACCGTCGCCGGCGTCGCCATCGGCCTCATCCTGCGCACCACCCGCGACAAGGGCGAGACGGCGTCCCCCGCCGAGCGGACCTCCCACCTTCTCCACCCCGTCTCCGCGGGTGTCGCGGTGCCGCTGTTCGCCCTCTTCGCCGCCGGCGTCGGCGTCTCGGCCGCCGCCCTGGGAGAGGTCTTCACCCGGCCGGAGCCGCTGGGGGTGGTGCTGGGCCTCGTCGTCGGCAAGACCCTCGGCATCTTCGCCGGCACCTACCTGGCCGCCCGGTTCACCCGCGCCAAGCTGAACCCGGAGCTCGCCTGGGCGGACGTGCTCGCACTCGCGGTGCTGGCCGGAATCGGCTTCACCGTGGCCCTGCTCATCGGTGAACTCGCCTTCCCCGATCCGGCCACCACCGAGCACGTCAAGGCCGCGGTCCTGGCCGGCTCCCTCATCGCCGCCGTCCTGGCGGCCCTCCTCATCAAGCGGCGCAACGGCATCTACCGCCGCCTGTACGAGGAGGAGAACCGCGACGACGACCACGACGGCATCCCGGACGTCTACCAGCGGGCCACCACCGCCGAACGGTGACAGGAAGCCCTTCCGGACGCCTCCCGCCGGACCGCACCGGCCGGCGGCCCCCGGCGCCGTCCCCGGCCCTCCGGACGGCCACGAGCGGGGCGCGGCGGTGACCTTCCCGTGCGGTACGGCTTCCCGGCCGGCGGACACGGACCGGTCCCCCGCGCGACACGGCACGGCCGCGCGGGCGCGCCCGGCCGGCCTCCTGTCCGCCCGCCCGGCCCGACGGCCCCGCCCTGCGAACCCGCCCCCGAAGCCCGGCCCCACCGGCCCCGGCACGCCCGGCCGGCTGCCCGCCGGTCCGGCTTCGTCACCGCCCGCCGCTCCGCGCGGCAGGGCACAACACGCAGGCCCCGACAGTGACTTCGGTCACTGCCGGGGCCCGCACGCCCGCAGCACCCAGCCCCGCCACGGACCCGAACGCACAACGAGAGACGGGCCCTCACCAGGACTTTCGTCTCTGGCGAGAACCCGTCTCATCGGTTTCTCTGGTGCGCGAGGGGGGAGTTGAACCCCCACGCCCTTTCGGGCACTGGAACCTGAATCCAGCGCGTCTGCCTATTCCGCCACCCGCGCATTGGGTGTTGCCGCTTGGTTTCGCACCGTTCTCCCGGTCCGTCCCCCTGGCGACATCTGAAGATTAGCACGCCACAGGAGGTGGATTCACATCCGTTTGTTTCGGGCGCCTCGCCGGCGAACAGAGACGGGGAGGAGGGCAAGGACGGAGGAGGAGAGGACGAGTGGCGACGCACGGGCCGCGTGTCCGGAACGGCGCGCGGGAGCCGGCCACGACCGCACGGCCGGTGCCGGGACCCGCCCGGACCCGCCCGGGCCCGGTACCACCACGCAACCCACGGCGCCCCGCGCCCACCCTCACCTCCGGGGGCCCGGCACAGGACGCGCGACCCGGGAGACAAGGCCTTGGGACACCGCGGGCGGAACAGGGAACGCCTTACCGTCCCACCCACTCCTCCAGGGTGCGCGTCAGGTGCGGGACACTGTCTGGAGGGCGCCTCTACGATCCCTGTGAGAGGTGACACTCGTCCACAGGGCAGAGAAGGGGAACCAGCCGATTTCCCGACGCGTGGATACGATCAGTAAGCAGTACCAGGACGGCAACGACGGAGGAGGTGCCCCATGGGAGTCCTGAAGCGTTTCGAGCAGCGTCTCGAAGGTCTGGTCAACGGCACCTTCGCCAAGGTCTTCAAGTCCGAGGTCCAGCCCGTCGAGATCGCGGGTGCCCTCCAGCGCGAGTGCGACAACAACGCCTCGATCTGGAACCGTGACCGTACGGTCGTCCCCAACGACTTCATCGTGGAGCTGAGCGCGCCGGACTACGAGCGCCTCAGTCCGTACTCGGGCCAGCTCGGCGACGAGCTGTCGGGCCTGGTGCGCGACTACGCCAAGCAGCAGCGCTACACCTTCATGGGCCCGATCAAGGTCCACCTGGAGAAGGCGGACGACCTCGACACGGGCCTGTACCGGGTACGCAGCCGTACGCTCGCGTCGAGTACGTCACAGTCCCCCGGCGCGGCGGGCCCCGCCGCTCCGGCCGCGTCTCCGGCCGGTGGCCGCCCCGGTGGCTACGGCTACCCTCCCGCCGCCGCTCCTCCCATGCCGTCGGCCCCGCCGCCCGGTATCAACCGGCCGCCCGCCGGCCGCCCGCCGGCGGCCGGCCCCGTGCCCGGCGCCCAGGTGCGCCGCTGGATCGAGATCAACGGCACCCGCCACCAGATCTCCCGCCCGACGCTGGTGCTGGGCCGCAGCACCGAAGCCGACGTGCGGATCGACGACCCCGGCGTATCGCGCCGCCACTGCGAGATCCGGACCGGAACGCCCCCGACGATCCAGGATCTCGGGTCCACCAACGGCATCGTGGTGGACGGGCAGCACACCACCCGCGCTACGCTCCGCGACGGCTCGCGAATCGTCGTGGGCAGTACCACCATCGTTTACCGGCAAGCCGAAGGGTGAAGCGGGGGCAATGTCAGAGCTGACCCTCACGGTCATGCGGTTGGGTTTCCTCGCCGTACTGTGGCTGTTCGTCATCGTGGCCGTCCAGGTCATCCGCAGCGACCTGTTCGGGACGCGTGTCACGCAGCGCGGTTCGCGGCGCGAGAGCGCACGGCCCCAGCAGGGCGCCCGCCAGCAGGCCGCGGCACCGCCGCAGCAGCGCCAGCAGTCCGGCCGTCAGCGCCGCGGGGCCCCGACCAAGCTGGTCGTCTCCGAGGGCACCCTCACGGGCACCACGGTCGCCCTCCAGGGCCAGACGATCACTCTGGGACGCGCGCACGACTCCACGATCGTCCTGGACGACGACTACGCGTCCAGCAGGCATGCCAGGATCTACCCGGACCGTGACGGCCAGTGGATCGTCGAGGATCTCGGGTCCACCAACGGCACGTATCTCGACCGGACCCGACTCACCACCCCGACACCGATTCCGCTGGGCGCGCCGATCCGCATCGGCAAGACCGTCATCGAGCTGCGGAAGTAGTACGACAATGAGCGAGCGGAGCGAGCGAGCCGCAGCGGTGCCCACAGGTGACCGGCACAGGCTCCCGACCGGAGGGTGGGCAGTGTGGCTCGAGACCGGCTGTACCCGGAGGCGTCGGAGTCGACAGGGCAGGTGCGCATGAGTCTGTCACTGCGTTTCGCCGCCGGATCGCACAAGGGCATGATCCGCGAGGGCAACGAGGACTCCGGGTACGCCGGTCCCCGGCTGCTCGCGATCGCCGACGGCATGGGCGGCCAGGCCGCCGGTGAGGTCGCCTCCTCCGAGGTGATCTCGACGCTGGTCACGCTCGACGACGACGTACCCGGCTCCGACATCCTCACCTCGCTCGGTACGGCGGTGCAGCGCGCCAACGACCAGCTGCGGCTGATGGTCGAGGAGGACCCCCAGCTGGAGGGCATGGGGACCACCCTGACCGCCCTGCTGTGGACGGGCCGGCGCCTCGGCCTGGTCCACGTCGGCGACTCCCGGGCGTACCTCCTGCGCGACGGCGTCCTGACGCAGATCACCCAGGACCACACCTGGGTGCAGCGCCTGGTCGACGAGGGCCGCATCACCGAGGAGGAGGCCACCACCCACCCGCAGCGCTCACTGCTGATGCGCGCGCTGGGCAGTGGCGACCACGTCGAACCGGACCTCTCCATCCGTGAGGTGCGCGCCGGCGACCGGTACCTGATCTGCTCCGACGGCCTGTCCGGCGTCGTCTCCCACCAGACGATGGAGGAGACCCTCGCCAGCTACCAGGGCCCCCAGGAGACCGTCCAGGACCTGATCCAGCTCGCGCTGCGCGGCGGCGGCCCGGACAACATCACCGTGATCGTCGCGGACGTCCTCGACGTCGACGGCGGCGACACCCTGGCCGGGCAGCTCAGCGACACCCCCGTTGTCGTGGGCGCGGTCGCCGAGAACCAGACGCAGCTGAACGACGGCGGCGCCATGGAGACCCCCGCGGGCCGCGCCGCCGGCCTCGGGCGCCAGGCACCACCGCCGCCCGGCGGCGGCTTCGGCCCGCCCGGCAGCGGCGACGACCTCGGGTACGGCGGCATGCCGCCGGAGGGCAGCTACGGCGCGTACAGCGAACAGGACTTCACCAAGCCGCGCGGCGGCCGCAAGTGGCTGAAGAGATCGTTCCTCATCGTGCTCGCCCTGGCCGTGGTCGGCGCCGCGGCGTACGGCGGCTACCGCTGGACCCAGACGCAGTACTACGTCGGCCCCAAGGACGACCACGTCGCCCTCTACCGCGGCATCAGCCAGGACCTGGCGTGGGTCTCGCTCTCGGACGTCGAGAAGGACCACCCGGAGATCGAACTCAAGTACCTCCCCGACTACCAGCGCAAGCAGGTCGAGGACACCATCGCCGGCGGCAGCCTCGGCAAGGCGCAGGACAAGATCGAAGAGCTGGCCGCCCAGGCATCCGCCTGCAAGAAGCAGGAGCAGCGCCAGAAGGCGGCCGACCGGCTGCCCGCCGCACCCCCCGGTGAGGGCCAGGCCGGCGGTATGACCGGCCTCCCGACCGAGCCCACGCCCAAGCCGTCCACCAGCACCGCAGCCACTCCGACTCCGGGCCCCACCCTCTCGGAGGAGGAGCAGAAGCTGGCCTCGAACTGCGGCAAGCAGTAAGCACCCGTAGGGGGCCTGTCACCACCATGAGCGTTGTCACCAACACGACCACCATCGGCGCCATCGATCTGCCGAGCCGCCGGAACACCGAGCTGGCGCTGCTCGGCTTCGCCGTCGCCATCCCGGTCTTCGCGTACCTGAACGTGGGCCTCGCCCTGGACGGCAAGGTCCCGGCGGGCATGCTCGGCTACGGCATCGGCCTGGGCCTGCTGGCGGGCATCGCCCACCTGCTGGTGCGGCGGTTCGCGAAGTACGCCGACCCGATCCTGCTGCCGCTGGCGACCCTGCTCAACGGGCTGGGGCTGGTGCTGATCTGGCGGCTGGACCAGTCGCCACGCGTGATCGCGAAGTCCATGGCCCTGTACGACAGTTACAGCCCGGACGCGCCCAAGCAGCTGATGTACTCCGCGATCGGTGTGGCGCTGTTCCTGGTGGTGCTGATCTTCCTGAAGGACCACCGCGTCCTCCAGCGCTACACGTACATCTCCATGGTGGTGGCGATCGTCCTGCTGCTGCTCCCCCTGGTCCCCGGTCTGGGCTCGGCCGTCTTCGGCGCCAAGATCTGGATCAAGGTCGGCCCCTTCTCCATCCAGCCCGGAGAGTTCGCGAAGATCGTCATCGCGGTCTTCTTCTCGGGCTATCTGATGGTCAAACGGGACGCGCTCGCGCTGGCCAGCCGCCGCTTCATGGGGCTGTACCTGCCGCGGGGCCGGGACCTCGGCCCGATCCTCACCATCTGGGCCGTCAGCCTGCTCATCCTGGTCTTCGAGAACGACCTCGGTACGTCGCTGCTGTTCTTCGGCATGTTCGTGATCATGCTGTACGTGGCGACCGAGCGGACCAGCTGGATCATCATGGGTCTGCTGATGGCCGTGGGCGGCGCGGTCGTCGTCGGCTCGACCGCCAGCCACGTCAAGTCCCGTGTCGCCGCCTGGCTCGACCCCTTCGAGTGCCTGAAGACGGCCCCCGAGAGCTCCAACATGGCCCAGGCCTGCGACCAGATGACGCAGGTGCTGATGTCCTTCGGCTCCGGCGGCACGCTCGGCACCGGGCTCGGGCAGGGCAACTCCGACCTGATCGGCTTCGCTGCCAACTCCGACTTCATCTTCGCCACGGTCGGCGAGGAACTCGGTCTGGCCGGTGTCATGGCCTTCCTGCTGCTGTACGGCCTGATCGTCGAGCGGGGCCTGCGTACCGCGCTCGCCGCCCGCGACCCGTTCGGCAAGCTGCTGGCGACCGGCCTGTCCGGGGCCTTCGCCCTCCAGATCTTCGTCGTCGCCGGCGGTGTGATGGGCCTGATCCCGCTGACCGGTATGACCATGCCGTTCCTGGCGTACGGCGGCTCGTCGGTGATCGCCAACTGGGCCCTGATCGCCATCCTGCTGCGGATCAGCGACACCGCCCGCCGTCCCGCGCCGGCACCCGCCCCGTCCCCCGACGCCGAGATGACCCAGGTGGTCCGACCGTGAACAAGCCCCTGCGCCATATCGCGATCTTCTGCGGCCTGCTGGTACTCGCCCTGCTGATCCGGGACAACTGGATCCAGTACGTCCGCGCCGGGGAGCTCAGCACTCACGAGAAGAACCGCCGGGTCACGATCGAGCGGTACGCCAACGTCCGCGGCAACATCATCGTGGACGGCAAGCCGATCACCGGCACCGTCGACTCGAAGGACCCGTTCTACAAGTACAAGCGCACCTACGCCAACGGCCCCATGTGGGCCCCGGTCACCGGCTACGCCTCGCAGGCGTTCGACGCCAACCAGCTCGAGAAGCTCCACGACGGCATCCTCACCGGCAACGACGACCGGCTGTTCTTCGACCGCACCCTGTCGATGTTCACGGGGGACAAGAAGAAGGGCGGCGACGTCGTCACCACCCTGAGCGCCGTCGCGCAGAAGGCCGCCTTCGAGGGCCTCGGCGACAAGAAGGGCGCCGTCGCCGCCATCGAGCCGTCGACCGGCAAGATCCTGGCGCTGGCGTCGACCCCGTCGTACGACCCGTCCTCCTTCGCCGGTTACCACAACAAGGACGCCAAGGCCTGGCAGGCACTGGAGAACGACAAGGACAAGCCGAAGCTGAACCGCGCGCTGCGCGAGATCTACCCGCCCGGCTCCACCTTCAAGGTGCTGACGGCCGCCGCCGCGCTGGAGTACGGCAAGGTCACCGACATCAACGCGGCGACCGACACACCCGAGCCGTACATCCTTCCCGACACCACCCGCGAGATGGTCAACCACGCCCGCGGCTGTGAGAACGCCACGCTGAAGTACGCGATGGAGGTCTCCTGCAACTCGGTCTTCGCCAAGCTCGGTCACGAGGTGGGCCGCGACGACATGGTGAAGATGGCCGAGAAGTTCGGCTTCAACAACGCGGAGATCGACACCCCGGTCCGTGCCGCCACGTCGGTCTACGACAAGAACATGGACCGCCCGCAGAACGCGCTCTCCGCCATCGGCCAGTTCAACACCAACGCCACTCCGCTCCAGATGGCCATGGTGGCCGCGGCGATCGCCAACGACGGCAAGCTGATGAAGCCGTACATGGTGGAGGAGCTGCGCTCCCCGGACCTCGACGTGCTGGAGAAGCACGAGCCGGAGGAGATGAGCCGGCCGATGTCGGCGAAGACCGCTCAGCTCGTCCAGGAGATGATGGAGGGCGTGGTCAACAGCGACCACGGCACCGGTGGCTCGGCGAAGATCAAGGGCGCGACGGTCGGCGGCAAGACCGGCACCGCGCAGCACGGCGAGCTGAACAAGGCCCGGCCCTACGCCTGGTTCATCTCCTACGCCAAGACCGACAACGGCTCCCCGGTCGCCGTCGCCGTGGTGGTCGAGGACTCCAATGCCATCCGTGACGACATCAGCGGCGGCGGCCTCGCCGGGCCCATCGCCCACGATGTGATGAAGGCGGTACTCGACAGCAAGAAGTGACGCGCGGGTCGCGGCCGCACCTGAGGGCCGGTGTGTACCGGTCCCGTATCAGGTAGTGGTCGCGGTCCGATCGACTTCCCGTGGCCGGTAGCGTATGCGCGAACAGCACACCGCCGGACCACACACGGGTGCGGTCGGGACTGACGGAGAGGGCTGGAACAGTTATGGAAGAGCCGCGTCGCCTCGGCGGCCGGTACGAGCTGGGCTCGGTGCTCGGCCGCGGTGGCATGGCGGAGGTCTACCTCGCCCACGACACCCGGCTCGGCCGCACCGTCGCCGTGAAGACGCTGCGGGCCGACCTCGCCCGTGACCCGTCCTTCCAGGCCCGGTTCCGCCGTGAGGCCCAGTCGGCCGCCTCGCTCAACCACCCGGCGATCGTCGCGGTCTACGACACCGGCGAGGACTACGTCGACAACATCTCCATCCCGTACATCGTGATGGAGTACGTCGACGGCTCCACCCTGCGTGAGCTCCTCCACTCGGGGCGCAAGCTGCTGCCCGAGCGCACGCTGGAGATGACGGTCGGCATCCTCCAGGCCCTCGAGTACTCGCACCGGGCCGGCATCGTCCACCGCGACATCAAACCGGCGAACGTCATGCTGACCCGCACCGGCCAGGTCAAGGTCATGGACTTCGGCATCGCCCGCGCCATGGGCGACGCCGGGATGACCATGACGCAGACCGCGGCCGTGATCGGCACCGCCCAGTACCTCTCCCCCGAGCAGGCCAAGGGCGAGCAGGTCGACGCCCGCTCCGACCTCTACTCCACCGGCTGCCTGCTGTACGAGCTGCTGACCGTCCGCCCGCCGTTCGTGGGCGACTCCCCGGTCGCGGTCGCGTACCAGCACGTACGCGAGGAGCCGCAGCCGCCCAGCAATTTCGACCCCGAGATCACGCCCGAGATGGACGCCATCGTCCTGAAGGCGCTGGTCAAGGACCCGGACTACCGCTACCAGTCGGCCGACGAGATGCGCGCCGACATCGAGGCGTGCCTCGACGGCCAGCCGGTGGCCGCGACGGCGGCGATGGGGGCGGCCGGTTACGGGGGCTTCGGCCCCGACGACCAGCCGACCACGGCGATGCGGCCGACCGACCCGGCCGGACAGACGTCGATGCTGCCGCCCGTCAACCCGGACGACGGCGGTTACGGCTACGACGACCGCCCGGACCGCCGCCGCCAGCGGAAGTCGAACCTCTCGACGATCCTGCTGATCCTGGCGGGCATCCTGGTACTGGTCGGCGCGATCCTGATCGGCAAGGTGGTCTTCGGCGGCGAGAGCTCCGGCTCGAGCACCATCACCGTGCCCAATGTGGTCGGCAAGCCGTTCCCGGAGGCGGAACGGACCGTGGAGGAGGCCGGGCTGAAGATCGCCCGGTCGGGCACGGACGCCTGCGACCGGCCGAAGGGCTCCATCTGCAGCCAGACGCCGCAGTCCGGAGTGCTGAACGAGGGCGAGACCATCGAGGTCGTCGTCTCCGAGGGTGCCGCGAAGATCGAGGTCCCGGACGTCACGGAGAAGTCCGAGGGAAGCGCGAAGCAGGCGCTCGAGGACAAGGGCTTCGAGGTCAAGGTCGAGTACAAGGAGTCCGACAAGCAGCCGGGCGAGGTGCTGGAGCAGGACCCGGCGGGCGGCACTCAGGCCGAGAAGGGCGCTCGGATCACCCTCACGGTGTCCAAGCAGGCGGAGCGAGAGGTTCCGCCGGTCACCGGTCAGCAGTTCGACGCGGCGAAGTCGCAGCTGGAGACCCTCGGCTTCCAGGTCAAGCGCGAGGACGTGGACTCGAACCAGCCGGCGAACACCGTCGTCGGGCAGAGCCCCGAGGGCACCTCCAAGGCCCCCAAGGGCAGCGAGATCACCCTCAAGGTCTCCAAGGGCCCCCAGCAGCAGCAGGTCCCGGTGCCCGAGGTACGGCCACAGCCCCTGGGCCAGGCCAAGCAGACGCTGGGAGCCGCCGGCTTCACCAACGTCCAGGTCGCCGAGGGCTGCCCGAACGACGACAACGCCATCGTGACCGGCAGCGACCCGCAGGTCGGCACCCCGGTGGACCCGGCCACCACCACCGTCACCCTGACCACCCTGGGCTGCCAGGGCGGCGGTAACGGTGGTAACGGCGGCAACGGCGGCAACGGGAACAACGGCGACAACGACGAGGACCGCGGCTTCTTCGGCGGCCCGTCGGGCGCCGTCCTCCGCCAGGACTGACCGACTCCGCACACGGCAAGGCCCCGGCACCCTCAGGGTGCCGGGGCTTCTCCGTTCCGTCAGCGCAGCTCCGCCGGGGGCGTACGGGCGCTGTCGACCTTCTCGGTGCGCTCCAGCTCGCCCCACACGATGTAGCGGTACGTGGAGGTGTACACGGGCGTGCACGTGGTGAGCGTGATGTACCGGCCCGGTTTGGTCTTTCCCGACTCCTTGGGCACCGGCTGGAGGACGTCCACATTGAACTTCGAGGTCTCGGGGAGCGTCTTGTAGACCTTGTAGACGTACCAGGTGTCCTTGGTCTCGAAGACGATCGAGTCACCGGTCTTCAGCTTGTGGATGTTGTGGAACTTCGCGCCGTGCCCGTCCCGGTGCGCGGCGAGCGAGAAGTTGCCCTGCTTGTCGGAGGGGAGGGCGGACTTGACGGGGGCGGTGTAGTAGCCGGCCACGCCGTTGTTCAGGGTCTTGGGGTCGGTGCCCTTCTTGACCAGCACCTCGCCGCTCTTCATCGCCGGTACGTGGAGGAAGCCGATGCCGTCCCTGGTGTCGAGGGCGCCGGGTCCCGCCGAGGCCCAGTGGTCGCGTACCTCGTCGCCCTGCTTGTCGGCCTCACGGTCGGCCAGGACGTTCGTCCACCACAGTGAGTAGACGACGAAGAGGCCCATGAGCACCCCGGCGGTGATCAACAGCTCGCCGAAGACACTGATGACGCCGGCGATCCGGTTGCGCGCACGTGCCACTACATCTGTCCCGTCTGAAGGTCGAAGCCAGGCCGCCCTAGCCTACGAGCGCGTCCGGTTTCCCCTTGCTGCGCGGGCGTTCGTCGACCATCTTGCCCCACACGATCATCCGGTAGGTACTGGTGAACTCGGGCGTACAGGTCGTGAGAGTGATGTACCGGCCCGGTCCGGTGAAGCCCGAGCCCTCCGGCACCGGCTGGATCACCGAGACGTTCGAGGGCGGGGTCTGCGGCAGGATGCTCGTCATCTCGTAGGTGTAGTACGCGTCCTGCGTCTCCACCACGATCGGGTCGCCCGGCGTCAGCTGGTTGATGTAGCGGAACGGCTCGCCGTGGGTGTTGCGGTGGCCGGCGACCGCGAAGTTGCCCCGCTTGTCGGAGGGCATGGCCGTCTTGAGCTGCCCCTCGGCGTAGTGCCCGACCATGCCCCGGTCGAGGACCCGCTTCTTGTCGATGCCCTCGGCGATGGGCACGGCGACGTCCAGCTTGGGGATGTACATGATCGCGAAGCCCTGGCCGGGTTCGAAGGCGTCAGGCTTGCGGCCCTCCGCCCAGGCGTTCTCGATGCCCTGTTTCGCCTTGTCGGCCTGGAAGCCCGCGCGGACGTTCGTCCACCACAGCTGGTACGTGACGAACAGCAGCATGACGACGCCGAACGTGATGAACAGCTCGCCGACGATCCGGCTGGCGACGACGCCGGCGCTGTCCTTGCGCGCCCGGGCGGCGCGCCGGGCCTCCACGCGGGTGAGCGGCCTGCCGGGGCCCGGCGACGGGGGCGCGGCGGGTGCCGGGGAAGAGCCCTTGCGACGGCGCCCGCGCCCCTTGGCGGCCCTGCGGCGCTCGGCGCGGCCGCCGGTGGGCCGCTCGGGCGCGGGTCCGGGCCGCCCTGCCTCCGGTCCGGCCACTGTGCGCCGCGTCTCCTCGGTGCGCAGGGCCATCGTCTCGTCGTCCGGCACGGGGCCGGGCGGGGGGCCGGGGGCCCACGTACCGGCGTAGGGGTCCTGCTCCACAACGGGCTCCGGGGCGGAAGCCGGGTCCCGTGCCGGTGCCTGCCCGGGATCCGGAACCTGGGATTCCGGTAGGTTCGACGCCCGGAACCACGGTGAACCGTGCTCGTGTTCCGGACGCACCGCGGTCACGCTACGGCCTTGCCCACCACTGGGGCGAGCCCTGCCGACCGGCCGACCGCACCGGTGTCGCCGCACTGTTCCAGCCAGTTGGCGAGCATCAGGTGTCCGTACTCGGTGAGTACCGACTCCGGGTGGAACTGCACGCCCTCGACGGCGAACTCGCGGTGCCGCAGCCCCATGATGATGCCGTCCTCGGTCCGCGCGGTGACCTCCAGGACGTCCGGCAGGGCGGTCGGCTCGGCGGCCAGCGAGTGGTACCGGGTCGCGGTGAACGGGGACGGCAGCCCGGAGAAGACGCCCCGCCCCTCGTGCACGACCGGCGAGGTCTTGCCGTGCAGCAGCTCGGGCGCGCGGTCGACGACACCGCCGTACGCCACCGCCATCGACTGCATGCCGAGGCACACACCGAAGACCGGGATGCCCGTGCGGGCGCAGTGCCGGACCATGTCGACGCAGACGCCGGCCTCCTCGGGGGTGCCGGGGCCGGGCGAGAGCAGGACGCCGTCGAACCCTCCCCCCGACCCCGCCGGGGGGACCCCGAGGACGTGGCTCGGCTCGACCTCGTCATTGCGCCGGACCTCGCACTCGGCACCGAGCTGGTACAGGTACTGGACCAGGTTGAAGACGAAGCTGTCGTAGTTGTCGACGACGAGAATGCGCGCGCTCACTGACCGTCCACCGTCACATCGTTGAACGGAAGCAGAGGCTCCGCCCAGGGGAACACGTACTGGAAGAGCACGTAGACCACCGCGAGGATCAGCACGAGCGAGATCAGCGCCCGCACCCACGCGCTGCCCGGCAGATGCCGCCAGATCCAGCCGTACATGACGCCTGCCGGTCCTTCCGTCGAATGCCCTTCGATACCGCACCCAGAGTACGGGGCGATGCCGCCCGGGTGGGTCAGCTGTGGAAAGCCGGGGACTTGCCCTCCGTCACAGGCCGGGGCCGGCCTCCGGCCCCTTGGGCGCTAGCTCGCGGGCTCCGCGTAGTGGAGATCCACTGTGCCCGAGTAGCCGGGGAGGGTCACCGACTCGTGCTCGTCGACCTTCCAGCCGAGCCGGTACGCCTTCACGTACAGCAGGTAGTTCTGGACGGCGGTGGAGTCGTCCAGCGCGCGCTGGAGCTTCCCGGTGTCACCTACGGCGGTGATCCGGTAGGGAGGGGAGTAGACGCGGCCCTGGAGGATCAGGGTGTTGCCGACGCAGCGGACGGCACTGGTGGAGATCAGCCGCTGGTCCATGACGCGGATGCCCTTGGCGCCGCCCTTCCACAGGGCGTTGACGACGGCCTGGAGATCCTGCTGGTGGATGACCAGGTCGTTGGCCTGCGGCTCGGGGTAGCCGGGGGCGGCCTGGGCGCCGGGCGGGGCGTCGTTGAGGGTCACGGTGAGGCCCTGGCCGGCGACCTTGGTCGTGCCGGCCGCCTTCTCCAGGGCCCCGAGCCGGGCGTCCTCCGCCTCGGTGGAGCCGTCGTCACGGCGGGCGAGGGTGTCGACCTCGTCCCGTACCGTCGCGGTCGTCTCGTCGAGTTCGGCGTTCTTCTGGCTCCGCTCACGGATGAGGTCGGAGAGCTTCAGCAGCGAGGCGTCCGTACGGATGTTGGTGCCCTTGGCGGTGTTGAAGCTGGTGACGAAGATCAGTCCGGCGAGGGCGAAGACGGCAGCGGTCAGCAACCGGACCGGCCGCCAGTTCCTGCGCCCGGCCGGCTCTTGGGGAGAGTCGGCGGAATTGCTCAACGTACCCTTATCTCCTTCAGCCCCGCGGAACCACTACGCTAACGGACGCCCGGGTGAGGCGGTGGTCCCCCTCGCCCCCACCCCGGTGCCCAGCCCCGAAGCCACAGTTCCTGCGCGGTCACGCAGCGCATCGACAGGAGAGTCCCTCGTGCCGAAGTCACGTATCCGCAAGAAGGCCGACTTCACGCCGCCGCCGTCCACGAAGCAGGCGACCAACATCAAGCTGACCAGCCGCAGCTGGGTGGCTCCGGTGATGCTGGCACTGTTCGCCATCGGGCTCGCCTGGATCGTGGTCTTCTACGTCACCGACGGGTCCCTGCCGGTCAAGTCGTTCGGGAACCTCAACATCGTCGTCGGCTTCGGCTTCATCGCGGCCGGGTTCGGCGTCTCCACGCAGTGGAAGTAGCGGTACGGCACCACGGTCAAGCCCTGCCCTGAGTTATCCACAGCGTTGTACACAGCGCGTGGAAAAGGTCAGACCATCTGTGGATAACTCGCATCGGGTTGACGCCGGTGTGACTGCGCCAGACCGCTTCCGACGGGCCGGTCCGCCCCTTGCCCTTGCCGAGAAACCGCAGGTCAGAGGCGAGGGGCACAGACGTTCCCCACCCGGTGCGCAAGTTCGGACACACGCTGTGGACAACGGTGGGGACAAGGTGCGCTCAGCTGAGCGCGGCCGTCCTCAGAATCACCGTCGCCAAGGTCAGCCCCAGAATCAGCGCGCACGCGGCGCCCTGCAGCAGGGCACGCCGCTCACGGGAGCCGTTGACCATGGCGTACGCGATCACCACACCGGCGACCAGTCCGCCGATGTGGGCCTCCCAGGCGATCCCGTCCCACGCGAAGGTGATCACCAAGTTGATCACCACGAGGGCCATGATGGGCCGAAGGTCGCGGTCGAGCCGGCGCACGAGCACCACGGTGGCGCCCAGCAGCCCGTAGATGGCGCCCGAGGCGCCGAGCGACCCCTGGTTCTCCGCAGCGATCAGGTAGGTGAGGGCACTGCCGGCCAGACCGGACAGCAGGTAGAGCGCCACGTACCGGACCCGCCCGAGCTCCGCCTCCAGGGTGCCGCCGAGCAGCCACAGCAGCAGCATGTTGCCGGCGATGTGCCAGATCTCCTGGTGCAGGAACATCGACGTCACCAGCCGGTACCACTCACCGTCCGCGACGCCCACCACCCGGTTGAGATCGGGATCGAAGGCGAACCCGATGAGCACCATCTCGTCGATGAGCGCCGGGTTCAGCCTGCCGAGGAGGAACACCAGCAGGTTGAGGCCGATGAGGACGTGGGTGACCAGATGCGGATGGCCCGCCGTGATCCGGCCACCGGCGATCGTGCGCGGCTGGTTGGCGGTGCGCGAGTGCCCGGTGCCGGACCCGTCGCGCACGCACTCGGGACACTGGAAGCCCACCGCCGCGTCCCTCATGCAGGCGGGACAGATGGGCCGCTCGCAGCGGGTGCATCGGACCCCCGTCTCCACGCCGGGATGGCGATAGCAGCCCGGCACCTGCGCCTGCTCCATGGGATCCCCTCGTCGGCCTCTCGGACTCTGCCCGTCTGACGACTGCGCCTCGTCCATCCTTACGGATGGACGAGGCGGAAAGGTTCCCCGCGTCCAATCGCCGCTCCCGGGGCCGCCGGTACGCCCGGGGCTGTCGGTGCCCGCCGGGCAGTCGCTGCTCCCGGGGCTGTCCGTGCTTTCGAGGCCGTCGGGGGCCTCGGGGCTGTGGGTGCTCATGGGACCATCAGGCCCTTCAGGTCCCTCGGGGCGCTCGGTCACGGGAGGGACCGCGGGGCCCCGATCGCGGAGGGACCGCGGAGTCAGGCCTTGCGGGACTCGATCTCGACGGCCTCGATGACCACGTCGTTGACCGGGCGGTCCGTGCGCGGGTTGGTCTGGATGCCCGCGATGGCGTCCACGACCTTCTTGCCGGCCTCGTTGGCGACCTCACCGAAGATCGTGTGCTTGCCGGTCAGCCAGGTGGTGGGGGCCACGGTGAGGAAGAACTGTGAACCGTTGGTGCCCGGACCGGCGTTGGCCATGGCGAGCAGGTACGGCTTGTTGAAGGAGAGCTCCGGGTGGAACTCGTCGCCGAACTCGTAGCCCGGGCCGCCGGTGCCGTTGCCCAGCGGGTCACCGCCCTGGATCATGAAGCCGCTGATGACACGGTGGAAGACCGTGCCGTCGTAGAGGCGGTCGGTGGACTTCTTCCCGGTCGCGGGGTGGGTCCACTCGCGCTCACCCCTGGCGAGCTCGACGAAGTTCTTGACCGTCTTCGGCGCGTGGTCCGGGAAGAGCCGGATCTCGATGTCGCCGTGGTTGGTCTTCAGGGTGGCGTAAAGCTGCTCGGCCACGATGTGCCTTCCGTAAGTCTGCTCTGACGTCCACCGATCCTCGCACGGAAGGGCCGCCCAGGAAGAAAGGTGGGCCCGTCATACCCGAAGCGCCGCGCGGGAAGGGGAAACCGTGACAGCGTGGCCACCGGGCTTCCGGCCGCACCGCGTTCGCGCCCCGTTGCCCCGGATGCCCCTGTACGCATGCCGTCGAGAACACCGACAGGCATGATTTCAAAAAGGACGGAAAGGCGAATACCGACCCCGCCACCGAGGAGGAGGATCCCGTGACCCGCAAGGACAGCGTGCGCGCCGCGACCAGTTCGGCGAAAGACAGCGTGCGGCACGCCGCGGAAGTGGTGGCGCCCTACGCCGGAACGGCAAAGGACACGGCCGCGCACTACGCGCAGCACTACGCGAGCGAGGCACGTGTCAGGGTCGCGCCGAAGGTCTCGAAGGCCGCGCGTCAGGCCCGTACACAGGCACGAGTCCAGTTCGACACACGTGTCGCCCCCCATGTGCCGCCGAAGGTCGACGAGGCCGCGCATCGCGCCGCGGTCCGGACCCGTCAGGCCGCACGCCAGGCGGCTGTCTACACCATGCCGCGGGTGGAGCAGGCGATGGCCGCCGCTCAGCCCGTGAGGGAGCAGGCGATGGCCCGCTCCGCCGCCGCCGTGGCCGCCATGCGCGGTCAGGTGACGGTCAAGGACATTCAGAAGATCGTGAGGAAGCACGAGCGTCGGGCCAGGGCCGGCCGCCTCGCCAAGGGGCTCGCGGTCTTCGGCGTTCTGGCCGGCGGCGCCTTCGCCGCCTGGAAGTGGTGGGACAAGCAGGCCAACCCGGACTGGCTGGTCGAGCCCCCGGCTGCCACCGAAGTGGCGGATCGCACTCCGCTGACCTCCGTGGACGGTACCGGCCCGGCTGCGCTCGACCCCGAGGTGGAGGCCAAGCAGGCGGAGGCGGAAGCCGACGCGGACGCCGACGCGGGTACGGGCACGGGTACGGCCACGGGCACGGACGACGAGCGCCGCTAGGCGGCGAGCGCGAGGTCGCCCCGGTCGACCCGGTCGGCCTGGTCGGCCCGGTCGGCCTGCTCCATCAGGTCGGCCCGGTCGGCGGGGCCGACCGGGCCGGTCGCGTCCGTGACGTCGGCCGGGTGCGGAACCAGGGCGGCGGGCAGGTGGCGTACGGAGGGTGAGGCGCCGTGCGCCTCGGCGCGGATGCGCTGCTTGATCGTGGGCGGCAGGGACCGGACGTGTCCGGAGGCCCATACCGGTACCGGTGCGCAGCAGAGGGGTGCGGCGCCACGGGCGGCCGGGGCGGCTGCCTCGCGAGGGGCGGCCGGAGCGGCCTGGCCGGCGTACACCGCGATGGCGGCCTTCGGCGTGCGCTTCAGGCCGAGAGCGGTGAGGATCGCGGACAGGAGAGAGAAGAAGGCGGTCCAGACGTGCGTGACCGGGTGCGTGACCTTGACGGCAGCCATGGCCCCTCGCTTTCGGGTTGAGCGATCTACATACCTTTCTCATGATGTGTACGCATCTCGGGATGGTGCGGAGCAACGCCACCGCTGCGCAGATCTTCCGATGAACACCACTCGTACGGCTCAGGCAGCCGTCGGGGAGCAGCGCGTGAACGGGCCGGGGACGGACGCCCACACCGTGCGGGATGCCCCGTACGTACCCATGGGACGCCTGCGTCGGCAGCGGCGACGCCCGGCGCGGCGGCTCCGACAAGCGGGCACGAGAAGGCGCGACGAGAAGACCCCTCCGACCGGTTGCCCGAGGTCGGAGGGGTCTGGTGCGCGTGGAGCCTAGGGGAGTCGAACCCCTGACATCTGCCATGCAAAGACAGCGCTCTACCAACTGAGCTAAGGCCCCGGGACGGCCGGTTCACGGCGCGTGCCGCAGACCAGAGTACCGGGTGTCGGGGGGTGCCTCGCAAAAGGTTTGGGACTCCCGGTCCGCAACCACTCTCCGTAAGATGCTGGACAAGGTTCGCAGCAGCGAACCGAAGCGATGGGGAGACGCAATGGATGCAGCACAGCAGGAAGCGACCGCGAGAGCCAGGGAGCTTCAGCGCAGTTGGTACGGGGAGCCGTTGGGGGCGCTGTTCCGCAGGCTCATCGACGACCTGGGTCTGAACCAGGCACGCCTCGCCGCGGTGCTCGGACTGTCTGCCCCGATGCTCTCCCAGCTGATGAGCGGCCAGCGCGCCAAGATCGGTAACCCGGCCGTGGTCCAGCGTGTGCAGGCACTCCAGGAACTGGCCGGACAGGTCGCCGACGGCAGCGTCAGCGCGGTGGAGGCCACGGACCGGATGGACGAGATCAAGAAGTCCCAGGGCGGCTCGGTCCTCACGGGCACCAGCCAGACGACGAACAGCTCCGGGGCGCCGACCGTCCGCCGCGTGGTGCGCGAGATCCAGTCGCTGCTCCGCTCGGTCGCGGCCGCCGGTGACATCATCGACGCCGCCGACTCCCTCGCCCCGTCGCACCCCGAACTGGCAGAGTTCCTCCGGGTGTACGGCGCCGGGCGCACCGCGGACGCGGTCGCCCACTACGAGTCGCACCAGAGCTGATCGACAGGACACCGGACGGGCGACGGGGAGCGGGCGCAGCACGATGGGTGAGGTCTTCGCCGGGCGGTACGAGCTGATCGACCCGGTCGGACGGGGTGGCGCCGGCGCCGTCTGGCGCGCCTGGGACCACCGCCGGCGCCGTTACGTGGCGGCCAAGGTCCTGCAGCAGAGCGACGCGCACGCCCTGCTGCGTTTCGTGCGGGAGCAGGCGCTGCGGATCGATCACCCGCATGTCCTCGCGCCGGCCAGCTGGGCGGCCGACGACGACAAGGTCCTGTTCACCATGGACCTGGTGACCGGCGGGTCGCTGGCGCACGTCATCGGCGACTACGGCCCGCTGCCGCCCCGGTTCGTCTGCACCCTGCTGGACCAACTGCTCTCCGGACTCGCCGCGGTGCACGCGGAGGGAGTCGTGCACCGCGACATCAAGCCGGCCAACATCCTGCTGGAGGCGACCGGGACGAGGCGGCCGCACCTGCGGCTGTCCGACTTCGGCATCTCCATGCGCAAGGGTGAGCCCCGGCTGACCGAGACCAACTACGTCGTGGGTACTCCCGGTTACTTCGCCCCCGAGCAGATGATGGGCGCGGAGCCCGACTTCCCGGCCGACCTGTTCGCGGTCGGCCTGGTGGCGCTGTACCTGTTGCAGGGGCAGAAGCCCGACTCCCGGGCCCTGATCGAGCACTTCGCCGCGCACGGCACGCCCGGTGCCCCGCAGGGCGTGCCGGAGCCGCTGTGGCAGGTGCTCGCTGGCCTGCTCCAGCCCGACCCGGGGGCTCGGTTCCGTACGGCCACGGGCGCGCGCAAGGCGCTGACGGCCGCCGTTGAGCTACTGCCCGCCCCGGCGGCCGACGAGGAACCGGTCGAGGTCTTCGACCAGATCGGTCCCCTCCCCGCGGGCTTCGGACCCGAGGGCCCGCTGAGGCCCTCCGCCGAGCCGGAGGCCCAGCCCTCCATGGCCGGGGCGTGGTCGCCTGCCCCGTCGGAGACAGGGAGCTTCCACCTGGCCCCACCGCCGCGACAGCCCTCACCGGCACCGCAGCCGACATCACAGTCGGCATCACACCTCCGGCCCGAGGCGCACCCCCGGCCCGAGGCCCCCCTGCCCCCCGGAACGCCACCCTCCGCACCGGCGCCCGTGCCCTCCGGCACCGCTCCCCACCCCGTGCCCTCCGGCGCGACCGGTGCGCCCAGCTCGCTCGATGCGCCCGGCGCGCCCAGCGCGCCCGGTGCGCCCGGCGCGACCGGTGCGACCGGTGCGCCCGGCGCGGTGCCCGCGGCGTGGCCCGATCCCGCCGCCGCTCCCGGTCTCCCGCACGTCCCGACCGTGGCGGTGCCCCACCCGCCCGCGTCCACCCCGCTCACCCGCCAGTACACGGGGCAGGCCCCGCCGGCGCCCGCCCAGCGGGGGCCGCTCGCGGGGAAGCGGCCGGGACCGCCCCCGAAGGTGACGGTCCCGGTGCTGTTCGTGGCCCTGATCTGCTTCGCCGTCGGCATCTGGGCGCTCACCCAGGCCTGAGCCGGCCCGCCGGAGCCCCGCTCACCAGGCCGTGGGCGCTCCATGCCGCGCCGGCTCCGGGCCCGGGGGCGTCTGCGCCCGCGCCGCGCGCCGCCGCGCCAGCAGGGTCCAGGCGGCCAGCCCCAGTACGAGGACGGTGCCGGTCCCTATACCGGCCGCGGCGACCAGCTTCATCGTGCCGCTCGCCGCCGCCTCCGGACCGCTCCGGCCGGTCGCCGCCGCGTCCTTGTCCGCCTCCGTGACGTCGAAGATGCCGGGCGGGCCCGCGTACCCGGGGCCGGCCTGGGGGGTGCCCTCCACGCTGATCCGCAGCGTGAGCCCGTACGGCTTCTCGCCGAACTCCTCCGCCACCCGGGGGCTCAGGCTGACGCGCAGGTAATACCAGCCCGCGAAGCGGGTGTTCTCGAACTGCGCGTCGGAGTCGAAACGGTTCTCGTACTTGACCGGCGGCAGCGGTTCGAGGTCGGCGGACTTCTGCTTTCCGTCGTACGGGACCGAGACGGAGCCGGCGACCACCCCCTGCATCGGGTTGAACAGCGTCACGTCGAGGGCGCTGAACACGAGGCCGCGGCCGGACGAGCTGGCGAGGTCGGCGCTGACGAAGAGCTGTTGCCCCCAGTCCACCGGCACCCGGTAGAAGCGTGATCGGCCCGGCTCGATCCGGTCCCTCCACTCGCCCTCGGTGAGGCCGGTCGCCTCGGAGAACCCCGCCCCGCCGGCGCGCTCCCGCGGCCCGCCGGCCGGTGCCGGGGGCGAGGCGCTGGGCCAGTTCTCGGGCGCCGCGGTCGGCCCCTCGGTCCTCGGCCCGGGCTCCAGCTCGTGCCGGATCTCCAGGTCCCAGGTGCCCGGACCGGCGTCCTTGCCACGGCGCTCGATGACGACGAAGTACGCGCCGGCCTCCTGGCAGGAGGAGCTGCTCCGGTCCATCGTCCGGTGGGCGTAGGCCGCGAGCGGCCGGGGGAACTCGGCCGAGCCGAAACGCGACTCGTTGGCGCTGCAGTTGTAGCCGTTGCGGTCCTGGAGGGACACCTTGAGGCCGTCGAAGGTGCCGACCGTGCTGCCGGGTTCCGGGACGGCTACGGCGGAGACGTACGCGTTCGTCCTCGCGTCCAGGTCCAGGCGGTAGACCAGCTGGGCACCGCCCTTGATCGCGTCCTTGTACGTGGCGCCCGCGGTGAGCGCGGGCGCGTCGTTCGTGGTCGCCGCGCCGCGGATCTGCTCGATGCCGTCGGCGAAGACGTACCCCCCGGACCCGACCGCCGGGGCCGGCGCCGCACTCGCTTGCGCCGCCCCCGCCTGGCCGGGCGGCACCACGGTCAGGCACCCCGCCACCAGCACCGCCGCCGCGACCGGCATCGTCCGGCCGGCCCGGACGCCCCTCCGCCTCATCACGCGCTTCCCCGTCCTCTCCGTGGCCGCCGCCGTCACCGCCGCACCGTCGGGAGCGCGGCTCCCGCCACCAGGACGACCGCGCCGCCCACCGCCGCGCGGTCACCTTGCCGGTCCATCCTGCCCCGCCCGTCCCGCCGCTGTCTGCGCACCGGCCGAACCGTCCCGGCTTGCCCTCGCGGCGCCCCGCCCCGCGCCCCTCGCACCCGCACACCGACGAACGTGCTCTGGCCAGCTAATGCTTTGCTGCGGGGAACCCATGAGGGCGACGTGGTGACACCGCGACACCGGAATCACGAGCTCACGAATGCACGGGCTCACGGATTCACGGATTCACGGGCTCACGGGCTCGGGCTCACGGGCTCACGGGCTCACGGAAAGAGCTTCAGGCGCGCGCCGCCCCGGCGGACAGCAATGGCCCCCGCCCCGAGGGGCGGCGATGAGCCCCACGCGGGGGCCGACAATGCGCCCCGCTCCAGGGAACGGGACGGCAATGGGCCCCGGCTGCTTTTCAGCGGCCGGGGCCCATACGCAGACTGCTCGCGTGCGACTCACACACCGGAACCTGCGGGCACGGAGTCGGTCGCCTCCGTCCACAGATCCTGCTCGGCGCGATCCGCCTGGATCTGGCGGTACACGAGGAGCCCGCCGATGGCGGCCAGTGCGACCAGGAGGAGCTTCTTCACCGCGCGACCTCGTCTTTCCTTGGCGTAAGGGACCTTCTGGCGCCCGACTATACACACGACCGATACCGATCGGTTACCTACGTCCCCGCCCAGCGCAGGCCCCGGAAAAGCGATCGGCCCGGGCGGAGTTCTCTCCGTCCGGGCCGATCGCTACTGTGGGGCTAACAGGATTTGAACCTGTGGCCTCATCCTTATCAGGGATGCGCTCTAACCAACTGAGCTATAGCCCCGCCGCGCTGGGCTCGCCGCCCCGCGCTGACCTCTGAAGATTAGCGCACGGAGCGGCGTCTTCCCAAATCCGCTACTCGTCCTCGGCCAGCGTGAGCTCGACACCACCCACGAAGCCGGCGGACAGGTTGTAGATGAAGGCACCCAGCGTCGCGAGGGCCGTGGCGAGCACCACGTCGATCACCGCGATCACCGATGTGAAGATCAGCACGCGCGGCAGCGACAGGAACGACTGGAGGTCGAAGCCATTGCTCTCGTTGGAGCCCGTGGCCTCACTGATCGTGCCGCCGACGGTCGAGAACACGCCCATCGCGTCCATGACCATCCACAGTACGGCCGCCGCCACCACCGTGCAGATGCCCAGCGCGATGGAGAGCAGGAAGCTGACCTTCATCACCGACCACGGGTCGGCCTTGGCCACCCGCAGCCGTGCCTTGCGCGTGCGGGGCGTCGTCTTCGCGCCCGTGCGCGGGCGACGCACCGCGCCGCCCGCGCCGCCGCCCTGGGTGTCGTAGGCCTGCGGCGGTTGGTACGGCTGCGCCGTCTGCTGCCCGGATGCGGGCCGCTCGGCAGGCAGCGGGCCGTCGTCGTACGTGGTCACCGTAACCCCCTGGGAGTCCGTGGCAGGGCCACGGGCACCGCTCGTCTTGGAAGCGGCCGATCCGGCGCCCGTGGCCTTACTCACGCTTTACTCCTCGTGCTCCCCGGCCGAGGGCTCCGTGCCCTCGGCTGCGTCGGCCGCGGCTCCGCTCTCTGCGGCAGCCTCGGTGTCTACGACCTCTTCGGTCGCGTCGGTCACGTCGATGTCGTCGGCACCGTCGATCACGGCTCCTTCGACCTCTTCGGCCTCGCGACCCGCCTCGGCGTTGCGGGCGATGCCGACGACGGCATCGCGCTTGCCCAGGTTGATCAGCTGGACGCCCATGGTGTCACGGCCGGTCTCCCTGACTTCGTTGACTCGCGTACGGATCACACCGCCGGACAGCGTGATGGCGAGGATCTCGTCCGTCTCCTCGACCACCAGCGCGCCGACGAGCGAACCGCGGTCCTCCACGATCTTCGCAGCCTTGATACCGAGGCCGCCACGACCCTGGACGCGGTACTCGTCGACGGCGGTCCGCTTCGCGTACCCGCCGTCCGTCGCGGTGAAGACGAACGTACCGGGCCGGACGACATTCATCGAGAGCAGCTCGTCGCCCTCGCGGAAACTCATGCCCTTCACGCCCGAGGTCGCACGGCCCATCGGGCGCAGCGCCTCGTCCGTCGCGGTGAACCTGATCGATTGCGCCTTCTTGCTGATGAGCAGCAGATCGTCCTCCGCCGACACCAGCTCCGCGCCGATCAGCTCGTCGTCGTTGCCGTCCTCCTTCTCACGGAGGTTGATCGCGATGACGCCGCCGGAGCGGGGCGAGTCGTAGTCCTTGAGGGACGTCTTCTTCACCAGGCCGGCCTTGGTGGCGAGCACCAGGTACGGCGCCGCGTTGTAGTCGCGGATCGCGAGGATCTCGGCGATCTGCTCGTCCGGCTGGAAGGCCAGCAGGTTGGCGACGTGCTGGCCGCGGGCGTCCCGGCCGGCGTCCGGCAGCTCGTACGCCTTGGCCCGGTAGACCCTGCCCTTGTTGGTGAAGAACAGCAGCCAGTGGTGCGTGGTGGAGACGAAGAAGTGGTCGACGATGTCGTCTTCCTTGAGCTTCGTGCCGCGCACGCCCTTGCCGCCGCGCTTCTGCGAGCGGTAGTCGTCCGTCTTCGTGCGCTTCACATAGCCGCCACGCGTGATGGTGACGACGATGTCCTCCTCGGCGATGAGGTCCTCGATGGACATGTCACCGTCGAAGGGCACCAGCTTGGAGCGGCGGTCGTCACCGAACTTCTCGACGAGCGCGGCCAGCTCCTCGCTGACGATCTGACGCTGGCGGGACTCGGAAGCCAGGATCCCGTTGTACTCGTTGATCTTGGACTGGAGCTCGTCGTGCTCGGCGACGATCTTCTGGCGCTCCAGGGCGGCCAGGCGGCGCAGCTGCATCTCGAGGATGGCGTTGGCCTGGATCTCGTCGATCCGGAGCAGGCCCATCAGGCCCTCGCGCGCGACCTCGACGGTGTCGCTGCGCCGGATCAGCGCGATGACCTCGTCGATCGCGTCCAGCGCCTTGAGCAGACCGCGCAGGATGTGCGCCCGCTCCTCCGCCTTGCGGAGGCGGAACTTCGTACGCCGGACGATGACCTCGATCTGGTGCGTCACCCAGTGGCGGATGAACGCGTCCAGCGAGAGGGTGCGCGGCACGCCGTCGACGAGCGCCAGCATGTTGGCGCCGAAGTTCGTCTGGAGGTCGGTGTGCTTGTAGAGGTTGTTCAGGACGACCTTCGCGACCGCGTCCCGCTTGAGGACGATCACGAGCCGCTGACCGGTCCGGGAGGACGTCTCGTCACGGACGTCGGCGATGCCGCCGATCTTGCCGTCCTTCACGAGGTCGGCGATCTTCTGGGCCAGGTTGTCCGGGTTGACCTGGTAGGGCAGCTCCGTGACCACCAGGCACTGGCGGTTCTGGATCTCCTCGACCTCGACGACCGCGCGCATCGTGATGGAGCCACGACCGGTGCGGTACGCCTCCTCGATGCCCTTGCGGCCGACGACGAGGGCGCCGGTCGGGAAGTCGGGGCCCTTGATGCGCTCGATCAGCGCGTCCAGGAGCTCCTCGTGGGTGGCCTCGGGGTGCTCCAGCGCCCACTGGGCACCGGCCGCGACCTCGCGCAGGTTGTGCGGCGGGATGTTGGTCGCCATACCGACCGCGATACCGGCCGAGCCGTTGACCAGCAGGTTCGGGAAGCGCGCCGGCAGGACCGTCGGCTCCTGGTTACGGCCGTCGTAGTTGTCCGTGAAGTCGACGGTCTCCTCGTCGATGTCCCGGAGCATCTCCATGGACAGCGGCGTCATCTTGCACTCGGTGTACCGCATGGCGGCCGCCGGGTCGTTGCCCGGGGAGCCGAAGTTGCCGTTGGAGTCCACCAGCGGCATGCGCATCGACCACGGCTGGGCCAGGCGGACCAGGGCGTCGTAGATGGAGGAGTCACCGTGCGGGTGGTACGTACCCATGACGTCGCCGACGACGCGGGCGCACTTGTAGAAACCCTTCTCGGGCCGGTACCCGCCGTCGTACATCGCGTAGAGCACGCGGCGGTGGACGGGCTTGAGGCCGTCCCGTACGTCGGGCAGCGCGCGCGACACGATGACGGACATCGCGTAGTCGAGGTACGAGCGCTGCATCTCCGTCTCGAGCCCGACGGGCTCCACACGGAGGCCCACGCCGGGGACGGCGGGCTCCTCCTCGGGCATCACGACGGCCGGGGTGACGGGCGTGCCGGGCGTGTCAGGAGTGTCGGGCGTGTCAGGGGTGTTCTCGTCGGCCATTGCTGGTCTTCAGTCCTTTCGTACGGTCAGCTGAGGCCGACTCAGATGTCGAGGAAGCGGACGTCCTTGGCGTTGCGCTGGATGAACGATCGCCGTGCCTCCACGTCCTCGCCCATCAGCACCGAGAACAGGTCGTCGGCCTGGGCCGCGTCGTCCAGCGTGACCTGGCCGAGCACCCGGTGGTCCTGGTCCATGGTGGTGATGCGCAGTTCCTCGGCGTTCATCTCGCCCAGGCCCTTGAAGCGCTGGATGGAGTCCTCACGGATGCGCTTGCCGTTCTGCTTGCCGAGCTCGACGAGCGCGTCACGCTCGCGGTCCGAGTAGGCGTACTCGAAGTCGTCCCGGCCCCACTTGATCTTGTACAGCGGCGGGCGGGACAGGTAGACGTGCCCGGCCTCGACCAGCGGCCGCATGAAGCGGAAGAGGAAGGTCAGCAGCAGGGTGTTGATGTGCTGGCCGTCGACGTCGGCGTCCGCCATCAGGATGATCTTGTGATAGCGGAGCTTCTCGATGTCGAAGTCCTCGTGCACACCGGTGCCGAAGGCGGAGATCAGGGCCTGGACCTCGGTGTTCTGGAGGATCTTGTCGATCCGCGCCTTCTCGACGTTCAGGATCTTGCCGCGGATGGGCAGGATGGCCTGGAACTCCGGGTTACGGCCGGACTTGGCCGAGCCGCCGGCGGAGTCACCCTCGACGATGAAGATCTCGCACTTGGCCGGGTCGTTCGACTGGCAGTCGGACAGCTTGCCCGGCAGGGAAGCCGACTCCAGCAGGCCCTTGCGGCGGGTCAGGTCCCTCGCCTTACGGGCGGCGACGCGGGCCGTGGCGGCCTGGATCGCCTTGCGGACGATGTCCGCGGCCTCGTTCGGATGGCGGTCGAACCAGTCGTTGAGGTGCTCGTGCACGACCTTCTGGACGAAGGTCTTGGCCTCGGTGTTGCCCAGCTTGGTCTTCGTCTGACCCTCGAACTGGGGCTCGCCGAGCTTGACGGAGATGATCGCCGTCAGACCCTCGCGGATGTCCTCACCCGTGAGGTTGTCATCCTTCTCGCGCAGCAGCTTCTTGTCGCGCGCGTACCGGTTGACCAGACCCGTCAGAGCGGCGCGGAAGCCCTCTTCGTGCGTACCGCCCTCGTGGGTGTGGATGGTGTTCGCGAACGAGTACACGCCCTCCGTGTACTGCGAGTTCCACTGCATCGCGATCTCGACCGCGAGCAGGCGGTCCTTGTCCTCCGCCTCGACGGAGATCACCGTCGGGTGGATGAGCTCGCCCTTGCGCGAGTTCAGGTACTTCACGAAGTCGACGATGCCGCCCTCGTAGTGGTACGAGACCGTCCGGGCCGGCGCCTCTTCCGCCGTCTCGGCGGCATCCGGGTCGTCGGCGTTCATCGTCGCCTTGGCCGACTCCCGCTCGTCGGTCAGCGTGATGCGGAGGCCCTTGTTGAGGAAGGCCATCTCCTGGAAGCGGCGCGAGAGCGTCTCGAAGGAGTACTCGGTCGTCTCGAAGATGTCCGGGTCGGCCCAGAACGTCACGGTCGTGCCGGAGTCCTCGACCTCCTCGTGCTTGGCGAGGGGGGCGGTGGGCACACCGAGCTTGTAGTCCTGGGTCCACCGGTAGCCGTCGCGCTTGATGTCGACCGACACCTTGGTGGACAGCGCGTTCACGACGGACACACCCACGCCGTGCAGACCACCGGAGACGGCGTAACCGCCGCCGCCGAACTTGCCGCCCGCGTGCAGGACGGTGAGCACGACCTCGACGGCCGGCTTCTTCTCGACGGGGTGCATGTCCACGGGGATACCGCGGCCGTTGTCCACGACCTTGACGCCACCGTCCGCGAGGATGGTCACGTCGATGTTGTCCGCGTGCCCTGCCAGGGCCTCGTCGACGGAGTTGTCGACGACCTCTTGTACGAGGTGGTGGAGTCCACGCTCACCGGTCGAGCCGATGTACATGCCGGGACGCTTGCGAACCGCGTCCAGACCCTCGAGGACGGTGATCGCGCTGGCGTCGTACGACGAGGTGACCTCGCCGTTCTCGCCGGCGGCAGTGGACGGAATGTTCTCGTTGGGGTTGCCGGAATCGGCCACGAAGCGCCCTTTCTGGCACAGCACAAGCCGTCTCTCCGGGCATGCGGGAGCGGCTGCGTCGATCGACATGTTCCGCGTGGGCGGGATTACCTACCAGTCTACCGGTAGCTCTGACATTAATGGGGGCTTGCCGGTGCCTGAGTCCGCATGTGCCGCCCTGAACCGGCGCCGACCGACTCCCCCATATTCGGGAAGGGGCTCCAGGAGCCTCACGCCGCCACTCAGCGCTTCGGCCTGTCAACCTCCAGCAACGGTGACGACCACCTCATCCCCACTCCCGCTCCCACCCCGCCGCGGGGCCCGCACGCGACCGGCCGAACCCGGCCGTACCGGCGTCGTTCGCCGCCCCGCGGCCGGTTCGGTTGCGGGGCGGTTCGGTTGCGGGGCGGTTCGGTTGCGGCTGTCGCGGTTGTGGCTGTCGCGGTTGTGGCTGTCGCGGTCGGTGCGGCACGTCATGGCCGTTGTGGCCGTCGCGGGTGCGGCTGTCGCGGGTGCGGCTGTCGCGATTGCGGCTGTCGCGATTGCGGCCGGTGCGGCTGCGACCGTTCGCGGGTGCGGCAGTCATAACCGTCGCGGCCGTCGCGGCCGTCGCGGTCGGCCCTCCGGCACAGGCGGGTGCGCGAGGCGGCGCGGAGGGCGCCGGGGCAGGGAGCGCGGGATCATGCGGGCACCGGGTGCGGGCAGGTGGTCCCTATACCGAGACGCAGTCGCAGGACGCGGGCGGTGGGAGCCGGAGCCGGGGCACTCGATGTCCGATGCCGCGGTACTGCGGGCGTCGGAGCGCCGGGCGCGACTGGCTCCCGGACGCCGGCGCCCCGGGCGGGGCAGCGGCGCGGAGGCGTGGCCGGAGCGCTGGAGCACCAGGCCATGCGTTCGCCTGATGTAAGGGACCGGGCCTCGGGGCTCGGCCGGGACCCGTCGCCGGGTACGGGGGTACGGGGGTACGGAGCGGGAGGACGCCCGGAGTCGGCCCCGGATACTGGGCGGGGCCATCCGGCGGGGCCGGAGGCCGCTCACGCCCGCACCGCGCCGGGGCGGGCTGGAGCGCGCGCGGGGCGCCGAGCAGGGGCGCCGAGACGGGGTCGGCCGACCGGCGAGCCCGAGACGGAGCCGGCCCCGCCGGCACGGAGCGTCTCGACCCCGGCCGCGCCGCGCCGTCAGCCGTACGTGTCGCCCGGCCCCGTACTGCCCGGCGCCCGCAGTGGGCCGCCGTATCCGCGCCGAGGCCCGCCCGGCCCCAATACCTTGATCACCCGGACCGTGCCGTGCCCCAGGTCCTCGTTCAGCCGGGCCACCAGCCGCGGCGCCAGCAGCCGCAGCTGCGTCGCCCATGCCGTGGAGTCGCACTGCACCGTCAGCACCCGCTCGTCCGGGTCCTCGTCGTACCGCAGCGGCACGCAGTGCTTCGCCAGGTCCTCGCCCACGATCTGCGGCCACCGCCCCATCACGCCGCCGACCGCCGCCGGGGTCTCCCACCCGCGCTCGGTGATCAGCCGGTTGATCGCGGCGCCCAGCGGCAGCGGATCACGGCCGTCCGCCCGCGCACCCGACCGCAGGCCCCCGCCCCGCCGGGCCTGCTTCTTCTGCTGCGCCGCCGCCCCCCGCGCCTTGGCCTGCTCCTTCGCCGCGCGCAGCGCGACCCGCGCCAGGTCGACACCCGACGGTTCCGGAACCGACGGCCCGGGCAGAGGCTCCGTCGTCACAGCCGCTCCACCGATCCCTCCGACACCTCGTACCTCGCCCCGGCCAGCACCCCCGGCACGTCGTCGTCGACCGCGGCCGTCACCAGCACCTGCTCACCCGGCGCGACCAGCTCCGCCAGCCGCTCGCGGCGCCGCGCGTCCAGCTCCGCGAAGACGTCGTCCAGCACGAGCACCGGCTCGTTGCCCTCGCCTCGGAGCAGGTCGTACGAGGCCAGCCGCAGCGCCAGCGCGTACGACCAGGACTCGCCATGGCTGGCGTACCCCTTCGCGGGCAGCTCGCCGAGCCCGAGCACCAGCTCGTCCCGGTGCGGGCCCACCAGCGTGACGCCCCGCTCGATCTCCTGCTTGCGCACCTCCGCCAGCGCGGCGAGCAACCCCTCGTACAGCGCCTCGCGGCCGTGTGCCCCGGACACGGCCCCCTTGTACTCCAGAGCCACCGGCCCGCCGCCCGGCGCCAACTGCTCGTACGCCTTGTCGGCCAACGGCTGCAACGCCGCGACCAGGTCGAGGCGTTGTGCCAGCAGCTCCGCGCCTGCCCGCGCCAGGTGCTGGTCCCACACGTCCAGCGTGGACAGGTCCATGGAGCGGCCACCGTGCCGCCGCGCCATGGCCGCCGATTTCAGCAGCGTGTTGCGCTGCCTGAGCACCCGTTCGTAGTCGGACCGCACACCTGCCATCCGGGGCGAGCGCGCGGTGACCAGCTCGTCCAGGAAGCGCCGCCGCTCGCCCGGGTCGCCCTTCACCAGCGCCAGGTCCTCCGGCGCGAACAGCACCGTCCGGACGATGCCCAGCACATCACGCGGTTTGACCTGCGACGACCTGTTGATGCGGGCCCGGTTCGCCCGCCCCGGGTTGAGCTCCAGCTCGACCAGCTGCGACCGCTCGCCCTGCCGGACCGCCGCCCGGACGACCGCCCGCTCGGCGCCCATGCGCACCAGCGGCGCGTCGGACGAGACCCGGTGGCTGCCGAGCGTCGCCAGGTAACCGACCGCCTCGACCAGGTTGGTCTTGCCCTGCCCGTTGGCGCCGATGAAGACGCTGACGCCCGGATCGAGAGGGACCTCGACCCGGGCGTACGAGCGGAAGTCGGCCAGCGACAGATGCGTGACGTGCATGGTGTGCGCCGACCTTCCCCGGCATGCCGTGCACCGCCGGGTGCACAGCCTGTGGATCTACTTCTTGGACTCGACCGCGTGGCCACCGAACTGGTTGCGCAGCGCGGCGATCATCTTCATCTGCGGGGAGTCGTCCTGCCGGGACGCGAACCGCGCGAACAGCGACGCGGTGATCGCCGGCAGCGGGACCGCGTTGTCGATGGCGGCCTCCACGGTCCACCGGCCCTCGCCGGAGTCCTGTGCGTAACCGCGCAGCCGGTCCAGGTGCTCGTCCTCGTCCAGCGCGTTGACCGCCAGGTCGAGCAGCCAGGAACGGATGACCGTGCCCTGCTGCCAGGAGCGGAAGACCTCGCGTACGTCGGTGACGGAGTCGACCTTCTCCAGCAGCTCCCAGCCCTCGGCGTACGCCTGCATCATGGCGTACTCGATGCCGTTGTGGACCATCTTCGCGAAGTGGCCCGCGCCGACCTTGCCCGCGTGGACGGAGCCGAAATCGCCCTCGGGCTTCAGCGCGTCGAAGACCGGCTGCACCTTGGCCACGTCCTCGGCGTCGCCGCCGTACATCAGGGCGTAGCCGTTCTCCAGGCCCCACACACCGCCGGACACGCCGCAGTCGACGAAGCCGATGCCCTTCTCGCCCAGCTGGGCCGCGTGCTTCTCGTCGTCCGTCCAGCGGGAGTTGCCGCCGTCGACGACGACATCGCCGGGGGAGAGCAGCTCGCGGAGCTCGTCGACGGTGGACTGGGTCGCGGCGCCGGCCGGGACCATGACCCACACGACGCGCGGGCCCTTGAGCTTGCTCACAAGCTCCTCGAGGCTGTGGACATCGGCGAGGTCAGGGTTGCGGTCGTATCCGATGACGGTGTGACCCGCGCGGCGGATGCGCTCGCGCATGTTGCCGCCCATCTTGCCGAGACCGACGAGACCGAGCTCCATCAGAGAATCCTCAATCGTTGTGTGCGGAGAGTTCGTACCCGCGTCCGAGCCTACGCCCGGACGCGGGCGCACACCTGTGGGGTCGGGCGCTCATCGGGCGCTTGATCAGCCGCTCAGGCGCACCCTCCCCGGCCGGGGACTCAGCCGCTCAGCCGCACCGGCATGATCAGGTACTTGTAGGCCTCGTCCGCCTCCGCGTCCACGGCCGGCTTGCCGCTCAGCAGCGCCGGCTTGGTGGAGGTGGTGAAGGAGAGCTGGGCGACCGGGGAGTCGATCGCGCTCAGGCCGTCCAGCAGGAACGTCGGGTTGAAGGCGATCGAGATGTCGTCGCCCTCCAGCTGGGCGTCCACACGCTCCACAGCCTGTGCGTCGTCGCTGGAACCGGCCTCCAGGATGAGCACACCCTGCTCGAAGCTCAGCCGGACCGGCGTGTTCCGCTCGGCCACCAGCGCCACACGCTTCACGGCCTCGACGAACGGAGCCGTCTCGATCACCGCGATCGAGTTGAACTCGGTGGGGAAAAGGGTGCGGTACTTCGGGAGGTCGCCCTCGAGCAGGCGGGTGGTGGTGCGACGGCCCGCGCCCTCGAAGCCGATCAGACCCTCGCCCTTGCCCGAGCCCGACAGCGCCAGCGTGACCGTGTCACCGCTCGTCAGCGCCTTGGCGGTGTCCAGCAGCGTCTTGGCGGGCACCAGGGCGACCGCCGAGGCGTCCGGGGACTCCGGCTTCCACAGGAACTCACGGACCGCGAAGCGGTACCGGTCGGTGGACGCCAGCGTGACCGTGTCGCCCTCGATCTCGATGCGTACGCCGGTGAGGACGGGCAGCGTGTCGTCACGGCCGGCCGCGATGGCGACCTGCGCGGCGGCGGAGGCGAAGACCTCGCCGGGAACGGTGCCAGTGGCGGTCGGCATCTCCGGAAGCGCCGGGTACTCCTCCACAGGCATGGTGTGGAGGGTGAACCGCGAGGAGCCGCAGACCACGGTCGCCCGTACACCGTCTGTGGAAATCTCCACCGGCCGGTTGGGGAGGGCACGGCAGATGTCGGCGAGAAGGCGGCCGGAGACGAGGACCGTGCCGCCCTCCTCCACCTCGGCCTCGACCGAGACCCGCGCGGAGACCTCGTAGTCGAAGCTGGAGAAGCTGAGCGCGCCGTCCTCGGCCTTCAGCAGAAGGCCCGCGAGTACGGGCGCCGGCGGACGGGCCGGGAGGCTGCGGGCCACCCAGGCCACCGCCTCCGCGAGTACATCGCGCTCCACCCGGATCTTCACCGGAACCGCCTCCTGCTGTTGCTGGCTCTTTCGTCGACTGCGGGAACCAGTCTGACGCACGCCACCGACAGTCGGTGCGGCTCGGGGTCAAGTCGCGACGGGAGGCACCGGCCGCTCCGGCGCCGAGTTGTGCACAGGCCCCGCTTCCAAGCGGATTCACCGGTAACTCTGAGTGGGAGTAGTAGTAGGGCCTGTGGAAACGGTGGATAACCCCATCCACCCAGGTCACGGCCCGTTTTTTGTCCACCGCGCCTGTGGGCGGGACCGGTGGACAACCACCCCTTTCTGTGGACGCGGGAAAGTTCTGCACACCCGATGCACAGGAGGGGCCGACTTCTCCCCAGCGCCGTCCCCAGTTTTACCCAGCTTCCCCACAGGCCAACCGACCTCCTTGGTGTGACCGCTTTCACTCTGCCCGGTGAGCCCGGGCGTTTCGTTGCCGAACAGTGGACAGGGGTGTGGAGAAGCTGTGGACCATGGACCGGTCCCTGTGGGCCGCCGGTGGACAACGCGGAGCCGACCCTGTGGACGGCGAAAGTGTCCACAGCCTGTGGAGAGCGCTCAGCCACAAATCCACAAGCCGTTGATCTGCAGGGATGCGATCCTCGCACGCCTCCCTGTGGAAGGGACCTGGACAACTTCCCAGTCCCCAGCCTGTGGATCGAAGGTCGTCCCCAAAGCTGTGGAGAACGCGGTGACCGACCGAACTATTCGAACGGCACCGGTCCGGCCACAGGCTGTGGAGTAGGGGAAGGACCGCCCGAAACCGACCCACGGGGTGTTTCCGAGGCGCCTCCGGCAGGGACCGAGCCCCCCTCGGGGCGCTCGCGAGCCGCCCTCCACCGCCTGTGCGCCCACGCCGCTCCAGGCGTACGCGGCTCCCGCCGGGTGTGCCGCCACTGGTTCCCCGCGCCTCCGGAAGGTGTCCCGTCCCCGGCGCGAGCCCCTCCGTACACCGGCCACCGACCGCTTCATCCCCCGCCATACGGGCCGCTCCAGCCCCCCGCACGCGCGGAGCCACGCCCAGGCCGCACGCCGAGCGCCCCGCTCCCGCCGCGTGTGTCCTTCCCCTCCGCCGGGGCGCAGAGCCCCAGGGCCGAGCGTGCGCCGCCTCACCCCGGCTCGCCAGGCCCCTCGCATGCGTGGGGCCCAACCCGGCCATGCGCGCCCAGCGCCCGCTCCCGGGCGTGTGTCCCTGCATCCGCCGGGCCGGGCAATGCGCCCGCCTCAGCTCGGCTCGCGAAGGGCCCCGCACCCCGCATGCACAGAGCCCCCGGCCCGGGCTGTACGCCCAGCCCCCGGACCCGGGCTATGGGCCCAGCCCCCGGCCCCGCCCCGGGCGCGTGTCCTTCCGTCCGCCGGGGCTCCGAGCCCCCGGGCCCCCGTCCGCACCCACCCCGCCACAGGTGCCGCTTCCCCGGCGCGCACAAGCCTCCGCCCTCCCGGCCACCGCACAGCCCCGGCCGACGGGAGACGCGCGGAGCCCCCGGCCACGGGGGACGGGAGAGCCCCCGGCCACGGGGGACGGGAGAGCCCCCGGCCCGGTCGGCGGTTTCGGCCGCCCCGGACGGGGGCTCCAGCGGTGCTCGGCTCGGCTGGCCTCAGCCGTTCTTGATGCGGTTGGTGAGCTCGGTGACCTGGTTGTAGATCGAGCGCCGCTCCGCCATCAGGGCCCGGATCTTCCGGTCGGCGTGCATCACCGTCGTATGGTCGCGCCCGCCGAACTGGGCGCCGATCTTCGGCAGTGACAGGTCGGTCAGCTCCCGGCACAGGTACATCGCGATCTGGCGGGCCGTCACCAGCACCCTGCTGCGCGACGACCCGCACAGGTCCTCGACCGTCAGCCCGAAGTAGTCGGCGGTGGCCGCCATGATGGCGCCGGCCGTGATCTCCGGGGCGGCGTCCTCGCCACCCGGGATCAGGTCCTTCAGCACGCCCTCGGTCAGTACCAGGTCGACCGGTTGCCGGTTGAGGCTCGCGAACGCCGTCACCCGGATCAGCGCCCCCTCCAGCTCGCGGATGTTCCGCGAGATGCGGGAGGCGATGAACTCCAGCACCTCCGGCGGGGCGTTGAGCTGCTCCTGCACCGCCTTCTTGCGGAGGATCGCGATCCGCGTCTCCAGCTCCGGCGGCTGCACGTCGGTGGTCAGGCCCCACTCGAAGCGGTTGCGCAGCCGGTCCTCCAGGGTCATCAGCTGCTTGGGCGGCCGGTCCGAGGACAGCACGATCTGCTTGTTGGCGTTGTGGAGCGTGTTGAAGGTGTGGAAGAACTCCTCCTGCGTCGACTCCTTGCTCGCCAGGAACTGGATGTCGTCGACGAGCAGGATGTCCACATCGCGGTAGCGCTTGCGGAAGGTGTCGCCCTTGCCGTCACGGATCGAGTTGATGAACTCGTTGGTGAACTCCTCCGAGCTCACGTACCGCACGCGCGTGCCGGGGTAGAGACTGCGCGCGTAATGGCCGATCGCGTGCAGCAGGTGAGTCTTGCCGAGCCCGGACTCCCCGTAGATGAAGAGGGGGTTGTACGCCTTCGCCGGCGCCTCCGCGACCGCGACGGCCGCCGCGTGGGCGAACCGGTTGGACGACCCGATGACGAAGGTGTCGAACAGGTACTTGGGGTTCAGCCGGGCGTGCGGTTCTCCGGGGCGGCCGCCCGGCGCCCCCGCCCCGCTGCCGCTCGCCGCGTTCCCGGCGCCGCCGCCGGGACGCTGCTGGCCGGGAGCCTCGGGCAGCTCGCGCCGGTCACCGCGCGGCTGGTCGTACGGGGACGGGTCGGGCGCCTGGGGGCCGCGGTAGTCGTGGTGCGGCTGCTGGGGCCGGGACGTCGCATAGGGGTCGCGCTCCTGGTAGCCGCCGAGGCGCGGCTGCTGCCAGGAGAGGTCCTCCTGGGTGCGCGGCCAGGATCCCGGCTCGGGGCGCTGCTGCTGGTAGTCGGGGTAGGCCGGGCGCACGCCCGGCAGGCCGTCGTCGGGCATCGGCCGGTGGCCGTAGCCGTCGTACTTCTCGTACGGCTTGTCGTACGGCTCGCCCTGCTGGCGGTCGTCGTAGCGGGCCTGCTGGGACTGCTGCTGGTGATGCCTGCCGGGCGGCGGCGAAGCGGGCGGCGGCTCACCCGCAGAGTCGTCGACCGTGATCGCGATCCGGATCGGGCGGCCGCACTCCCGGCTGAGCGTGTCGCTGATCAGCGGTGCGAGCCGGCCCTCCAGGACACGCTTGCCCCATTCATTGGGGACGGCCAGCAGAGCGGTGTCCGCCACCAGGGCCAGCGGCTGACAGCGCTCGATCCACTGCTTGTCCTTCGGCTCGATGCCCTGCTGGCCTTCCCCCAGGAGCTGCTCGAGCACTCGTGGCCACACTGCGGCAAGATCAGCAGGTACGTCAGCCACAAGGCACGCTCTCTCACAGGTCCCACGAATGTGTGGTTCTCGGGACGGGATGGAAGGACAGGCAGGAAAGGAATCCGAGTTCAGCCACGGTAGTCGCGGCGGCTCGCGTGGTTCAAGTTGTTGTCCACAGCCTGTGCATAGTGGACCACGGCTCAGTGCCGGTTTGACCGGATGGCGTAGCCGCGCGTACCGTGACCAGGTCGAGTTGTCGATGGCTGCTGCCGCCTGCCTCCGATGGGCAATGATCACGGTCAGTGATCGTGAAGCGGTGCACTCGGGCGTATTGCGAGCTACTCGTGGGCGCACGGTGACAGCCAGGCGATGTCCCGCCACCACCCGAATCATTTCTGGAGCCCCCGAGTGAGCAAGCGCACCTTCCAGCCGAACAACCGTCGTCGCGCGAAGACCCACGGTTTCCGTCTGCGCATGCGTACCCGCGCCGGCCGCGCCATCCTGGCGAACCGCCGCAGCAAGGGTCGCGCCAACCTGTCCGCCTGATCACTTAAACAGGTCATGACGTGCTGCCTACCGAGAATCGGCTGAGGCGGCGCGAGGACTTCGCGACCGCGGTACGCCGAGGACGCCGGGCCGGCCGCCCGCTCCTCGTCGTCCACCTAAGAAGCGGTGCAACGGACCCGCACGCGTCAGGGGAGACCGCTCCCCCGACACGTGCGGGTTTCGTCGTCAGCAAAGCCGTGGGTGGCGCCGTCGTCCGTAACCAGGTGAAGCGCAGGCTTCGCCATCTGATGCGCGACCGGCTGCCCGCACTGCCCCCCGGTAGCCTGGTGGTAGTACGTGCGCTGCCCGGTGCGGGCGACGCCGATCATGCACAGCTGGCCCAAGACCTGGATGCCGCCCTTCAGCGGTTGCTGGGAGGGGGCGCGCGATGAAGTACCCGCTGCTGGCCCTGATCAAGCTTTACCAGTGGACGATCAGCCCGTTGCTCGGGCCCGTCTGCCGGTACTACCCGTCGTGTTCCCACTATGGATTCACGGCCATCGACCGGCACGGCGCGGTCAAGGGCACAGCCCTGACCGCCTGGCGCATCCTGCGGTGCAACCCGTGGTCGCCCGGCGGCGTGGACCATGTTCCCCCTCGTAAGCGCCCCCGCTGGCACGAAATGCTGCGTGACGCGCTGCGCGGCGGCAAGGGCGGGCACTCCGCCGAGACGAGCCCGGCCGCAGAGACCCCGCCCCATGCTCAAGGAGCCTGATTAGTGGACACGATTGCCAGTCTGTTCAGCTTCATCACCACACCTGTCTCGTGGATCATCGTCCAGTTCCACAAGCTGTACGGGGCGATGTTCGGCCCCGACACGGGCTGGGCCTGGGGCCTGTCGATCGTGTCCCTGGTGGTGCTCATCCGGATCTGCCTGATCCCGCTCTTCGTGAAGCAGATCAAGTCGACCCGCAACATGCAGGCGCTCCAGCCGAAGATGAAGGCGATCCAGGAGCGCTACAAGAACGACAAGCAGCGTCAGTCCGAAGAGATGATGAAGCTGTACAAGGAGACGGGCACCAACCCGCTCTCCTCGTGCCTTCCCATCCTGGCGCAGTCGCCGTTCTTCTTCGCCCTGTACCACGTGCTTTCGAAGATCGCCTCGGGTGACACGATCGGTGTCCTCAACCAGGAGCTGGTGAACAGCGCTCGTGAGGCGCACATCTTCGGCGCGCCCATCGCGGCCAAGTTCATGGACGACCCGGGCAAGGTCGAGGCGCTCAACGCCTCCCTGACGGATGTCCGCGTCGTCACCGCGGTCATGATCGTCCTGATGTCGCTGTCGCAGTTCTTCACCCAGCGCCAGCTGATGCAGAAGAACGTCGACCTGTCGGTGAAGACCCCGTACATGCAGCAGCAGAAGATGCTGATGTACATCTTCCCGGTCATCTTCGCCGTGATGGGCATCAACTTCCCGGTCGGTGTCCTCGTCTACTGGCTGACCACCAACGTGTGGACCATGGGCCAGCAGATGTACGTGATCAACCAGAACCCGACCCCGGGCAGCAAGGCACAGGACCACTACTTGCAGCGTCTGGTGAAGAGCGTCACCTCTCATGGCGAGGTCCGAGGCCGCCGCCGCCGCGCCGTCGTCCAGGCGATCGTGGCCAAGGGCCCCGACCGCAACGACAACGAGCGCAAGTTCGTCACCACGCTGGCCAAGGCCGGGTTCACCCCGCAGCCCGACGGCAACGTGAAGAAGGTCGACCCCGCCACCGCCGAGGCGGAGAACGCGGCAGCGGCCCGGCGCCAGCAGCCCAAGCGCCAGCCCAAGGCGAAGCGCCAGGCCGGAGGCGGTCAGCAGCCTCCGGCGAAGACCTCCCTGGAGAAGGCCGACCAGCCCCAGGAGCCCAAGACGAAGCAGCCGGCCAAGCCCGCCGGTTCCACTCGCCAAGCCAAGTCCGGACAGCGCAAGGGCCAGCAGCGGCCCAAGCACCCGTCGTCCAAGAAGTAAGAAGGAGTCCATCCGTGACGGAAGGCATCACCTCCGCCGCCCAGGGTGGCGACACCCTGACCCGCCTGGAGCAGGAGGGCGAGATCGCGGCCGACTACCTCGAGGGTCTGCTCGACATCGCCGATCTCGACGGCGACATCGACATGGACGTCGAGGCGGACCGCGCCGCGGTCTCGATCGTCAGCGACTCGGGCAGCCGGGACCTCCAGAAGCTGGTGGGCCGTGACGGCGAGGTGCTGGAGGCGCTTCAGGAGCTGACGCGTCTCGCCGTGCACCGGGAGACCGGGGACCGCAGCCGACTGATGCTGGACATCGCGGGCTTCCGGGCCAGGAAGCGGACCGAGCTCGCCGAGCTGGGCGCCAAGGCGGCCGACGAGGTGAAGAGCACCGGTGAGCCGGTGGAACTGCAGCCCATGACCCCGTTCGAGCGCAAGGTCGTGCATGACGCGGTGGCCGCCGCCGGTCTGCGCAGCGAGTCCGAGGGCGAGGAGCCGCAGCGCTTCGTCGTCGTACTCCCTGCCTGACCGCATTTCGCAGTGTCGGCCCCGTCTGTTCGCAGGCGGGGCCGATCCTTGTCAGCCTGATAGTCACTGATCACTGGGGCCAGCGCCCAGTGCGGTAATGCGGTACGGAAGGACGGTTCCCGTGACGGAGGCAGAAGAGCTTCCCCATGCGCCTCAAGAAGCGCGGACGGTTTTCGGTGAGTTCTTCCCCGAGGCTGTCCGGTACGCGGAGCTCCTCGCGGACGCGGGCGTCAAGCGTGGACTGATCGGTCCTCGTGAGGTGCCGAGACTCTGGGAGCGGCACCTGCTGAACTGCGCGGTGCTCTCCGAGGTCGTGCCCGAGGGGGTCACGGTCTGCGATGTGGGCTCCGGAGCCGGACTGCCCGGTATCCCGCTCGCGCTGGTCCGGCCCGACCTGAAGATCACCCTTCTTGAGCCGCTGTTGCGCCGTACGAACTTCCTCCAGGAAGTCGTGGAGCTGCTGGGTCTGGACCATGTGACCGTGGTGCGCGGGCGGGCCGAAGAAGTCCTCGGCAAGCTGCCGCCCGTCCATGTCGTCACTGCGCGGGCTGTCGCTCCGCTGGACCGTCTGGCGGGCTGGGGTGTCCCCCTGCTGCGGCCGTACGGAGAGATGCTGGCACTGAAGGGCGACACGGCCGAGGAGGAGATCCAGGGCGCTCGAGCCGCATTGAGCAAGCTGGGCGTCGTGGAGACTTCCGTTCTTCATGTGGGCGAAGGAATTGTCGAGCCGCTGTCGACCGTGGTGCGTGTGGAGGTCGGTGAGAGCCCCGGCGGTGTGAGGTTCGCCGCCAAGCGCGCCAAGGCTGCCAGGCCCTCGCGCCGACGCCGTTGACATCTGGTTGATCCTCATACGTACGCATTTCGGAGTGTCGTGACGCCCTGACTCTGCGACGAGTGCATCAATGTTTCACGTGAAACGTCGCTCACTGCTGCAGGGAATCATCAGCCGCGGTCGCGCGGCTGCCACGCCGCGCGACCGTAAGCCACCCACGAGGGCTACGGAGTTGTCCACAAAGGTGGAGTTCTCCACAGAACCACGGGCCTCGCTGGTTCACGACACCGAAAGCATGGCAGGCTCTCCTCATCGCGAGCCTGAAGCCGAGGAGAGTGAATCCTTGCGGTCCGACGCCAACATCGCGGGACCGATGACCGATCCGGTCCCCGGTCCCCGTACCGAATCGGCGGGGGAGGATGTTTCACGTGAAACGCCGCCCCCGATGGACGACACCCCCATTGGTCGAGCCGCCCAACTGGCGGTAGAGGCTCTGGGCCGTGCGGGTGAGGGACTTCCCCGGCCTGAGCAGACACGCATCATGGTGGTTGCCAACCAGAAGGGCGGGGTGGGTAAGACCACCACTACGGTCAACCTCGCTGCCTCGCTGGCACTCCACGGTGCTCGCGTCCTGGTCGTCGATCTCGACCCGCAGGGCAACGCGTCCACGGCTCTGGGGATCGACCACCATGCCGACGTCCCCTCGATCTACGACGTCCTGGTGGAGAGCAAGCCGCTCTCCGATGTGGTGCAGCCGGTCCCCGATGTAGAGGGTCTGTTCTGCGCCCCGGCCACCATCGATCTCGCCGGTGCGGAGATCGAGCTGGTGTCGCTGGTGGCGCGGGAGAGCCGGCTCCAGCGAGCGATCCAGGCGTATGAGCAGCCGCTGGACTACATCCTCATCGACTGCCCGCCCTCGCTCGGCCTGCTCACGGTCAATGCCCTGGTGGCCGGCGCCGAGGTGCTCATTCCCATCCAGTGCGAGTATTACGCGCTGGAAGGCCTCGGTCAGCTGCTGAGGAACGTCGATCTGGTGCGGGGCCATCTGAACCCGGCCCTGCATGTGTCGACGATCCTCCTCACCATGTACGACGGCCGGACCCGGCTGGCATCACAGGTGGCCGAGGAGGTCCGCAGCCACTTCGGTGACGAAGTACTGCGGACCAGCATTCCGCGGTCGGTCCGTATCTCGGAGGCCCCGAGCTATGGGCAGACGGTCCTGACGTACGACCCCGGTTCCAGCGGCTCGCTGTCGTATCTCGAAGCGGCGCGCGAGATCGCATTGCGGGGCGTCGGTATCCACTACGACGCCCAGCACACCTCCGGGGGCAATCAGAACACCCAGCACAGCATGTCGGAGGGGATCCAGTGAGTGAGCGACGTAGGGGGCTGGGGCGTGGGCTCAGTGCACTGATCCCCGCCGCACCGCAGGAGCGGCAGACGACCTCGGTGGGAGTGGGATCCACCTCCCCGGGGGCGATCCCGTCGCTGGCCGCGGAGCGCGGAGTGGCGGCCGCGAAAGTGGCGACGCTGCCGCAGAGCTCGGAGCCCGTGGACAGTGAGCCTCCGGTCGCAGAGCCGGAGGTGGTCGCCGAGGCCGAGACGTCGGCCGTCGCGTACTTCGCCGAACTTCCGCTGGATGCGATCACGCCGAACCCGCGCCAACCGCGAGAGGTGTTCGACGAGGACGCCTTGGCCGAGCTGGTGACCTCCATCAGGGAGGTGGGGCTGCTCCAGCCTGTTGTCGTGCGGCAGCTGGGCCCCGAGCGCTATGAGCTCATCATGGGTGAGCGCCGCTGGCGGGCCTGCCGTGAGGCGGGCCTGGAGCACATTCCGGCGATCGTGCGTGCCACCGAGGACGAGAAGCTCCTGTTGGACGCGCTGCTGGAGAACCTGCACCGGGCGCAGCTGAACCCGGTCGAAGAGGCCATGGCATACGACCAGCTGTTGAAGGACTTCAACTGCACTCACGAGCAGCTGGCCGACCGTATCGGTCGCTCTCGGCCGCAGGTCTCCAACACGCTGCGTCTGCTGCGGCTGTCACCGACTGTCCAGCGCCGGGTGGCCGCCGGTGTGCTGTCGGCGGGGCACGCCCGGGCCCTGCTTTCGGTCGACGACCCTGAGACCCAGGAGAAGCTGGCCTACCGGATCGTGGCCGAGGGCCTCTCGGTCCGGGCGGTGGAGGAGATCGTGACGCTGATGGGCTCCGAGCCCAGCAGCCCGCCCAAGGCGAAAGGGCCGCGTGCCGGTACCCGCGTCTCGCCGGCGCTCTCGGAGCTGGCCACCCGGCTCTCCGACCGTTTCGAGACGCGGGTGAAGGTCGACCTGGGGCAGAAGAAGGGCAAGATCGTCGTCGAGTTCGCCTCGATGGAGGACCTGGAGCGGATCCTCGGCACCCTTGCTCCGGGGGAGGGCCGGGTCCTTGAGAAGGGGCTGGCGGAGGAGGACCCCGAGGACGGCGACCAGGGCTGAGCGGGGGAGCGTCCTCCCTGCTGCTCGTCAGAGGTTGGGGCGGACCGTGTGCCGGTGTTCACCGGAACACGGTCCGCCCTTTGGCCTCTTCCCGTATGCGTGTCATCACCCGATCGATACGATGCGTTCTGGTATGCGCATCCGCCTGATCCACCTCGGAGGGAGAGCCAGGCATGCGAGAGGTGAGCCGCAGCCAACTGCTGACAGCAGGACTGGGACTCGGTGCGGTCGGCGGGTTCATCGGCAGCTTGCTCCGGGAACGGAGCGTGCTGACCGCCGCTCTTGGAGCGGCAGGCCAAGGAAGTGAGGAACAGCCTTCATGGGGCGTCGGCTCGTACCGCTCACGTTGGACAACCTTCCGGATCTCCCCCAGCGGTGTCGCGCGTGCGTCTTCTGGGAGCTTGATCCGGTCAGCGGAGAAGCCGCGGTAAAAGCAGGCACTCCGGAGCTGGAGAAGGAGGCCTGGATCTCCGCCGTGCTGCTGGACTGGGGGTCCTGCGGCCGTGTGGTCTACGTGGACGACGTGCCGGTCGGGTTCGTTCTCTACGCCCCGCCTGCGTACGTACCACGCTCGACCGCCTTCCCCACGAGCCCGGTGTCCCCTGACGCGGTTCAGCTGATGACGGCCTGGATCAACCCCGGTTACCAGGGGCAGGGGCTGGGACGCGTGATGGTCCAGACGGTGGCGAAGGATCTGCTGCGCCGTGGGTTCAAAGCCATCGAGGCATTCGGCGACGCTCGGTGGAAGGAGCCGGCATGCGTGCTACCCGCGGATCACCTGCTGTCCGTGGGGTTCAAGACCGTCCGCCCGCATCCCGCGTATCCGAGGCTCCGTCTGGAGCTGCGGACGACCTTGTCCTGGAAGGAAGACGTCGAGCTGGCTCTCGATCGCTTGCTGGGAGCCGTGCAGAAGGAGCCGGCCCTACGGCCCCTGTGACGGCTGCCTGACCGTCCCCGGTATGCCGAACGGCCCACCCCGCAGGGGTGGGCCGTTCGTGTTTCACGTGAAACAGAGGTGTCAGGCCTTGGAGACCTGGTCTCCGAGGTAGGGCTCCAGGTCCCGGAGAATGGCGGCCTTCGGCTTGGCGCCGACGATGGTCTTGTCGACCTCGCCGTTCTTGTAGACGTTCAGCGTCGGAATCGACATGACACCGTACTTGGCGGCCGTGGCGGGGTTCTCGTCAATGTTGAGCTTGACGATGCTGATCTGGTCACCGTGCTCGGCGGCGATGGCCTCGAGCGACGGCGCGATCTGGCGGCACGGACCGCACCAGGCGGCCCAGAAGTCCACCAGCACGGGCTTGTCGCTCTTGAGGACGTCTTCCTCGAAGGAGTCGTCGGTCACGTTCTTCAGGTCGCCGGCCACGGCGGCCTCCTTCACTTCGCGGGGTGTGGGTGGGGAAATAAGTGATCAGACCGTGGGGGTCTTCTCCGGCTCGGCGGCCTTCTCGCCATCAGCCAGGGCCGCCAGGAAACGCTCGGCGTCCAGGGCGGCGGAGCAGCCGGTACCGGCAGCGGTGATCGCCTGACGGTAGGTGTGGTCCACGACGTCACCAGCGCCGAAGACACCGGCCAGGTTGGTGCGCGTCGAGGGCGCGTTCACCTTGAGATAGCCCTCGTCGTCCAGTTCCAACTGGCCCTTGAACAGCTCCGTGCGCGGGTCGTGGCCCACGGCGATGAAGAGACCAGTGACCGGCAGCTCGGAGGTCTCACCGCTCTTGGTGTTGCGCAGCGTCAGACCGGAGAGCTTCTGTTCACCGTGGATCGCCGCGACCTCGCTGTCCCACGCGAACTTGATCTTCGGGTCGGCGAAGGCGCGCTCCTGCATAGCCTTGGAGGCACGCAGGGTGTCCCGGCGGTGGACGATGGTGACGGACTTGGCGAACCGGGAGAGGAAGGTCGCCTCCTCCATGGCGGTGTCGCCGCCGCCCACCACGGCGATGTCCTGGTCCTTGAAGAAGAACCCGTCACAGGTCGCGCACCAGGAGACGCCCCGGCCCGAGAGCGCGTCCTCGTTCGGCAGGCCCAGCTTGCGGTGCTGGGAACCGGTCGTCACGATCACGGCCCTGGCACGGTGCACAGTGCCGGCCGTGTCCGTCACCGTCTTGATGTCACCGGTCAGGTCGACCGAGACCACATCGTCGGGGACGAGCTCGGCACCGAAGCGCTCGGCCTGGGCTCGCATGTTGTCCATCAGGTCGGGGCCCATGATCCCGTCACGGAAGCCGGGGAAGTTCTCCACGTCGGTCGTGTTCATGAGCGCACCACCAGCGGTGACGGCACCTTCGAAGACCAGCGGCTTCAGCGACGCGCGCGCCGTGTACAGCGCAGCCGTGTAGCCGGCGGGCCCGGAGCCGATGATGATCACGTTACGGACGTCGCTCACGGGTTTCTTCCTCGTCTCTGCGGACTGCCTACTGCCTACAGGGGCCGGGTCTAGGACCTCTCACCCCACCCAACGGATCCTACGGGGCATGCATTCCCGCGGTGCCCGAGCGGCACGGAGGCGCGAGTCAGGGACGAGGGTAGGCGCGCGTCAGCAGGACGTCTGCCTTGGGGTCCTCCCGCGTGGCGCAGGACGCGTCGAGGACGTACGCCTGCACTCGGGAGGGGTCCGTGGTGTGCGGCAGCACTACGAGATAAGCGGCCTTTCCCTCGTACGTGCCGGGCTGCGCGGCAAGCGCCTGGTCATCGCGGCCGGTGCCTGCCTGGATGCACGACGGGATGGTCACGGCTTCCTCGGTGGACATCATCGACGGCTTCTCGACGGAGGGGGGCTGCTTCTCGGTGCGGGCGGACTTGGGCGGCTCAGCAGTGGCCAGCAGCGCTTCGACCCGCTCTTCCACGGGCATGCCGGAGAACGCCCCCTCGTCGGGCGCGCTGACAGCCGTGTCCGCTGTCCTGGACCCGGTGGTGTCCTCCCCGGACTGAATGGTCTGGAAGAGGAGGACGCTCACGCCCATGGCCGCGGCACCGAAGACCGCGCCGAGGAGTGCGGTGCGCCGCCGACGTCGTGCGGGACGCTCGCGGCCCGGGCCAGTGGTGGCGCGTGGACGGCCGGTGGGACGGTCGTCGTGAACCGGCCCGGGGGGGAGGGGAGCGGCGGGCACTGTTTCACGTGAAACACGCTTCACCGCCGCTGATGGAGCTGTGGCATCCAGCAGTGCTTCGGCGGCCAGGGCGGCGTCGATGCGCTCGGCGATGTCGGCCGGCATCCGGGCCGGCCCGGGGAGGGTGCCCAGCAAGCCACGGATCTCTTCCAGGGAGGACCGGACATCGGCGCACAGCGCGCAGCTGTCCAGATGCGCGCGTACGTCGGCCGTCCGGGAGGGCGGCAGCAGCCCTTCCGTGAGGTCGGAGATTTCCGAGACGTCCGGGTGCTGAGTCGTGTCGGTCGTGGTCACGCGCGCCCACCTCCGCCCTTCACAGCAGCAGGATCACTCGGTCCTGCATCCCTTGGTCCCGACGCCGGTGGGACGGACGTCCCCGGCGTCCGGTTCCTTCCCCGGTCCAGGCCATCGTTATCCACCGCGTCACCGCGCAGATGAGTGAGCAGAGGAAGGAGTCGAGCCCTCCCCCGTGCACAGCGGCTCTTCACCGTCCCCGTCGGTACGTCGAGGACTCGTGCCGCCTCGGCGACCGGATAACCCTGCATGTCCACGAGGACCAGAGCGGCACGCTGATCCTCGGGGAGCTTGCCGAGCGCGGCGAACAGCTCTCGGTGGAGGTCCTGGCGCTCGGCCGGGGCTTCGGCCGACTCATGGGGCTCCAGGAGCTGCTCCAGGCGCTCGGTGTCGTCGACGGGCGACGTTCTGCGAGAGGCGGCCTTGCGAGCCCGGTCGAGGCACGCGTTCACGGTGATGCGGTGCAGCCAGGTCGTGACGGCCGATTGACCGCGGAAGGTGTGGGCGGCCCGGAAGGCGGACACCAAGGCGTCCTGGACGGCGTCAGCGGCCTCCTCGCGGTCCCCCAGCGTACGCAGGGCGACGGCCCAGAGACGGTCGCGGTGGCGGCGTACGAGCTCGCCGAAGGCGTCCGGATCGCCGGCCACATGGCGCGCCAAGAGGTCCTGGTCACTGGGTTTCTCGGATGCCCCGCTCGTCATGCCGCCCGCCTCCCCTCCACCCGTCACCGTCGGCACTCGTCGAGCCCGGAGGCGTCAACCGAGCACCTTGATGCTGGAAATGCCGCCACGGTAGCCGCCTTCGCCGTCACGCGGCAGCTCCGTGATGTGGACGAGTACGTAGCGGGTGCGGATGGGCTTGTCCACGGTGGCCTTGAGGGTGTCGCCCACTGTCTTGAGCTTGGTCAAGGGATGAGTGAAGTCCCCCGGCCCACTGGGGTCGGTCGCCCCCTCGTCGGCCGTCAGTACCTGCGCCTTCTGGCCGGAGCGATACATCGTCACGTCGACGCCCCGGACGTTCTGCACGCTGCCGAGGTCGACGATGACCCCGCTGCCCTGCTTCCGGCTGGGGTAGTTGCCGAAGTTGGCGTAGCCGAAGTACTGGGGGGTGATCCAGGCGGTGTCGGGGCTGTCGTCCACCGCGTGCGCTACCTCGTGCTCCTGTATGCCGGAACCCCCGGGCTTGTACTCACGGGCGTCGGCGATCCGCAGCGGCTGCGGAGGCTTCTGCGGCTCCTTCTGGTTCTGGCCGCCGGGAGACGTCTGGGTACCGGTCTCGCCGGTCTTGCTGTTGCTCCCCCGGTCGAGGAGCTTGTCCGCCACCTGCCAGCTGCCCAGGCCCAGGGCCGCGATGAGGAGCGCCGACACGGTCCACTTGAGGGCCTTGCCCGTACGGCTCTGCAGAGGAGGGGGCGGCATAGGCGCGGCCATCGAAGCCGAGCCGATGCGTGCCTGGGGGCGGCCGTAGTTGCCCTGTTGGTAGGTCGTGCGCTGGTACTCGAGGGGAGTCGGGAAAGTAGGCTCCGGCGGGCGGATGCGCGGCATGGCCGCGACGGCCTTGGCGAGCTCGTCGGGCGTGGTGCAGGGAGGCTCCTGGCGGGACGCGGTCGCACCGTCGTTGACCAGGGCGCGCATGGCGATCTCCGACAGGCCGCGGTGCACACCGGCACGTACCTGGTCCGGCGGGATCAGGCCAACGCCCTTGGGCAGCCCCGACAGGCCGTAGGCATCGTCCTCGTACGGCCAGCGCTTGGTCAGCGCGGCGTACAGCAGGGCGCCGATCGCCTCGGTGTCGCTGCGCTGCGGGCGGTCGGCGCTGATGCCGCGCAGTGCGGCGTTCACGGCGAGTCCGCGGATCCGGTACTGGCCGGTGGAGCTCCGCAGTACGGCGCTCGGCGTGAGCCGCAGGTGGGCGAGGCCTTCGCGGTGGGCGGCGGCCATGGCCTGGGAGACCTGGCTGACGAGTTGGTAGGCGTCGTGGGCCTCGAGCGGGCCGGCCGCAAGGAGCGCGGTGAGCTCGGTGGCGTCCGGCAACCACTCGTGGACGACGTAGACGAGGTCGTTCTCCTCGACAGCGTCCAGGACCTGGACGAAGCGGGGGTCGCCGAGGAGCGCCGAGGAGCGCGCCGCGGCCAGCACCGAGCGGGCCCTCGGGTGTTCGGCGGGGAGGATATGGACCCCGACGGCCCGGCGCAGTTTCTCGTCGACCGCGCGCCAACTGCTGAACCCGTCCAGACGGGTGACGCACTCCTCGAGCCGGTAGCGTCTGGCGAGTTTGTGGCCACTGTGGAGCTCGGGCGTCGTGATGACGGACGGCTCTCCGTCCCGCCGTTCGCCGTCGCCGTCCTGGGCGGACCGCTCCGCCGTGTCCTGCGCTTCCGCCACCCCGTCGCTCGCGGCCTTGTCCGCCTTGGCGGTCAGCGGGTCGTTACCGCTGTTGTCGGCCACGTCGACGGCAGCCGTGCTACGTTCCGCCACCGTCGTTCCTGCCTCCCCATCCGTTGCGCCACATCCAACAGCCATGCCAATTGTGCCCACACTCCGGCGCTATGCACGACACGCGGTCGCCGACGATGGTTGTGCCAGCCCTCGTTTCTAACGTCCGAGACGGCCGCGCACCATGCCGACCATGGCGTTGAGCTCCGCGATCCGCATCTTCCGTGCCGCGACGTAGAACACGCCCATCAGTACGATTCCGCCACCCACCAGTGCGACGAGCGACCCCAGGGCGCCGTCGCCGAGGACCTTGAGGATGCCGAAGCCGGTGGCGCCACCGAGGACCGCCCCGGGGACGGACGCCATGCACAGCCGGGCGTAGGTGCGTACAACGTGCGCACCGTCCAGGTCGCCGCCCAGTCGGTTGCGCAGCCGGCGCCACGCGACCCCGACACCGACGGCGTACGCCAGACCGTAGGAGGCGGCCATGCCGACGACGGCCCACTCGGCGGGCAGGAGGAAGTAGCAGGCCGCTGCCGCCGCGGCGTTGACGGCGGCCACGATCACGGTGTTGTAGAAGGGCGTACGGGTGTCCTCGTAGGCGTAGAAGCCGCGGAGGACGACGTACTGCACCGAGTAGGGGATCAGGCCGAGGCCGAAGGCCATCAGGATGAAGCCCATGCTCCGGGCGGCCTCGATCCCGCTGGATGCGTACAGCAGCGTGCACATGGGGACGCCGAGGGCCAGGAACGTGAAGGCGACGGGCACGATCGCGACGGCGGAGTTCCTCAGCCCCTGGGAGATGTCGTCACGGACGGCGCCCGGGTCGTTGTCGTGGGCGGCGCGTGAGATACGCGGCAGCAGTGCGGCCATGACCGAGACGGTGATGATGGCCTGCGGCATGCCCCAGATGAGCTGGGCGTTGGTGTACGCGAGGAAGCCGGCGCCGTCCTGGCCGGAGGCCTTGCCCGCCGCCGTGGCCAGCTGGGTCACGACGACGACACCGGCCTGGTTGGCGAGGACGAACAGGACGGTCCACTTGGCGAGCCTGACCGTCTTGCCGAGTCCGTGGCCCTTCCAGTCGAAGCGGGGGCGGAACCGGAAGCCGGCCTCGCGCAGGTACGGGATCATCGCCAACGACTGGACCACCAGGCCGATCAGCGTGCCGATGCCCAGCAGGCGCACCCCCTCGTCGGGGATGGTCGTGACGCCCATCTCGCTCTCGGCGGCGGATCCGTAGACCCAGATGAACATGGAGAAGGTGAAGATCACGACGATGTTGTTGAGGACCGGGGTCCACATCATCGCGCCGAACCGGCCCCGGGCGTTGAGGATCTGACCCATCACCACGTGCACGCCCATGAAGAAGATCGTGGGCAGGCAGAAGCGTGCGAAGGTGACGGCCACGCCGTTCGCGGCCGCGTCGCTGGCGATCGTGTCCGACATCGCCCGGATCAGCAGCGGGGCGCCGAACACCGCGATGGTGACGATCAGGCCCAGTGCGACCATCACCAGGGTCAGCAGCCGGTTGGCGTAGGCCTCGCCGCCGTCCTCGTCGTTCTTCATCGAGCGGACGAGCTGTGGGACGAAGACCGAGTTGAGGCCGCCACCGACAGTCAGGATGTAGATCATCGTGGGCAGGGTGGCCGCGACGGTGTAGGTGTCACCCAGCAGTGCGGCGCCCAGGGCGCCGGTGATCACCAGGCTGCGTACGAAGCCGGTGAGCCGGGAGACCAGCGTGCCGGCCGCCATTACGGCGCTCGACTTCAGCAGACCGGAGGCCCGGCCCCCGGACTTCTTCGGGGCGGGCGCGGCCGCGGGCGCCGGTTCGGGCTCCTGGGGGGCGGGTGGCTGCCCGTGAGCCTGCTGATCCCGGTAGAGGTGGGCGAAAGCATCCGGCTCGGGCTGTTCCTCGGCGGCGTGCGTGACGAGGTCGTCGACTCCGGTGAACTGAACGGTCCGGGCGTCGTCGCCATAGGGAAGGTGGCGGGACGGCCCGTCGGGCTCGGGTGGCGGAGTCTGCGCCCAGACCCGCGGGTCCGGGGCGTACTGCGGCGCGGCGGGCTGCTCGTAGAGCGGCGGCGGCTCCTCGTAGGTGCCCGGCGGCGGTGGGGGGTGCGCCGCTCTGTCGTAGAGCGCCTCGCCGACCGGGTCCTGCGCGGCGAGGTCGTGCCTGCCGTACGGATCCTGCTCGTAGGCGTGCTGGACGTACGGATCCGGGGAGGGCGGCGCCGCCGGGGGCGGGACTTGGCCCGCTGCGGGGAACGTCTCGCCGGAAGGCGCGCTGCCGCCGCCCGCGCCTTGACCACGGTCACCGTCGTACGGCGCGTTCATGGTTTACCCCACCTCATCGTCCCCGGCCGACCGGCCACGACATCGATCAACGGTCCACTTTCTCACCCTGGCCCGACGGGTCGGTGCTTTGCGCTCCGGTGTCCGGCGTCGGGTCACTCGGCTGCTCGGAATCACCGCTCCGCGCAGCCGCACCGCCCGCCCGGTGGTCCGTCTCCGTGCCGGTGTCCGGTTGTGCCTCGGCGTCCGGCTCGTCACCCGGCTCCTCACCCGGATTGTCACCTGAATCGTCACCCGGGTCGCCCACGTCCGTCGCGCGCGCCGCGGCGCGCTTGCGGTGGGTGTACATCCTGATGCCGGCCAGAGCGAGCAGCAGGAAGCCACCGGCGATCACCAGCATCACCGTCGGCGTGATCTCGGAGACCTTCACGGTGAAGGTCATCGGTTTGCCGTACGGCTTGCCGTCCTCCGTGTACAGCTGGGCCGTCATCGGGACCGGACCGTTGGCGTTGGCGGACGCCGTGAACTTGACCGACTGGCTGTGCCCGCCGGCGATCTTCACCGGCAGCTCGGCCACGGCGCCGTCGCCGTTCAGCTTCAGACGGGTCGGTTTGGTCGATGTCAGGCGCAGCACCAGGTGCTCGACGTCCTGAAGCAGCTGGTTCTGCACCGTGACCGGGATGGTGGCGCTGCGGCCCGACAGGGTGAGGTCGGACTTCTCGATCAACTGGACCTCGGAGGTGAGGTCCCGCAGATGGGCCTGCACGCTCTGCCGGTACGCCGACGCCGGCTCCGCGCGGCCGCGCCAGGACGTCGACATCTCCCGGTTGATCGCGTTTCCGAAGGGCGTCACCACCCGCGACGCCATCGTCAGGATGACCTTGAACTTGTCCAGGGTGTCCTTGGTGGTCTTCATGTCCTGGAAAGCCTTGACGGGCAGCTCCTGCTTGCGGAGCTTGGCCGGGTACTTCCTGGCGCCCGGGACCTTCGTCGTGGCCCGGTCGTCCGGCTTGGCCGCGGCTGCCGTGAGCAGGTCGCTGGGCTGCGTCCAGCGCTGGGCGGACAGGGCGCGCAGTGCGGCGGCCATCGACTGGGCCTGTGCCGCGGTCGGCATCCGCTGCGGGGCCACCACGATGCTGCGCAGCTTGCCCGGCTGCTGCTGGGTCACCGCAAGGGTCTGCGCGAGGAACTGCTGGACGGCCAGAGTGGAGTCGCCCGCCCGAGCCATGTCGCCCTGGAAAGCCGTGGACAGTGACGCGTCGGCCACGACGGCCGTGGTTCCGCCGCCGATGGGCCGGGCGGCGTTGGGCGTGTACGGCAGCTCGTCCCGGATGCTGTCGTTACGGGCGATCACCTTGTCGGCCCCGGCGGAGGTGGCGACGTCGATGATCGACGGGTCGACCGCTCCGTCGACCGGCCAGGCGAAGTCGACGGACGGCTTCACATGGAGGATGGTCTCGACCGTGCTCTCGGCCACTTCGGTGGCCGGCTGGAGATGGCTGAGCGAGCCGGATACATCCTTGCCGCGGTGGGCGAGGGACGCCAGGTCGGGGTCGGCGTAAGGCAACGCCACCACCTGGTCACCCTGCACGGCCTTGTCCAGACTGTTCAGCCACTGCTTGGCGATGGTCTGGTTCTTGCCGGGCACCCGTTCGGTGCCGTCCTTGACCTGGTAGTTCCGGGTCATCGCATCGACGGTGGCGAGCAGGTCAGGGTCGACCACCCAGGTGACGGGGAGTTCGGCGCCGAGCGCGACGAGCCGCTCCAGCCGTCCGCCGGGGGCGAGCTCCGCGGCCAGGTCGTCGTCCTCGAACACCGGTGTCTGCTGGTCGTCCGAGCCGGTCTCCGCGGACAGGTGCGTCGAGGAGATCAACGGCCAGAGATAGGTGACCTGGGTCTTCTTCTCGGTGGCCTCGGGCTGCCACGGCAGGAGGGTTCGCTCGATCCCCAGCACCTGGTCGTAGCGGGTGTTCGCCGTCCGGCCCGTGAGGGAGACCCCGAGCTGGTAGACCCCCTCGTCGTCGAGGCCCAGCTTCTCTACCGGCACGGCGATGCTGAAGTCCTCGCTGATGCCGGCCGGGAGCTTCGGGATCTTGATGCTGTACGGACCACCGAGTGCCGCCCCGTCATCACCCGGAGCGAAGCCGGAACGCTTGGCCACCGCGTCGATCTCACCCCGGTTGGCCATACGGGGCCCCAGGCGCACGTCGACCTGCGCCGCGCTCACCGTCTCCTTGCCCTCGTTGGTCACCGTGCCGCTGATCGTGAGGGTGTCCCCCTCGACCGGCGTGGTGGGCGACAGCGTGTTCAGGGACACATCGACGGTCCTGGACGGGGAAGCCTTCTCGGCGGCGGACGCGGGAGGTGTGGAGGGGACGTACAGCAGGCCCGCCAGGAGCGGCACACTCACGAGGCCGGAGGCCGCACGCCGTAGCCACCGCCGGGCAGGAGAGCGACTCGTGCTCTGGAAGTCTGCCGCCTCGGCCACGCGCTCGCCCGTCCTCGTCGTCTGTTGCCGTTGGTGGTTCGTCGGTTTCTGCGTCCACGCATGGTAACGAGGAGCGCCGGGGCTAAGTGCCGCGGACTGCTCCACATGATCGGGCACGTACGGGTCCGCTGGGCGCGGAAGCAGGCGCCCGGATGCCGCTGGAAACCGGGACGCCGCCCAGGGCCGGGACACGTACCCTTTTCTGTTGTGCCGAACGCCAACGAAGACAACCCGACTGCACTGAGCCAGGTGCAACACCGCGCGGTCAGTGAACTACTGTGCGTGTCGCCCGTAGCCGATGATCTCGCCCGCCGATTTCAGGAGGCCGGGTTCAGCCTCGCCCTGGTCGGCGGATCGGTACGGGACGCACTGCTCGGCCGGCTCGGCAATGACCTGGACTTCACCACCGACGCGCGGCCCGAGGACGTGCTGAAGATCGTCCGGCCATGGGCCGACGCGGTGTGGGAGGTGGGGATCGCCTTCGGCACGGTGGGTGTGCAGAAGGCCGCCCGCGGCGGTGACGCCGAGCAGATCTTCCAGATCGAGATCACGACCTACCGCTCCGAGGCGTACGACAGGACCTCCCGCAAACCGGAGGTGTCCTACGGTGACTCCATCGAGGAGGACCTGGTCCGCCGGGACTTCACCGTCAACGCGATGGCCGTCGCCCTGCCCGAGAAGGAGTTCATCGATCCACACGGCGGGCTGGAGGATCTGGCCGAGCGCGTTCTGCGGACGCCGGGAACGCCGGAGGATTCCTTCTCCGACGATCCGCTGCGCATGATGCGCGCGGCGCGCTTCGCCGCGCAGCTCGACTTCGAGGTCGCTCCTGACGTCGTGGACGCGATGAAGCGGATGGCCGAGCGGATCGACATCGTCTCCGCCGAGCGGGTACGGGATGAATTCAACAAGCTGATCCTTTCCACGAACCCGCGCAAGGGCCTGGGGCTACTGGTCGACAGCGGTCTTGCTCAGCGTGTGCTGCCCGAGTTGCCCGCGCTGCGGCTCGAAAGCGATGAGCACCACCGGCACAAGGATGTCTACGAGCACTCGCTCACCGTGCTGGAGCAGGCCATCGACCTCGAAGAGGACGGCCCCGACCTGGTGCTCCGACTGGCAGCGCTCCTGCACGACATCGGCAAGCCGCGTACGCGCCGTTTCGAGGCGGACGGACGGGTCTCCTTCCACCACCACGAGGTGGTCGGCGCGAAGATGACCAAGAAGCGCATGGTCGCGCTCAAGTACTCCAACGAGATGGTCAAGGACGTCTCGCGGCTGGTGGAGCTGCACCTGCGCTTCCACGGGTACGGCACCGGCGAGTGGACCGACTCCGCCGTACGCCGCTATGTGCGTGACGCGGGACCGCTGCTGAGTCGTCTGCACAAGCTGACCCGCTCGGACTGCACCACCCGGAACAAACGCAAGGCAGCCGCTCTCTCCCGTGCCTATGACGGGCTGGAGGAGCGCATCGCGAAGCTGCAGGAACAGGAGGAGCTGGACGCCATCCGGCCCGACCTGGATGGCAATCAGATCCAGGAGGTGCTCGGCATCGGCCCCGGGCCGTCCGTGGGCAAGGCGTACAAGTTCCTCCTGGAGCTGCGCCTGGAGAACGGACCGATGGAGCACGGTGACGCCGCTGCCGCGCTCAAGGAGTGGTGGGCCGCTCAGAGCTGAGAGCGCGAAGCGAGATCGCGTTTCACGTGAAACACGATCTCGCTTCGGAGCAGGCCGCTGCGGTGCGATGTTTCACGTGAAACAGCGCACCGCCCAGTGGTCAGAGCAGGGCGTCCCTGCGCCTCCAGCGCAGCAGTGCGGCGGCGACGCCGGCGTACAGCACGGCGACCATGACGACCAGCTGCACCGATCGGCCGTCCGGGGGCAGCATCAGGGCGGAGATGCCGGCCGCGCCGACGAAGGCCGCGTTGTAGAAGACGTCGTACAGCGAGAAGATCCGCCCCCGGTAGGCGTCATCCACCGCGAGCTGCACCACCGTGTCCGTGGCGATCTTGGAGCCCTGGGTGACCAGACCGAGCACGAAGGCGGCGACGAGTATGGGCGCCGGCGCGAAGAACAGTCCCAGAGCCGGCACCAGCACGGACGCCGACGCGGCGCACACCACCATCCAGCCGCCCTGTCCCAGCTGCCCGACCGCCCAGGGGGACAGCACGGCGGCTGCGAAGAACCCGGCCCCCGAGGCGCCGACGGCAAGCCCCAGCAGGGCGAGGCCTTCCGACTCGGTCGACGACCAGGCGTACCGGCAGAGCATCAGCACCATCACAGTCAGTGCGCCGTAGCAGAAGCGCATCACCGTCATCGCCGTAAGCACCCGGGCCGCCGCTCGTCGCCGGCCGAGGTGGCGCACCCCGCTGATCAGCCCCTTGGCCGTGGAGGCCAGGGCGACTCCCAGCCGCGGCTGCACCTCGTCCGGGTCGGGGCCGAGCAGCTCGCGACCCATGCGCAGGGAGGCGAAGGCGGAACAGAGATAGAGGCCGGCGCCCAGCAGCACCACCGCGGCGTCGGAACCGGAGCCCACGAGCCGCACGGCGAAGGCGAGACCGCCGCCCGCGGTCGCGGCGAGTGTGCCGGCGGTGGGCGAGAGCGAGTTGGCCATCACGAGCCGTTCGGAGTCCACGACCCGGGGCAGGGCGGCCGAGAGCCCGGCGAGGACGAACCGGTTGACGGCCGTAACGCAGAGCGCCGACGTGTAGAAGAGCCAGTCGGGCACAGAGGCCAGGATCAGGATCGCCGTACCGGCGGCGAGCAGGGCGCGCAGGAGATTGCCGTAGAGGAAGACCTGGCGGCGCTGCCAGCGGTCGAGCAGGACACCCGCGAACGGACCGACCAGCGAGTACGGCAGCAACAGGACCGCCATGGCGGAGGCGATCGCAGCGGGAGAGGTCTGCTTCTCGGGGGAGAAGACGACATACGTGGCGAGCGCGACCTGATAGACGCCATCGGCGCACTGGGAGAGCAGTCGTACGGCCAGGAGGCGACGGAAGTCGGTCAGGCGCACGAGTACGCGCAGATCACGTACGACAGGCATGGCAGCAAGGGTCACATACGCCGAAGGCCCCCGGGCAGATGCCACGGGGACCTTCGGCGAGTGGGGCCGAGCCTTTAGCGCTCGACCTCGCCCTTGATGAACTTCTCGACGCTCGTACGGGCCTCGTCGTCGAAGTACTGGACCGGCGGGGACTTCATGAAGTACGAGGACGCGGAGAGGATCGGGCCACCGATGCCCCGGTCCTTGGCGATCTTCGCGGCGCGCAGGGCGTCGATGATGACACCCGCCGAGTTCGGGGAGTCCCAGACCTCGAGCTTGTACTCAAGGCTCAGCGGGACGTCACCGAAGGCACGGCCCTCGAGGCGGACATAGGCCCACTTGCGGTCGTCCAGCCACGCCACGTAGTCCGAGGGGCCGATGTGGACGTTGTTCTCGCCGAGGTCCCGGTCGGGGATCTGCGAGGTGACGGCCTGCGTCTTGGAGATCTTCTTGGACTCCAGGCGCTCGCGCTCGAGCATGTTCTTGAAGTCCATGTTGCCGCCGACGTTCAGCTGCATCGTGCGGTCCAGGATGACACCCCGGTCCTCGAACAACTTCGCCATGACGCGGTGCGTGATGGTTGCGCCGACCTGCGACTTGATGTCGTCACCGACGATCGGGACGCCGGCCTCGGTGAACTTGTCCGCCCACTCCTTGGTACCGGCGATGAAGACCGGGAGGGCGTTGACGAAGGCGACCTTGGCGTCGATGGCGCACTGGGCGTAGAACTTCGCGGCGTCCTCGGAGCCGACGGGCAGGTAACAGACGAGGACGTCGACCTGCCTGTCCTTGAGGATCTGGACGATGTCGACCGGGGCCTCGGAGGACTCCTCGATGGTCTGGCGGTAGTACTTGCCCAGGCCGTCCAGGGTGTGGCCGCGCTGGACGGTCACGCCCGTCGACGGCACGTCGCAGATCTTGATGGTGTTGTTCTCGCTGGCGCCGATGGCGTCCGCGAGGTCAAGACCCACCTTCTTCGCGTCCACGTCGAAGGCGGCCACGAACTCGACGTCCCGGACGTGGTACTCGCCGAACTGCACGTGCATCAGACCCGGCACCTTGGCCGCCGGGTCGGCGTCCTTGTAGTACTCGACGCCCTGCACGAGCGAGGCGGCGCAGTTGCCCACGCCGACGATGGCTACGCGAACCGAACCCATTCCGGTTGCTCCCTGTGTTGATCTTCGAAGCCCTGCGGGTCGCAGAGCCTCACTTTGCGGTGTCGTCGGACGGATCCGGCCGGGTACTGCCCCCGTGCCGGGGCAGGCCGCCCGTTTCTCCAGATGTGTCGTCCTGCTGAGCGTCGGCGGAGCCCTCGGGGGCCTGGCCGGCCCTCGGGGTCCCGGGGCCGGACCGTCGCTGGTCCCGTCCTGCCCGCTCGCTCTCGATGAGCTCGTTCAGCCAGCGCACTTCGCGCTCCACGGACTCCATGCCGTGGCGTTGCAGCTCGAGCGTGTAGTCGTCCAGGCGCTCCCGCGTACGGGCGAGGGAGGCGCGCATCTTCTCCAGGCGCTCCTCCAGGCGGCTGCGCCGGCCTTCCAGTACCCGCATGCGCACCTCGCGCTCCGTCTGGCCGAAGAAGGCGAAACGGGCGGCGAAGTGTTCGTCCTCCCAGGAGTCCGGTCCGGTGTGGGACAGGAGCTCTTCGAAATGCTCCTTTCCCTCGGCCGTCAGCCGGTAGACGATCTTGGCGCGGCGCCCCGCGAGGGAGGCGGCGAGGGCATCCTCGGGGGCGCTGCCCGGCTCCTCGATCAACCAGCCGTTTGCGACCAGCGTCTTGAGGCAGGGGTAGAGGGTCCCGTAACTGAAGGCCCGGAAGATCCCCAGCGACGTGTTGAGCCGCTTGCGCAGCTCGTAGCCGTGCATCGGAGCTTCGCGGAGCAGGCCGAGGACGGCGAACTCGAGGATGCCGGAGCGTCTGCTCATCCGTTCGCCTCCTCCGCCTTCGCCGGCTCGTGCGCCGGGACTCTTATGCCGTGCTGATGTATCGGCTCGATACATCCTGACGATAGAACGGCCCGGCAGCCCCGACAAGGGCAGCTAGGGTGAGCGGCGTCACATACTCAATTCGCAGTAAGCGACTTGCCTGATTTGGGATGAACTTCGGTCCTCAGGGGTTTTTGACCGTGCGTAGTCTGTGCGGCATGCACACCAGTGGGAACCATGCGGCGCCAGTAGGCGTCCTCGTTCTGAGTGCATCGCGGATGAGCCCCGGCCAGGGCTGGTCCGTAACCATTTCGGGGGGACCGGAACTCAGCTGCCGCTTCCAGGCGTACTCGCCTGCCCGAGGAGTAGTCGTTCGATGAGCGAGCACCGTCGCAAACCGCCGCAGCCGCAGGGTGGCGGACGTGCCGCGGCCAGGCGAGCCGCCCAGCAGCCCTCAGGCCGCAGGGCGGCTCAGGCGCGGGGAACCAGTACAGGATCTCCTGCCGCCCCGCACGGCGGCGGCGGTGAGGAGCGGGCGTACGGCAGTCGCGCCGAGGCTCGTCGGGCCGCCCAGCGCGGGGGGCGCCGGCGCGGTGCCGAGAGCGCCGCCGGAGCCGCGGCGGGGCGTGGCGCACGCGGAGGGCAGCCGGGCGCCAAGCGGCTGATCGACTACCCGCGCCACGACAAGTACGGGTGGCGTCGCTGGGTGCCGTCCTGGAAGCTCGTCGGCGGACTGTCCCTGGGGTTCGCGGCCACGATCCTGGGCGCTTCGGCGGTGGTGTACTCCATGGTGGAGGTACCGGACCCCGTCAAGATCGCCACGGCTCAGAACAACGTCTACTACTACGAAGACGGCACGCAGATGGCCGCCACGGGTGGAGAGATCAACCGCCAGATCATCAGCATCAAGACGATCCCCGATGACATGGAAAACGCGGTGATCTCCGCCGAGAACAAGACGTTCCGGGATGACAAGGGCATCGACCCCAAGGGCATCGGCCGTGCACTGGTCAACATGGCTCTGGGCGAGCAGACCCAGGGCGGTTCCACCATCACCCAGCAGTACGTGAAGAACGCCATGCTGGACGACCAGAGCCAGACCGTGAGCCGCAAGCTCAAGGAGCTGTTCATCTCCTTGAAGGCCGGCCAGGAGGTCGACAAGGACGAGGTGATGGCGGGCTACCTGAACACCTCCTACTACGGGCGCGGCGCTTACGGGATCCAGGCGGCGGCACGGACGTACTACGACAAGGACGCCGAAGACCTCAACGCCAGCGAGTGCGCGTTTCTCGCGGCGGTGCTCAAGGGCGCCACGTACTTCGACCCCGCGGGTTCCGTCGACATCGATCCCAAGGCCACACCGGCGGCCAACACCGAAGCAGCCACCAAGCGGTGGAAGTGGATCCTCGACGAAATGGTCAAGGACGGGCACCTGAAGGCCGATGTGCGGGCCAAGTACACGTCGTTCCCGATGCCCGACCAGCCGAAGAAGGAAGCGCGGCTCGGTGGTCAGGTGGGGTACATGGTCGACCTGGCCAAGGCGTACTTCATCAACAACAACGACTTGGGCATCACGGCCAAGGACCTCGCCCTGGGGGGGTACGAGATCCACACGACCTTCGACAGGAAGAAGGTCGAAGCGCTGAAGAATGCCGTAGAGAAGGTCGAGAAGGCCCACATCGATCCCGTGAAGCGGCCGGAGACGGACACCCACGTCCAGTTCGGCGGTGCCTCGGTCGATCCGGGTACCGGCGCGATCGTCGCCATCTACGGCGGCTCCGACGCCACCAAGCACTTCACCAACAACGCCGACCAGACGGGTGCCCAGGTCGGTTCGACGTTCAAGCCCTTCGTGCTGGCCGCGGCCATGGAGTACGGCGTCCGGGACCCCGGCGGCGAGCCGGTGCAGGGGCCGGACCAGCGGCGGACGGTCGACCCGGACAAGACGTACTACAACGGCAAGAACAAGCTCACGATCAAGAAGTACGACGGCAGCGTCTGGCACAACGAGGACGGTGAGGAGTGGCAGCAGGTCAACGACGGTGACAAGGACTACGGCGACATCAACCTCCGCGAGGCGATGATCCACTCCGCCAACTCGCCCTTCGTGCAGCTGGGCATGGACGTCGGCATCCCTGAGGTCAGGGAGGTGGCGATCGCCGCGGGGCTGCGCAAGGAGAGCCTCGTCGAGGCGAACGTGCCCTCCTTCTCCATCGGTATCTCCGATCCGAGCGCCATCCGTATGGCGGGCGCCTACGCCACCTTCGCCGCCAACGGCAAGCAGCGCGAACCGTACTCGGTGAAGGAGGTCAAGGAGGAAGGTGAGGTCATCTTCAAGCACGAGGTCAAGACCGAGCAGGCCTTCTCCTCCGCCATCGCCAGCAACATCACCGACGTCCTCAGGGACGTCGTCGAGCACCCCGAGGGCACCGGCAACAACGCGGCCATCCCGGGGCGTCAGGTGGCCGGCAAGACCGGTACCACCGACGGCAACAAGTCCGCCTGGTTCGTCGGTTACACGCCGCAGCTGGCCACGGCCATCGACATGTACCGGATGGACGACAACGCGGCGAACAAGAACCGCGGGTTCCTCGAGATGTACGGCACGGGTGACCAGAAGAAGATCCACGGTTCGTCGTTCCCGTCCGAGATCTGGCAGAAGTACATGTCGGCGGCGCTCAAGGGCGCCGAGGTGATCCCCTTCCCCGAGCCGGAGAAGCTCGAGGCCGACACCGTGTACGGCGGCGGCGCCAAGAGCCCCGAGCCCACCCCCTCGGACTCGCCGTCGTCGTCGCCGACACCGTCGCAGACGCCGTCCCAGAGCCCGTCGCCCACCCCGTCGAAGTCGGAGAGCTCCAAGCCCGCGGAGCCGTCGTGCGGGCCGTTCGACTGGGACTGCAACAGCGACGACGGAGGCCAGAACGGCGGTCAGAACGGCGGTCAGGACGGCGGCCCGGAGGGCGGCGGAGGAACCGACACCGGCGGCACGGACGAGGGCGGTACCACCGGCGGTATCAGTCCCAGTCCCTCGGTCTCCACCGGCGGCACCACCAACGGCAATGGCAACGGCAACGGAGGCTGGTTCGGCGGAACGGAGGGCTAGCGCCCGGCGTTCCCCACCGCCGCCCGCGAGCGCGCGGGCCGAGGGCCGCCGCATCCGGTACGTACAGCGCGTGCGTACACCGGACGCGGCGCCCCTCGCCGTTGTCCACAGCCCGTTGTCCACAGGCCGCGCCCGCCCACAGCGCCGTACGGCAGGATGT